>JAHDNZ010000053.1 GCA_018435125.1 Bacillota bacterium | reverse complement strand
TGCCTTGTCATAGTTAAAACTGGCTGGGCCCAGCCAGTTGGAAACTACTATGCTAAGTTCATTCACTACTCCTCAATGCTTAGAGAATAATTCTTAGAAATTTGGGCACATTGGTGGCTAACTTATACTTGAAATTCTCGATAAAACAAATAAATCTTAAAAGTAACGCTTATTTATAAAGCCTTTAGCGTTATTCCAAAAATGCCATCACTATTAGTGATGGCATTTTTGGAATTATGACTCTTATCATTTGGAGCAAGGAAAGAAATTAGTATCAGATTGGCGTTATTTTTAGCTAGTATAATTATATTTATTGTTAGCTTGTTTAAACTTCGGTAAAAGCGAAGGATATAAGGATTGTTCTTTAGACGTAGATTCAGGGTTTAAAAGATGTTATATAAATATAATATAAATATATTTTAAAATAGGCAGGAGTCAAAAAGGTGACGAAGAATGTTAAATAATAAACGAACAGGGAAGGAGGTTAGTATATAATGCGCAAAACAATTAAACCCCTGTTGGCGTTTATAGCATTGGCCTTAATAACCTGTAGTGCCTTAGCAGCCTATCCGGATGGGATTTTTAGCGGTCAGGCTAAGGGTAACAATGGCTCTATTAAGGTAGAGGTAACTGTAACAGGAGGTGAGATTTCTAGAATTAAGGTTTTAGAGTCTGAAGAGACACCAATTATTTCCGATACAGCTTTTGCTGAAGTTAGTAAAGCGATTATCGCTAATCAAAAACTTGATGTAGACGCCGTTATGGGTGCTACCATTTCCAGCCAAGGTATGATGCGTGCTGTCGAAGATGCCTTAAAAAGCCCTGGCTATAAAGATGGTGTTTATCAGGCTCAAGCTAAAGGCAACAACGGGTCAATTAAGGTTGAGGTCGTGATTAAAAGCGGCCGGATCGCAAAGATTGATGTACTAGAGTCTGAAGAGACACCAATCATCTCAGACACTGCCTTTTTTGAGGTTTCTAAAGCTATTATAGCTACTCAAAGCAGCGATGTTGATGCCGTTTTAGGAGCTACGGTTTCGAGCAATGCTATGATCAGTGCTGTAGGAAGCATACTTGATCAAGCCAATGCTTCAAAGAAGATAGTCTTTAAGGATGGTGTTTTTGTTGGCACGGCCAAAGGTCACAATGCTCCAATAAAGGTGCAGGTAACCGTTAAAGATGGCAAGCTAACAGATATTAAGGTTCTCGAACACAAAGAAACACCATTTCTGGGTGATGTGGCTTTTGAGAAAGTTATTCCTCATATCCTCAAGGCTCAAAGTATTGAAGTGGACGCTGTAGCAGGGGCTTCAGTAAGCAGCAAAGCTTTAATGAATGCTGTTAAAGATGCCCTCAAATAATACTAATAACTTAGAAAGGAAGAGTTTATAGATGAAAAAAAGCATAATCCTATTTGTGACAGCTCTTCTAGTTCTCTCCTTTAGTTTAGGAGTAGGTGCTGAGGATAAAGGCTTTATTGCTCCCCCAACTAAGTGGGATGAGACTTATGATGTTATAGTTGTTGGTGGCGGTTTTGCAGGTTTATCAGCAGCTTATGCTTCGCATATGGCTGGTGCTAAAACCGTTTTAATTGAAAAGATGCCTTTTGTCGGTGGCAACTCCATCATCAACGGTGGTATTTGGGCTTCATATACCAGTAAGCTAAACATGGCAGAAAAGCTTAATCTGGAACTTGATACGCCTGAAAAGCACATTGCAGATACTATTGCCGGTGGAGATAATCTTTCCGATCCTAAACTTGTTGAGCAGTTTGTCTATGGTTCACCTGTGATGTTGAATCTATTGCTTGATAATGGTCTTAAAGTCAGAGACGCACTTTCTCGTATTGGCGGACACTATAGTTACCGCACTTATACCACTGAAAGTCAGTGCGGCTCTGATATTATTGTAACTCAATACGAAATGTTAAAAAAAGAGAATATTTCGCTACAGCTAAACACCAAGATGGTCTATATATATCGTGAAGAGCCTCTGGCGGGTAATGTTCTTGGTATTAAGGTGGAAACCAAAGAAGGTACTAAGAATATCCGCGCTCTTAAGGGTGTTGTTTTAGCTACCGGCGGTTTTGCTGCCAACCCTGAAATGAGACAAAACTACGTGCCTTGGATTACTCCTGAAACCCCAACTACTAATCAACCATGTGCTACCGGTGAAGGTATCAGACTGGCTCAGCAGATTGGTGCCAATACCTTGCATATGTCCTATATTCAACTGTATCCATTTGCCGATCCAAACAATGGCCGTTTAGATAAAGTTGCAGTTATTCCCTGCAGCGGACCGGGCTTTGGTATCGTTTATGTAGATATCAATGGTAAGAGATATGTTGACGAAGGCGAGCGCAGAGATGTCAACTCCATGGCAGCTCTTAAATCGGGAGGTTTTCCAACCTTCTCCATTTTCAATGAGAAGATGGCCTACCAGTTTACCACCGAAGCTGACCTTAAATGGGGTATGTCCAGAGACAGAATCTTTAAGGCCGATACTTTGGAAGAACTAGTAGAGATGATCAATGCTCATACCTATAAAGGTAACAAAGTTAACATGAGTGTAGAGACTCTCAAAGCTACTCTTGAAAGACACAACAACTTCGTTGAAAACGGCAAGGACTTGGACTTTGGTAAACGTATCGACAAGGGTGTAACCCTGCCTATTTACGAAGGTCCTTACTATGCAATTCCTCAATGGCCATCTGCTCACCATACCATGGGTGGTCTAAAGATTACCCCTAGGGCACAGGTGCAAGATATCTGGGATCAAGTAATTCCTGGTCTTTTTGCAGCTGGTGAGGTTACAGGTGGAGTACACGGAACTAACCGCCTTGGTTCTAATGCTGTGGCTGATGCTCTGGCCTTTGGTAAGATTGCCGGGGAAATTGCTGCTACCGGTAAGGCGCCAAGCTGGCCTGGAAAGAATTAAATAAAGGAGTAGATTTTATAAACTCCTTCAGGCTGCTGACAAAAAAGGTCAGCAGCCTTTTATTCGTAGCCAAAACAGATGACAGCTGAATTTATAGCATAGGTAAATCAATCTTCGGACTGTTCTTTTGGTTAGTGAATACTCTTAGTGCTTATATATGAGTTGTGAAACGGCTTAGAATGATCGTAATGAAGGAATACGAAAAAAAATTCGCATAAGATACTAGACTTAACAAAATTAAAATGAGATAACTAGTTTGGCTTTTATTAAGAAAGGTGCCCAAGCTATGGACTTTAATTTGATTTTTCCAAACAGGACATGCAACTTATTTACAGTTCATTTAACTTGGGGGGTAGCTCTGGATTTAAACAGGTCCGACAGGATGGGTATTCTCATGTGGGGCATTATCTCCTTAAAATTGGCATAAAAAAACCACTTCTGTGTGGAGTGATAAAACGATGAAAGCCGCCGGAAATGGCAGCTTTCATCTTAAAACCTTAGCTTTCCTGGCTGAAGCCACTTTGTGTTTTTCTTATATGTTATTACAAGAATTTTATACATATAAAGTAAAGAGGAACTTATCCAAAGTTCCCCCACTTGAAGTCAATTTTGATCGGATAAATTCTTCAAGCTCATCATCGGTGGATACTTGAGCAATAGTCCTGAGTTTTTTTATATAATCTTGAGCTATATTCCGATCCTGTTTTATCCTATCAATAAATTTCAGTTTATCTGGTAGTCTTTTTTTCAATCTATTATAATGAGTCATTAAGTCCAAAGATCTCGCTACCGCAATTGCAACCTTCTTTAAATCTTGGGGAGATAATGAAGTTACATAATCCCCCATTTGTGCTTTACTAACACAGCAAATATTGGCTACGTTTACTTGCCCATCTAAAATAGTTACCCCATCTTTATCTTTTTGCACAGTCAACGGAACAAGGAATTACCTGTATAAAGTTTCATATGAGTTATTAAGAGGGGACAGTACTCTATTTACGCAGTGGAGTCAAAGATTAAAAAATTGCATGCGTCAGTACTGATATATACTAGATCTAGTTTACAAGAAGATTATTAGGTGTTATACTAACAAAGAGTGGCTGACAACCTGCAACTCAAAACCGCTCGGGCAAGGCTTTAAGACGTTTTTACGCGCCTTTTTCGGCGAGTCTAAGAGAAATGGAGGTGGGCAGGTTGAAGTATGCTGTAATAGAAACAGGTGGGAAGCAGTACAGTGTAAGTGAAGGCGATCTCATCAAAGTTGAAAAACTTGATGCCGAAGCCGGCAACGTAGTTGATTTGGATAAGGTGCTTCTAATTGGTGGCGATGAGACTAAGGTAGGCGCTCCTTATATTGATGGAGCTAAAGTTACCGCTGAAGTAGTTAAAAATGGCAAGGCTAAAAAGATTATTGTATTCAAGTATAAAGCCAAGAAGAACTACCGTAAGAAACAAGGACATCGTCAACCTTACACCGAGCTAAAGATTACCTCAATTTTAGGCTAATGACTCACATTACGGTTGATATTAAAGAACGCATTTTACGAGTTACTATAAAAGGCCATACCGGTTATGCAAAGAAAGGCGAAGATATAGTCTGCGCCGGCATTTCCACCCTGGCTTTTGCCGCAGGTATTGCTCTTAAGCGCTATAATATACCTGCTGAAATTAACCCCAATGAAAAAGAAGCCGTGTTTGTCATAGCCCCAAAATGGTCTAAGTTGGAAAATGACCAGCTAATTAGAGCAGAGACTATTCTTAATACTCTTTTTTGGGCTTTAGAGGATATGGCAAACAGCTATCAGGAATATGTTAAACTCGACATTGTAAGGAGGTGTTAGAGATGCTCCGTATAAATCTACAGTTTTTTGCATCTAAAAAAGGTGTAGGTAGTAGTAAAAACGGTCGTGATTCAGCCGCTCAACGTCTGGGTGTTAAGCGCTTTGGTGGCGAGATGGTTTCTGCAGGGAGCATCCTTATCCGGCAGAGAGGAACGAAGATTCATCCCGGTTGCAATGTAGGACTGGGTAAAGATCATACCATTTACTCTCTTATCGACGGCTATGTAACCTTTGAGCCAAAGGGCAAAAATGGCAAAAAGGTCAGTGTATATGCTTTAGCTGATTAAGCTGTACTGCAAACCAAGCCCTTCGGGAAATCCCGAAGGGCTTTTTTGAAAAAAGGGCTTTTGGGGAGGGGGGGATAGGGCTATGCACAGCGAAGTTGTGGATTTGATTCTAGCAGCAGGAGAGATGCTTCTTACCTCAGGAGCTGAAGTATACAGGACTGAAGAGACCATGGAAAGAATGGGTAAAGCTCTAGGCTATTCGGTAGAGGCCTATGTCACGCCGACAGGTATCTTTTTGACCGTAGGCAAAGACCAGGAATTTTTAACCAGAATCAGACGGATCCATTACCGTACCGAGGATCTGGGGCGTATTGCCGGTGTCAATGCTATCTCAAGAGAATTGGCAAAAGGCGACTTGACCCTACAAGAAGCAAGCCAAAGAATAAAAGATCTGCGGGGGTTAAGCTATACAACCTTTCAGAGGGTTTTAGCGGTGATGGTAGCTAGTGTAAGCTTTACCTTTATCTTAGGCGGCAGGCAAATGGAGCTGATAGTTGCTGCAATAGCCGGATTAATTGCCTTTAGTGTCACTAAAGTCTTGGAACATTTTAATGCCAATTATTATCTTTCCGGTATCGCATCCTCATTTTTAGTGGCTAATTATGTTTATTTGGCCCAGTACTTTTTCCCGGAGATTAGTACACCTCTGGTTTTAGTCGGAGGTCTGATGGTGCTGGTTCCCGGAGTTGCCATAGCCTCAGCTGTAAGAGATATCGTTCAAGGTGAACTGTTATCTGGAACCAGTAGGGCGGCAGAGGCTTTAGCTATAGCTGCAGCCCTTGCGGCAGGTTCAGCTCTAGCCCTTGGATTATGGAGGTGGTAAGGTGACTTTTTATGATCTAACCCTCCAGTTTTTGGCAGCTTTTTTGGCTTCCGGTGGTTTTGCGGTGCTTTATAAGATCCCCTTAAATCTGCTTTATTACGCCTCACTGGTAGGAGCAGTCGGCTGGCTGGGGTATTTGGCAGTAGTACCTTTTTCAGGAGCTGTGTTTGCTACGTTTGTAGCTGCAGCGGTGGTATCGCTTTTAGCCGAAGAATTATCGAGATTTTTAAAAACCCCTGCCACTACCTTAGCGGTTCCGGGTATAATACCTTTAGTACCCGGTATGCGGGTCTACCGCAGTATGGAATACTTTTTACAAGGAGATAACTTAGGCGGTCTTAACGAAGTGGCTATGACCCTGCTTATAGCAGGTGCTATTGCCTTTGGTCTGGCCGTTATCGGGTCAATGTTTAGGCTTAAAAAGAGGTGATCGGGTGTTTGTAGATCATGTTTATATAAAAGTTGAAGGTGGCAATGGCGGCAACGGTATTGTCAGTTTTCGCCGGGAAAAATATGTACCTTTAGGTGGACCTGACGGTGGAGATGGCGGAGATGGGGGCTCGGTAATCTTTGAAGTCGATGAAGGTTTAAATACCTTGCTCGATTTTAAATATCAAAGGCAATATCAAGCTCAAAGAGGTGCCAATGGTTTGGGCTCTAATCAGGTAGGTAAAAACGGCGAAGATCTTATTGTTAGAGTACCACCGGGAACCATTATTAAAGATCGTGACACTGGGGATATTTTAGGTGATTTAATTAACCACAAAGAAAAGCTGGTTGTGGCCAAAGGAGGCCAAGGAGGCCGCGGCAATACCCGCTTTGCCAATCCTAAGAGGAAAGGACCTCGTTTTAGTGAAGCAGGACAAAAAGGTGAAGAACGCGAACTGGAATTAGAATTAAAGCTTCTGGCTGATGTTGGTTTAGTAGGTTTTCCCAATGTCGGCAAATCTACTTTAATCGCCAGTGTTTCTAAAGCCAGACCTAAAATAGCTAACTACCCTTTTACCACACTGGTACCCAACTTAGGAGTGGTTAAGGTTGGTAACTATCAGTCGTTTGTGATGGCAGATATTCCTGGCCTAATTGAAGGAGCTAGCGAAGGTATCGGTCTTGGCCATGCTTTTTTAAGACATATTGAAAGAACGAGGCTTATCGTCCATTTGGTTGATGCCTCTGGAACAGATGGCCGTGATCCGGTTGAAGATGTCGCTGTAATCAGAGCTGAACTGAATAAATTTAACCCTGAATTAGCCAAAAAACCAGAGATCTTAGTGGCGACTAAGATGGATTTAGGTTGTGAAGCTAATTTGACCAGGCTTAAAGATGCCTATGGTGATATTTTAGCTATTTCGGCCGTAACCAAAGAGGGCGTTTCCGAACTTTGCGAGGTTATTATTCAAACCCTCCAGGCTCTGCCGAAAAAAGAAAGGGCCCAACAAAGAGTTGAGATTACTCCGGAGTTTAAGGAAACAGACGATTTTACCATTGAAAAAACTGACACCGGTTTTATCCTAAATGGCAAATCTCTGGATTGGGTTTCTCGTTTTGATATACGCAATTTTGAAGCCTTGCAATATATTGAGACCAGACTGGAATATCTTGGAGTTATGGAGGCACTAAAAAACCAGGGTGCCAAAGATGGCGATATTATTCAAATCGGGGAATTGGAATTTGAATTTATCTTTGGATAGGGGGCATCGCTGTGAAAAGCGACTATCTTCCGTGATGTAAAAAGAGTAGTGATTAAGGTGGGCACTTCAAGTCTCACTTATGAAAACGGCAGTCTTAACCTTAATGCTTTTGAGTTATTAGTCAGAGCAGTGGCTGATTTACACAATTCGGGAGTGAGCGTGGTTTTAGTTTCCTCCGGAGCCATTGCCGCTGGCATGAGCCGTTTGGGTATTGAAAAAAGGCCCAAGGCTATCCCTCTTAAGCAGGCAGCTGCAGCAGTCGGGCAACCGCTTTTAATGCATCTTTACGAAAAACTTTTTGCCGAATATGGCAAAACCGTAGCTCAGATTCTTCTGACCCGAGAAGATCTGGCTCTTCGCAATCGTTATGTCAATGCGCAAAACACCTTTATAACGCTTTTAAATGAAAATGTTATACCCATTGTCAATGAAAATGATACCGTAGCTATCGAAGAATTAAAATTTGGTGATAATGATTCTCTCTCAGCTCAGGTGGCAGCTTTGTGTGAAGCCGATCTTTTAATAATATTTTCGGATGTAGAGGGGTTATTTACAGCCGATCCGCGCCAGGATAAAGAAGCTAAATTAATATCAGAGGTTACTTCTTTAACCGATGAACTCTGGGAAAAAGCCTCCGGAGCTGGTTCCAAAAGAGGTACCGGGGGGATGTATACTAAGCTATTAGCGGCCGATATCGCTACTAAAACCGGTATTGCCGTTATAATTGCCCATGCCAAAGAGCAAAAAAGACTAAAAGAGATTCTCGATGGCCTTAGTATTGGTACCTTTTTTTATCCCAATAAGGAATCCCTGCGGGGGAAAAGCCGCTGGGTAGCCTTTGGTGCTTGTTCGAGTGGAACCATTGTGATTGATGGCGGTGCCAAAGAAGCTTTGCTTAACGAAGGTAAAAGTCTCCTCTCCAGTGGTATTATAGAGGTGAAAGGCGAGTTTAACAAAGGTGATGTGGTTGATATCGAAGATCTAGAAGGTCAGATTATCGCCAGAGGCCAAGCTCGCTATAGTGCAGGCGAGCTAAATCAAATCCAAGGACTTTCTTCTTTTGAAGCTACCAAGCTTTTAGGGAAAGAGGTTAATACTGTAGTGCACCGCAACGATCTAGTGCTTTTTAGGAGGGATTGAGATGTCTGATTTATATCAAAAAAGCAAACTGGCTTTTGAGGCCGCAAAGACACTCTCCTTACAATCTAGCTTACAAAAAAATGCGGCCTTGATAGAGATGGCCAAGGCCCTAAAAGATAGCGAAACTGAAATATTAAAAGCCAATGAGCAGGATCTCTTAGAAAACCCCCATCTTTCCACAGCCCTGAAAGATCGCTTGCTTTTAACATCAAAAAGGTTAGAAGCTATGGCTAGCGGTCTAAAGGAGGTAGCCGACCTAGAAGATCCTAACGGCCATGAAATTTATATGACTCAAAGACCAAACGGACTTAAAATCAGAAAAGTCCGGGTGCCAATCGGGGTAATCGGTATTATCTATGAAGCCAGACCCAATGTTACCTCTGATGCTGCGGCACTTTGTTTAAAAGCGGGCAATGCTGTTATTCTAAGAGGCGGTAGTGAAGCTTTTCATTCCAATCAAGCCATAGTTAAAGTGCTAAAAGCCGGTTTAGCTCGGAGTTTAATTTCGCCTGATGCGATTCAAATAATTGAAGATACCGATAGAACAGTAGTAGCTGAGATGATTAAGCTTAGAGAATACTTAGATTTGATTATTCCCCGTGGCGGTGCCGGTTTGATTAAATTTGTCACCGAAAACGCTACCGTACCTGTAATTGAAACCGGGGTTGGCAACTGCCATATCTATATCGACAAAGATGCCGATTTAGATATGGCCAAAGAGATTATTATTAATGGGAAATGCCAAAGGCCCGGGGTTTGTAATGCCCTAGAGAAGGCTTTAATCCATGAGGATATAGCTGCCGAGTTTTTGCCGCTAATTGCAGAGGAATTAAAAAGCCGGGGTGTCCTCTTAAAAGGTTGTCCTTATGCCAGACAGTTCCTCCCTGAGCTTGAAGTGGCAAATCAAAACGACTGGTCTACAGAATACCTGGATTTAATCATGGCCATTAGAGTGGTAGAGAGTTTAGACGATGCTCTGATGCATATAGCTAAGTATTCTTCCAAGCATTCGGAAGCTATTGTTACCAACAATTACTTTACGGCCAAACGTTTTGAAGCTGAGGTAGATGCCGCAGCGGTTTATGTCAACGCTTCAACCCGTTTTACCGATGGAGCTGAATTTGGCTTGGGTGCTGAGATTGGGATCTCTACTCAAAAGCTACACGCCAGAGGACCGATGGGCTTAGAAGAACTGACCACTGTAAAATATGTTATTGAGGGAGAAGGACAGATCAGATGAAGATTGGTATTCTAGGCGGCACCTTTGATCCGGTTCACTGGGGGCACCTTTTTATGGCTGAGGTAGCCAGAGAAAAGGTCGGTCTAGATTGTGTTTATTTTGCCCCGGCTAATATTCCTCCCCATAAGAAACAGGCCACAGCTACAGCCAAAGACAGGCTGGCCATGTTGGAACTCTCCCTGGCTGAAAACCCCTTTTTTAAGATTGGCCTTTGGGACTATGAAAGAAAAACCCCGGCTTTTACCTATCAGACGATGGCGGAGTTAAGTCGGAAATTTCCAGATGCTGAGATCTACTTTATTGTAGGTGGAGATTCACTGAGGGATTTTAGTACTTGGAAAAAGCCCGAGGAGATTATTAGGCATTGTAAAGTAATTGGGATAGCAAGGCCGGAGGCAGATTTCAGTCACAGTGAATTTATTAAAGAACATGTCAAAGATTTTATCCTTATTGACTCGCCACCGATAGGTATTTCCTCGACCGAGATTAGAAACAGACTTCAGGCAGGTCTAGATGTCAGGTATTATCTTCATCCGGCAGCGTATGAATACCTTAAGCTGAAAAAAATCTACGCCAAAAAAGCTAGCGCTCTTTCTTAATAAAGAGGCTAGCTTTTTTTCAATATGTTGAAAGTAAAAGCTATAAGGCTTACTTTTTGGGTGAGCTTTTAGGAGAGGTAGTTCGATCTAGTTCGCCCGGCAGAAAGAAGGTTTCTAAGAGACCTTCTGGTAGGTACCTTTGAGATACAACATGGCCGGGATAATCGTGGGGGTAGAGATAACCTTTACCGTAACCTAATTTTTCCAGGCCGCCTCTGCTGCCATCGCGCAGATGATTGGGTACTTGCGGTTGTTTGTTTTTTTCTATATAAGCCAGGGCTTTATCGATGGCCAGATAGGATGAGTTTGATTTGGGAGAAAGACTAAGATAGATAGTTGCCTCTGCCAGCGGGATGCGACCTTCGGGTAGACCGATGCGGTTTACGGCTTCGGCTGCACTGACAGCCATGGTTAAAGCAAACGGGTCTGCCAGGCCAATATCTTCGGAAGCTAAAATTATTAATCGTCTGGCTATAAATAGGGGATCTTCACCGGCATAAAGCATACGAGCAAGATAATAGATAGCGGCATTTGGATCAGAACCACGTACGCTTTTTATAAAGGCACTGATCACATCGTAGTGTTCATCTCCACCTTTGGTGTAGTTTAAGATGGGCTTTTGCACTACATCGGCCAGGGTTTTTTTGTTTAGCCTCACACGGCCATCAACTCTTGGAGCAGCTAAGACACAGAGTTCAAGAGTATTTAAGGCCTGACGGGCATCACCGTTGGTTAATATTATTAACCTTTCCAGGAAATCTTCTTCCAGGTCTGTCTCAAACTCTCCCAGGCCTCTTTCTTTGTCAGATAAAGCAGCCAGAAGAATTTTCTGAATAGCTTCGCTTGTAAGGTATTCTAATTCTACTAAGCGGCATCTTGAAAGCAGAGCTTTGTTGACACTAAACATCGGATTTTCAGTAGTAGCTCCGATTAGAATAAGGGTACCGTCTTCAACATAGGGCAAAAGGGCATCTTGTTGAGCTTTGTTGAAGCGATGAACTTCATCAATAAATAGAATAGTTTTTTTGCCCCTTAAGATAGCTTCTTTAGCGTTTAAAACCGCAGCTCTAAGATCATTAACACCGCTAGATACCGCACTTAAGGTTATAAAATTAGCTTGAGTTAGATTGGCAATAATGCCGGCTAAGGTTGTTTTTCCAGAGCCGGGAGGTCCAAAAAGAATCAGGGAGGGAACTTTATCGTGCAGGATCAACTGTTCTAAGACACTACCTTTGCCAACAGCTTTATCTTGACCATAAAACTCAGCTAAGGTTCGTGGTCGCATGCGATCAGCAAGAGGAGCCTGCCTTTTTATTGCCTCTTGTGATACCTGGCTAAAGAGATCCATTTAAAAAGGCCTCCTTATACTAGTTTTTACTATCGTTTGGACTCCGGCAATCAAGCTCTAAGTCTTTAACATTGGCAAGAAGAGGCAGTATCTCCTTGAACTCAGGCAAATTGGCTAGTTGACATTGGCAAAGCTTGGTAAGATCAGAGGCCAGATCAAGCAATGAATCTTTGGTGGTTTGATAATAGATCCACTGTCCCCTACGTTTATCTTCAGCCAAGCCAACGGCCTTAAGCCTTCTTAAATGTTGGGAGACAGCCGGTTGACTGATATTAAGCAGTTTGGCCAGTTCACAGACGCTAAACTCTCTTTCCATAATTAATTTGAGTATTTTTAAGCGGGTCAGATCACTTATCGCTTTAAGACGACCAAGTAGTTCTTGCACAGTAATCCTCCTTTTTTAGACTATAGAAACTTTTACCGAACCTGCTTTTTACAGGCAACTAAAGAGTAACAAAAGTAAGGCTGAGTTCAGTAACTACAATTTAATTATATGCTTATAGAGAGATGGAGTCAAAGAAAAGGGCTGTTTTTTTTCTAAAAAAGAATAGCCCCTTTAAAAAGTGGCTATTCTTTTTTTTTAACTAGTGTGCCACGCATGGCGATTAACAACTGTGGGCCTACATATTTAAGATCGATATCATTCTGTTTTTGCACCAATTCAAACATTCTATTTCCCCAGATAATATCTCTAGTCAATACACTTATTATTGTTATAATCTTACCCTCCTTTTCATTTTCTATTTATAAAGCAAGAAAAAACAAACTTAGAGTTATTTTTTACTAAGGATAACGTCTGTATGGCGTTCGCCAGGCATCTTGTTTTCTGCCAATCAGTTTGTAAGAAGGTCCAAACGTCATTTTTGAAAATTCCTGTGCCATTGTATGCTCTTTTTTAATACCTAGAGCTTCTGTTCTATATTCATAACCGTGATAGTAAACAGCACCAATCATATGAAATGGTGTTAAGTCAAAGTTATCTAGATCAAAACCCAGGTCTATAAGAACTTTTTCTACCTCTTCTGTGGTAAGGGTTGGATCAACTGCTCTTATTAAAAGCCCCATACAGGTTTTGAAGTTATGAACCATTTTGAAATTATCTGCAAATGGGGCACGTAATGATACAGAACCGGATGTTATTTTTGTCCTGTCTTCTTTTCGAAAACCTAATTGTACATAGACATAATCATAATGATCATAAGGTGCTCGGAAACCCCAATAAAGTGGTTCACTATCAGGTGCAGTCCATAAAACTAAATCTGATCTATTCATGGCAACAGCATAGGCATTCCATGTTAATTGAAAATCATCACTACTTTCTAGGCCACTTTCTGGGAGGAGAAATTTAGCTGCTTGTTTGATAGCATTGGCTCTAATTTCTTCTAATCGTTTTTGGTAATCTTTGTAAATATAATCTAGCAGCTTAAAAGCTTCTTCGGGATATTTGGTTTTAGAGGAAATACCTAGAGTAATTGATCCTCTGCTAATAGCAAAGGTACCACCTTCGATATTTCTTGAAAGCTCGCTATATTCTTCATCTAGAAAAGGTTGAACATTTAATAAAGCTTCAGCTTCAGCATATCTTCTTATTCTACCAGGTGGTATATAAAAAATATCAGGAGAATTATTTGCTGCATAATCAGCTAAAATACGTTGTTCATAGTTAGGGATAAAGCCAGATTTAAAGGACATATCTTCGATAGAAGCCGGTGATATCTCTAAGATAATTCGAATAGAAGGATTAATATTTTCATATTCCTCTTTAATTTCTTTTAAGTAATCTTCTTCAAGGTACCCTCCATAACCACTTACGCGAAGATTGATTTTATCTTCCTTATCTTGTTTATCTTGAGTTACAACACGCGGGGGTTGAAAGAACGACTTAATTATAAGACCGGTAGCGGCTAGTAAAAGCACAATGATAATTACAAATGCGGATCTATCCTTCATCCTTAAGCCTCCTACTTATTTGGTGATGCTTTTATTTTTTTGCGCTCCCATATCGGTATATATAATAGACCCTGTTTATATTCCTCAACTATAGTTTGGATTAGTTGTAATGCTTCATCAGGCTTATCACTCCATCGATTTACACCCAGTCTGGTATAGTCATCTAAAGCAAGCGAATAATTATCTTCATCTAAAAAATATGATGCGACGATTTTTTGTTCTTCTAAGTGAAGAGTTGGATGCGTGAGTACCATGATCACATCAAATTTTTCTGGATTCTTTTCTAACATGTTAATCACTTGCAAAAGATATATTTTTGCATTTGCTTTTTCTCTCGGGAAAACATATTTGATAGAAAAACCAGATTTAACCTTATATTCTCGAGCAAGATCGTTTAAATCTTCCTTTAGAAAGAAATGTGAATTCATAAGGCAGACTATATTCTCAGATCGATCTCTAAGTATAATACAAAGAAAGATGAGAACAAGAAGTAATATAGTTAAGATAACAAAGGGAATACGTTTATTCACAATCACGCCATTTCCTCCCTTAAAAAGAAACTAATAATAAAATTATTCATTAAAGGATAAAATATACCTTCTTTAGAATTGCTAAAAACGAGGCAAGCTTAAATCTTACCTCGTTTTAGCAATTACTGTTAGTACAAATATCTCCATGCCCAACTATGACACCAGGATTTTATGATTATTGTACGTTCCCAAGCAACATTTTCGATTGATCCATCATCATACTCTACATATTTAGTCCATATGCCGTCCCATTGTTCTTCTCTAACATAACAAGAAAAAGTAATACCATTATGAGTAGGAGAAGTATCGGAAAAATTTATAATATTTTGGTCATAATATACATATAGAGCAGATTCCGCAGTTACTTGAAAATACTTTGTTTTAGGTTCTACCCATGTTTCACCTGCTTCTACGCCACGTGTTCCTAAATTGTCACGATACTCTTCATACCAATGTAATAAAGTAAATTCATCTAATGTATATAGTAATTTAATTTTAGGTCACACAGTTCATTGAAAACTAGGTCACAGCACTTAACACGCAAACGAGAAAAAGAAACAACCATAACTTTCTTTTCATAATAAAAGATTACCCCCTCTTTATAATTGTACTTACCTAATTAACTGGCAAAAAAGAATATCCTCTGAACTAAGGTTAGATATTGGTGTAAACCAAACTACTCTTTTTAGTTGTATTATAATCGCTATCTAGCCAAATGCTTCGCTATGAAGGAATATTCATTGGGATGAACTCTACTGTTTCATTAGCTATCCACCTGATAAGTGCCCTTTGCTCGAGATTACTGCTTGTCTTTATTCAAGTAGGAAATTGGCTTATAAAGTAGGTTATCACCGGACTCTTATCTTTACGATACAAAATGGCAATAGACTCAGAGTTTTAATACTAAGTCACATTTGGTTAACTCGTTATGAGATTAAGAGAATTCAAAACCCTTCCAATTCTCCATTCCTCTAAACTTGGTTGCCAGGTATAGTTTTGCCAGCTATTCCTAATAAGGCCCTACTTTTCAATAGAAGAAGTAAAATCATCTGTAAGGATAAGTTGGTTGGAGTTAGCTTCACTTTACACGAGAAAAATAAAACAATGGCTAGAGAGATAAATAAAAAACAAATACTCTAACTGTTCTATAACAATAATGCTATTTTGGCCACAAATAATTGCTAAACAGGTGAAGGTAACTAAAAAACTTTTTTCAAGGAGTTACCCTATAAAATAGGGAAAAGAAATAGAACTGAGTTTCTAAAGTTTGAGGAGGAGCGAAAATGGATTTAGAAAAAGTAGCTTTTAAACACTACCGCTATGTCAACTTAGAACCACAATCTCCTTATGATGACCCTTTTTTGACTAAGCTTAGTGATGGTAAAAAAGAATTCAACTGGCCGGATTTAGTAGGTTGGGATGGCTGCCGGGAAGAAGTAGAAATAGAACTCGATCTTAAAAAGACACGTTTAGATATAACTTCGATTGTAGTCTATGCCGTGATATCAAAAGCAGCTTCGGTAGGTCTGCCAGATGGTATCGAAGTTTTGATATCCGAAGATGGTAAAACGTATCGTAATTTAGGTGAGGCTGTAAGGGAGCCTTATCAAGTTACAGATAACAGAGCTTTTGCTTATAGAATGGATTTGAACCTACTCCCGCTGCATTATATCTACCTAAAAATAAAACCCAACCCTAATATAGGCTGGTTTATGATCTCTGAGGTAGAAATTCTAGCCTCCAAAACAAAAAGATATGACTCCAATAACCCTCCGGCTATAGTGGCCCTACCAAAAGTAGTTAACCTTAGCGGTGATTGTGCACAGCTTACCTTTTCTACCTTAAATGAGGTCTGTTGCCGCTATATTTTACTAAAAGAGGGTAGTGAGCTTACCGAAATAAAGACGGATGAAAAAAGCCTTAATCACCAGCTGGTTCTAACCGATTTGGAACCTAATTGCACTTATGAGTTAAAGGTTTTGATCAGAGATGCCATGGAGAAAGTAGCATTTACTACCGCTAAATTAAAACTGCTAAGAGGCCCAATACTGGGGGCTTTGGGAAACAACCGGATCCAGGTTAGCTTTGAATGTAATGCTTTTGCTTTAGGCTTAGTAGAATATTGGCCATTAGCTAATAAAAGCGATATTTATACTCTGCCAGTAATTGCACAAAAATGCGCTTTAGACACCCACTATAAAGCGGTTTTTCCGCAACTAAAAGCCGGTGAATATGGTTATCGCTTGAAACTAAAAGTTCAAAATGACACGGTTTTAGTCTCTGATAACTACCGGTTTAAGGCTTTTAATAACCTAGAGATAGAGAATTTTACTTTTTTGGTCTACGGCGATACTCAGCATGCAGAGCAAATATTAGTGGCCAACGAGATGCTAAAGGTTAATGATTTTGATTTTATCCTTCATCTTGGCGATTTGGTAAACCAGCCAGGCAATACCCTTGACTGGGAGGATCTGTTTAAGTATAGCGGGCCTTTAATGGCCAGAGCTCCGTTTTTTCCAACTTTAGGCAATCATGATGATCATCATTATAAGTACTATCAGTGCTTCGATTATCTGGAACACAAAAATAACTATTCCTTTCTATATGGACCTTTTCAGTTTATCTCTTTTGATTCCTCAAGTGAAAGAGACCTTTCTTTGGCCCAACTGCAATGGTTGGAAGCAGAGTTAAAAGATTCAAATAAACCATACAAAATTATCTTTACTCATTGTCCTTTGTTTATGTCTTGGTATGACGACAATGCCAGTAAAGACCTTAGAGATAAAATTGCTAGTATTCTGGAGAAATATCAAGTGAAGGTAGTTTTTTCGGGGCATGCTCATGTCTATGATCACATCGAAAAAGAAAAGGTTCACTATGTGGTAAGTGGTGGAGGAGGAGGCTATCAGATAGCAAGAAGTAAATCCCCTTTTATGGCACCGCTACATTTCCTTAAAGTTGATGTTAAAGCTCATAATCTTACCGTAACGGCTATTAAACCCGGTGGTGAGATAGTAGACTCATTTACAGTAAAATTAAATTAAGCTAAAAAGTGGGTTGGGTGGGTAGTTTTTTCTCCTCTTTAGAAAAAATTGCTCACCCACTTCTAATTTTGCTTTTTTGACAGAGAAAGCTTTCGCAATTAAGAATCTTTCTGCTAAAAGGTCTTTAACCAGGGAAATTAGCTTTCCATAAATAGAAGCTAGCTCATAGAAAAAGTTTAAAATAAAGGTTGATTTATTTTTTTTTGGATGGTATCATAATAACGAAATCCGAGTAAATTAGTTGGGATTAAAGGAGGGCACTTATGCGACTCTCTACCAAAGGTCAATATGGATTAAGAGCAGCACTCGATTTGGCAGATAGATATGGCCAAGGTCCGGTGCCCCTTAAGGCCATAGCAGAGAGAGAAGAGATCTCCGAGCATTACCTGGAACAGCTTATAGCAGAACTGCGAAAAGCAGGCTTGGTTATCAGTCAAAGAGGTGCTCAGGGAGGTTATATTCTAGCGAGAGCTCCAGATAAAATTACTGTGGCTGAAATTGTTGAAGTTCTAGAAGGTCCAATCGCACCTGTCGATTGCTTAGCCGAGGATAATTGTAAACGCAGTCCCGTTTGTGCGGCTCAAGCAATTTGGAAAAAGTTAGCTGCGGCTATGAATCAGGTTTTAGGTTCTACTACCTTAGCTGATTTAATAGCTGAAAATAAAAGGTTAAAAAGTTAATACAGGCAAAGTCCATTGAAAGGGGAGAAAGTGCACCTATCATTAGGTGACACTGGATTGTAATATGACAGAAAAAATCTATCTTGATCATGCTGCTACTACCTATGTTCGTAAAGAAGTATTAGCTGAAATGCTGCCCTTTTTTACCGAACATTTCGGTAACCCGATGAGTGTTCACAGTTTTGGCAGAGATGTAGCCAAACACGTGGAGAATTCACGTGAAACTATAGCCGAATGTCTTGGGGCAAAACCCAAAGAGATAATGTTTACAAGCGGCGGGACAGAATCAGACAACCTGGCCTTAAGAGGTTTTGCTTATGCTAACTCAAAAAAAGGCAAACACATAATTACCTCCAGTATCGAGCACCATGCCATACTTCATACCTGTGAAGCTCTATCCAAGGAAGGTTTTGATATAACTTATCTACCTGTAGATAGCGAAGGTTTTGTTGATCCTAAAGAATTAGAAAAAACCATTAGACCTGATACCATTTTAGTCAGTATTATGCACGCCAACAACGAAATCGGCACGATTGAACCCATTGAAGAGTTAGGCGAGATCTGCCGCCAAAGAGGGGTCGCTTTCCATGTCGATGCCGTGCAATCGGCAGGGGTATTGCCGCTTAACTTAAAAGAGCTGCCTGTGGATCTGCTATCCATTTCAGCTCACAAATTCTATGGACCAAAAGGTGTGGGCGCTTTATTTGTAAGAAACGGTATCCGTCTTAAACCCATTCTTTTGGGTGGGGGACAGGAACGCAACTTAAGAGCCGGCACTCACAACCATGTAGGGATTATTGGTATGGCAAAGGCTCTGGAACTTGCTGTAAGCGAGCAACAAGAAGCGAATCTCTGTATATCAAAGCTAAGAGATCGCCTGATAGACGGTCTTTTGGAGAAAATTCCGGAAAGTCGCCTAAACGGACCGAGAGGCAACAAACGTCTGCCCAATAATGTCAATGTAAGTATTAAGTATATAGAAGGCGAGGGTATGCTCCTTCACCTTGATATGTTGGGAATTGCCGCTTCAAGCGGTTCAGCCTGTACTTCTGGCTCACTGGATCCAAGCCATGTGCTGCTTGCCATTGGACTGACACATGAAATTGCTCATGGCTCGCTGAGACTTAGTTTGGGCAAAGAAAATACCGAAGCTGAGATCGATAAAGTTTTAGAGGTACTTCCTAAAATTGTGGCTAATTTAAGGGCGATGTCCCCGCTATACCAAGGATAGGAGGCAATAAGATGGATTATACGGATAAAGTTATGGATCATTTTATGAACCCAAGAAATGTAGGCGAAATAAATGATGCCGATGGAGTCGGTGAGCAAGGTAATGCCAAATGCGGCGATATTATGAAGCTTTACATTAAAGTTTCAGATGGCAAAATAGTCGATGCTAAATTCAAAACCTTCGGTTGCGGAGCTGCCATTGCTACCTCTTCTATGGTTACGGAAATAGTGATCGGCAAGAATCTTGACGAAGCTATGCAAATTTCCAACCAAGCCGTTGCCGAAGCTTTAGGAGGGCTGCCTCCGGTGAAGATGCACTGCTCACTTTTAGCTGCGGATGCACTGCATAAGGCCATTGTAGATTATAAGAAAAAACAGGGCTTACCTGTTGATAAATGTGAGGATTGTCATACTTGTTGCCACGAACTTGAAGAAGAAAGCTAATACTGGTAAAAGGTTTCAGCCCGCAAGAAGATTCTTGCGGGTTATTCTTTTGTTTACAAGTACATCCTAAATACGGGGAGATTTATGCAAAGAGCCAGTGAATTAATGAACAGCCAAGTCGTGGATTTAGATACCGGCAAGATAAAAGGTAGAGTAATAGATCTGCTTTTTTCGCTGCAAAACGGAGCTATAGAGGGACTCTTACTTAAACTTCCCCTCAAAAGGTATGCTTTGGGCTTTGTTGAGATTAAGGGGGTAAAAAGCCTAGGCAAGGATGGGGTAACTGTTTTTAAGGCTGAGGGTATAAAAAAGTGGCAACAAAAAAAGCCTGACGGAATCAGGTTTAAACCTCTTATGACCCAAACCGGCAATTTGATTGGCCACATCACAGATGTGATTATCGATGAGAATAACTACTGCGTTTTGGGGCTGGAGGTTTCGAAAAGTTTATTCGAAGATCTAAAAAGAGGCAGACAACTGTGGTTAATTTCACCTGAAATGACCCAAGGTGATGTGGTCTTGGTACCGGAAAATTGTCAGAGTGTGGGAGCAGATAGATTACGTGAACACTCACGCAGGCTTTTGTCTTTGGCCAATAATACTAAAACCGAAGCAGTTTGTTTTTTAAACAGGAGGGATTAGAATGCGTTTTTGGCAAGGTATGCTACTTGGCGTTTTAGTAGGTGGTATTACAGGAGTATTGGTCTATAATCGCTCTAACGGTAGAACTAAAGCCATGATGGTTAAAAAAGCTAGACAGGCCTCGGATATCATCGGTACAGCAGCCAAAGCTATTAAAATAAGCCCAGTTTTCGACGAAAAGTAAGAGGGGTAAAGCCCCCTCTTACTCAATTTATCAAGGAGGCAGCTTATGCAAAAAAAAGTTGTTTGGTCTCTTCTTTTTCTTGGTTTAACGGGGATCATCTTAGCTTTTTATCTGCTGCCGCTTTTTTTGCCTTTATTACTGGGGCTGATTTTAGCTTATCTTTTAGAACCGGTAATTGACTCGTTAGAACAAAGAGCAGTACCCAGAAGGATTGGAATAATTGTAGTATTTGCTTTTATAGCTGTGATCATAATACTAGCAGGCTTATATCTTATCCCGGCCCTCTCTGAACAGATACTAGAATTATCGCAAGTCTTACCCCTTAGATTTTTAGAGTTAAAAGAAAGACTTTTAAGTTTATCTGTTAAGCTAAGCGGCGGTAAGGGAAAAAAACTCAGTGAGGCTTTTTTACAGGAAATTTCTCTAAGAGCAGAGGAATTTGCTATCTCAGTAGGTGCTTATGTAGTGGCTTCGGTGCCAAAAGTATTGCAGAGCCTATTCATTTTTTTTGTTTCCTTGGTACTAACCTATTATTTTTTAAGTGATCGCAAAAAAATTTTAGAGTCTTTATACCGAGTTTTTCCCCTGCCTTTAAGGCGACAGGTTAAAGGGATTTTAAAAGAGATCAATGCCTCTTTGGGGGGTTATCTTAGAGGTCTTTTGATAGTAGGTTTTTTGGTAGGCCTGTTAGGCTTTTTAGCGATGATAATATTAGGGGTGAGATATGCTCTATTAATCGGTATTATTGTTGGCTTTACCAATTTAATCCCCTACTTCGGTCCGGTAATAGGTGCCATCCCCGGGGTGATTTTAGCTTTTTTATCTTCACCATCTAAGGGGCTGTGGGCCATTTTAGCTTTTACCATTGTCCAACAGATCGATAATGTGATCTTAACACCTAAAATTGTGGGCGATCATACCGGTTTGCATCCTATTACCGTAATTATGGCTGTCTTAGCCGGTGAAAGACTTTGGGGTTTTGGTGGTATGCTAGTGGCTGTACCTCTTGTGGCTATAATTAAAAGTACTTTGCAAGCCATTTATATTCGCTTAGTTAGAGCCAGTCTAATTGACTAATTGTGTACTTGTTAGTATGATTAGAAAAGATGTAACGGAGGTGAAGGACCCGAGGGTCACACTATGATAACTGCTGATCAATTACGAAAGATGTATTTGGAATTTTTTCAACAAAAAGCTCATAAGGCACTGCCTAGTTTTTCTTTGATACCCAAATCTGATCCCACCTTGCTTCTTACAGGTGCTGGTATGGTTCCTCTAAAACCCTACTTTCTCGGGGAAGCTAAACCAGAAGCATCTAGACTTACCACCTGTCAAAAGTGTATGCGTACAGGTGATTTAGATAATGTGGGTCGTACATCAAGACATCTGACATTTTTTGAAATGTTAGGTAACTTCTCTTTTGGGGATTATTTTAAGGCTGAGGTAATTCCCTGGGCTTGGGAGTTTGTCACCGAAAGACTAAAGCTACCTAAAGAAAAGATCTGGGTTACGGTCTACCTAGATGATGATGAAGCGTTTGATCTTTGGGTAAAACAAGGTCAACCTAAGGAAAGAATTGTTAGACTCGGTAAAGAAACTAACTTTTGGGAGTTGGGTATCGGCCCTTGCGGACCGAACTCGGAAATCTTTATCGACTTAGGTGAACAAGTCGGTTGTCATGATAAAAACTGTGGACCGGATTGTGACTGCGGACGTTTTTTAGAGTTTTGGAACCTGGTTTTTATCCAGTTTCATAAAGATGAAATAGGCAACTATACACCTCTTAAGCAAAAAGGTATCGATACCGGTATGGGACTGGAGAGAATGTGTGTCATTTTGCAAGGGGTAAACAATGTTTTTGAGATAGATACCAATCGACCGCTTATAGATAAGATTGCCTCTTTGGCTGGCATAAACTATGGAGATAATAATAAAGATGATACGGCTTTAAGAGTGATTACCGATCACTCACGTGCCATGACCTTTATGGTAGCTGATGGGATTATGCCTTCCAATGAAGGTCGTGGTTATGTTCTTAGAAGAATTATCAGGCGGGCAGTTCGTTTTGCCAAACTAATCGGTATTAAAGGCTCTTTCCTTTCCGAGGTCGTAGAGGTAGTTATTAGACAGATGCAGGGTGGTTATCCTGAGCTTTTAGAAAAGAAAGCCTATATTCTTAAAATTATTGCTATGGAAGAAAAACGTTTCCAAGCCACTTTAGATCAAGGTTTAACAATTTTAGGCGATCTTTTAGAAGAGCTTACAAAAGAAGGCGTCAAAACACTTCCGGGAGAAGAGGTCTTTAAGCTATATGATACTTATGGTTTCCCCCGCGAACTTACAGAAGAGATCGCTAAGGAAAAGCATTTTACCATAGATCAAACAGGCTTTGAAAAAGCTTTGGCAAGTCAACGGGAAATGGCTCGCAAAGCTCATGGTGATAATGATTATGTCCGTGCCGATCAGGCTTTTTATAATAGTATTGCTCCTAATTTCTCCACAACTTTTATTGGCTATGATTGTCTTTTAGCTAAAACTCAGGTTAAAGGGCTTATCCAGGATAATGATCTAGTTGACGAGTTAAAAGGCATAGGAATGGTAATTTTAGAAAAGACGCCTTTTTATGCCGAAAAAGGTGGTCAAATTGGCGATACAGGTTATCTAACTTTTCCAGGTGGCAAAGCCAAGGTTTTGGATGTTAAGACTCCTTCTGAGAACCTCATCCTTCACTTGGTAGAAGTCTTAGAGGGCTCGCTAAAGCTTAATACTGAAGTAGAAGCGGTTGTTGATCAAAATAGGAGGCAGAAAATTGCCAGGAATCACACCGCAACCCATCTTCTTCATAAAGCCCTAAAACAGGTTTTAGGAGAACATGTTAACCAGGCCGGCTCTTTAGTTGAAGCTGAAAGACTAAGATTTGACTTTACGCATTATCAGGCTCCTACCAAAGAAGAGCTGCGCTTAATTGAAGCTCTTGCCAATGAAAAGGTGAGAACTAATCTACCTGTAAAGGTAGAAATTATGGAGCTCGATGCAGCCAAAGAACTAGGTGCGACGGCTTTATTTGAAGAAAAATATGGTGATAAGGTAAGACTGGTTACCATAGATGATTATTCTAAGGAGCTTTGTGGAGGTACTCACATCAAAGCTACTGGTGAAATAGGTTTAATTAAGATTCTAACTGAGGGTAGTATAGCTTCAGGGATAAGACGTATCGAAGCAGTTACCGGCGAGGCTGCCTATGAAGAATTTGTAAAAATCGAAGATCTGGTCTCAAATCTGGCCACCTCCTTAAAAACCAGTCCTTGGGATCTGCCTCAAAGGATAGAAAAATTAGAAGAAGAGCATAACGAGTTGAAGAAGACTTTTATGGCTCTAGAAGCTAAAGTTGCAGCTCAAAAAGGCAAAGATCTATTGGCAGATTTTAATTTAGTAGGTGAGATACCTTACAAAGCCGTTAATCTTGGCCAGACCGATATTAATACCTTAAGGGCTATGGGTGATTCAGTTAAAAAAGACCTAGATGGTGTCCTATTGCTTTCAGGTTCCAAAGAAGGCAAGGCTATTTTGTTATGCCTTGTTTCAACTAACTTGGTAAAAAAAGGCCTGCAGGCTGGTAATATAGTCAAAGAACTAGCCCATATAGTAGGAGGCTCCGGTGGAGGAAGAGCGGATTGTGCTCAAGCAGGTGGCAGTAATCCTGAAAATATTACCGCTATGTTAGCTAAACTTCCTGAAATAATCCAGAAATTGCAAAGTTAAAAAAGAGGCGGTTAACCGTCTCTTTTTTTAAAACTAAAAAACTCAAACTCGGATTGACAAGTGTCTCGAGGTGAATATTAAATTAGCAATATATCTCACTTATTAATAACTTGTGGTTTTGTTTTGATAATCGTTGGCTTATTGGTGGGTAGAGCTAATTCTTTTACCTGGTTTTTTAATTTGCCGGGGGATATTAAGATTAGCAAAGAAAATCTATTTATTTTCATACCGCTAACAAGCATGTTGCTTTTAAGTGGGCTGGTTAGTCTTATTTATTAGTTGATAAGCAAACTACTAAAATAATTTTGTTAAGAAAAGTCTTTAGAGGTTAGAAAGGGTTAGATTTAGTCTGTCACAAATATTTGATATACTATAGATAGTATCCTAGGTATTAAGAGCCTCTTAACAAGAAAGAGCAGCTGATGGTTAAAGAGCTAATTTGCTAGTTGTCTTTCTTAAATCAGATTACTTTGCTATTTTAACCAAATCCGGTACTGGTTTGCTTAGTCTTCTTTAGGGTATTATGTAGGTAAAGGAAATGCTTTTGCCCTAAAAAGGAGTTGTTTGAGGAAACGCGAAATTTTCATGCAAGTGTATTTTTACCGAGGAAGGTGAGAACCATGCCTGATGTAACAGATCGTACTATGCGCTTTTCGGCTGAAGAGTTGAAAAACGGCACCAGTAGCATTATTCGCGAAGTCTATAAAGCTTTAGAAGAAAAAGGATATGATCCTGTAGGTCAGATAGTCGGCTATTTGATGAGTGGAGATCCCACGTATATTACCAGTCACAACAATGCTCGTACATTGATAAGAAGTGTTAGCAGAGACGCTCTAGTAGAAGAGCTTGTACGTGGCTATATGAAAAAATAGCTAAGGGGGCAAAAGCAGTGCAGGGGTATCATATTTACGAGGTCAAAGCAGGAGACAGTATCTCATCCTTAGTTCAAAAGCTGCAAAATACTATCGAAAACCTGGTTTTTCTTAGGATATCCGAAGAGGGTTTATTTCTCTTTAGCGAAGCCAATCTAAAATTATTGGCTTACTATGCTCACGAAGAAAACAAGAATCTTGTCTTTTTGACTCCCAATAAAGAACTCAAAGCACGATTAACCAAACTTAGGCTTCCGGTAGCTGATTCTATCGAAACCTTTTTTAGTACTACCCAGCCTCAAGGTAGCGAAGAACTGGAAAAGACTACTAAAGAAGCTCCCTTATCTAGCTGGACGAAAAATACCTTGGTAGCAGCCGGTGTGGTTTTTGTGGTGCTTTTCCTGTTGCAGTGGGGCCTTAGGTATTGGTTTTTACCAAAGGTTATCGTTACTTTGTATCCCCAGATAATTAATACCGACACCGAAATTAGTTTGAATCTGGAGGCTTTGGAGAAGCAAAATGAGCTCATCACCTTAAAAAAGGTTGCCCTTCAAGCTGCAACCGGCAGCAAAGTTGTGGGTCTTGAGCGTGCTCAAGGTGAGGTAGTCTTTATAAACCAAGGTACAAAACAGCTTAAACTTTATAAAGGCACCCAACTAAGGAGTAAAGACGGGAAAAAATATCTGCTTAAAGAGGATGTACTTATACCGGGTGCTGAAGTAGTTTATGTCCTCGATGTACGTTCTAGCCAGACAGCCGGACAAGCACTAGGGTTTATCGAAGCCTCTGAACTTGGGGCGGAGTATAATATTAAAGCGGGAGAAATTAACTTTTTAACCGGTGACTATAAAGATATCACTGTCCGCAACCTTAAAGCTTTAACCGGTGGTAAAAGTGAAAAAAGGCCGGTTGTAACCCAGGCTGATCTCGATTTAGCTTCTAAGGAAGCAATCAAACTCCTTTCTGACGAAAAAATTACCTTAAGACCGGGAGAATACCTCCTGGAAAACAGTATCACCAAAGAGGAACCAATAATCGAGTTCGATAGGCAGGCCGGCGACTTTTCCAGCACGGTTACAGCTATTGCCACTCAGAATATTACGGTAAAAAAGCTACTGACTGAAGATATAGAAAAAGAAGCTGAAAAGCTCTTGCCTGATCTTTTACCAAGCTTCTATAGTTTGGTGCCTCAGACGGTAACAATTACAGAGACAATCCTAGATGAGAAAGAGGCTAAAGTCAGATTGAATATGGATCTTTATCCGGTTATTAGTCCGGAAGAGATAGTAAAGACTATTGTCGGATTAAGTAAAGAGGAAGCCGTTGAGGTTTTGGAAAGAAAAGGTAAAATCACTTTTGAAGGTTTAAAAGAAGAAAACTTGCCCAAGCGCAAAGAATGGATTAAAGTTGTTATCAGTGATCAGTATCAAACTGATAAACTGAAAACCACACTGACCTTAGGTCAAACGAAGATGTAAAATGAAAGGTGGTGGCTTACCCTGTAGGAATCATCAAAATTTGCCAAGGGTTTTAGGGGCAAAAAACTGGTGAAATCTTTGGGGCATTGATTTGGAATATCGCATGTTAGGTCAAACAGGTTTTAAGGTATCGCGTCTTTGTTTTGGAGCATTAACAATTGGCCCTTTGCAAGCAAATCTTTCGCCTTTGGAAGGGGGAAGAGTTATTAGTTATGCTTTGGAGCAAGGGGTCAATTTTATTGATACGGCAGAACTCTATGGCACCTACGAACATATAAAAGAAGGTACTAGATTATACCCTGATACTATTATTGTCTCAAAATCTTATGCCTACGACTACGACCAGATGAGAAAAGCTGTAGAAGAAGCTAGAATAAAACTTGACCGCGACACAATCAGTATTTTTATGTTGCATGAACAAGAGTCTGCTCTAACCTTAAAAGGTCATCGCAGAGCACTCGATTATTTAGTTTGGGCCAAATCAAGGGGACATATTAAGGCGATTGGCATATCAACACATGCGGTAAAAGCGGTGCATGCCGCAGCTTTAATACCTGAGATAGATGTGATTCATCCGCTGCTAAATTTAACTGGGATCGGTATTTTAGATGGTTCCAAAGAAGAGATGGAAGAGGCTATTGCTTTTGCCCAAAGTCTCGGCAAAGGTCTTTACGCTATGAAGGCCTTAGGCGGAGGGTCATTAATTCCCAGGGCTAAAGAGGCTTTTGATTATCTGCTCAAAAAACCTGAGTTGGCAGCTATTGCTGTGGGGATGAGAAGATTTAGCGAAGTGGACTTGAACTTAAAGCTCTTTTCCAGTAAGATACCTGAGGAAGAAGAATGGCAAAAAGTTGCCAAAGAGCCAAGAAAGCTTCATATTGATTATTGGTGTATTGGCTGTGGTGCTTGTAAAAAGCGTTGCAAACAGGGAGCTATTGAAATAATTGCTAATAAAGCGGTAGTTGATCATGAAAAATGTGTTCGTTGTGGCTATTGTGCGTCTGTTTGCCCCGAGTTTGCCATAAAGGTGGTTTAGTTATGCGTTATGTAGGTCTGGATTTAGGAGAAAAGACTATCGGAGTAGCTATTTCAGATGCTCTATTAATCTCCGCCCAACCGCTAACAGTAATTAAACGTAGCCAAATAAGGACTGATCTTTCTACCCTTAAGGAGCTTATAGAACCTTATTCACCGGTTGAAATTGTGCTTGGTCTACCCCTAAATATGAACGGCACCGAAGGCCCTAGAGCGCAAGCAACCCGTGAATTTGGCCATATTCTCCAAGAAGAAGGCTATAAAGTACATTTCTGGGATGAGAGGCTTAGCACCATGGCGGTAGAGAAAGTAATGATCAAAGCGGATTTATCTAGGCGTAAACGAAAACAGGTTATCGATCAACAAGCAGCTGCGTATATTTTGCAGGGATTTATTGATAGAATAAACTTGACCAGGGGAAATTAGGGGTTTTGAGCCAGAAACTTTGGCTTTTAGCTTTAGAATCAGCTCGTTATAATAAACTCAAACTAGAACTAGTGTCTTTAGGAAGTTATCAATTAGCGTAACAAGAAAGGGATGAAGAGAAAATTGGACAAAAAGCATGAACATGAATGTGGTTGTGGTTGTGGAGACAATAAAGAGATTTATGGCGAGATGGAAGACGAGTGCTGTGACGAGTGCTGTGACGAGTGCTGTGATGAACAAGAGATTATTCTTTTAGTCGACGAAGATGATAATGAGCATCCATTTGAGATAATCTTTGTGGTGGAGTTAGATGATAAAGCCTATGCCGTTTTAAATTCACTCGAAGAAGAAGATATTACGGTGATTATGGAAATGGTTGGCGAAGACGAAGATTTAGAGCTTCATCCAATCGAAGACGAAGAGGAACTTAACCGGGTAATTGAATATGTAAATCAAGAACTTGGTTTAGATGAAGACGAAGAATAAAATAAAAATGCTCCCTGGTATTTTACCGGGGAGTACAGTTATAACTTGAGGGGGATGGTAGCAGATGCTACCAATTTTAAATATGGCCAAAACAGATCTATCAATTAACAAAGAAAAGAAAGTTCGAATCTTACTTTGGTGCGGTCTCCTTTTTATCATCGGGTTAAGCTTTTGTTGTTATCTGCGACTTTTTAGACCGAGTGTCAAGCAGGATACTGTTTTTACGGTTAATAAGGGGAGCAGTTTAAAAGAAACAACCCTAGCTTTACAACAAGAAGGTTTAATTCCCGATGCTAATTTACTGACCTTACTGGCACGCTTAAAAGGAGATGACCTTAAGCTAAAGGCCGGAGATTTTTCTTTGCGCCAGGGCCAAAGCCCGGCAGATGTTTTAACCAGTTTAATTAACGATCGTCCCCTGCTTGCTAAAGTAACTATCCCTGAGGGGTTTACTCTAGCGCAGATCTCAGAGCGTCTTTTAGCTCCGGCTCCGGATATGGCTGCTCTTTTTAGTTTACTTCAAAAGAGTAAGCTTCCAGAGAATGTTAAAAATGAATTTAGCAGTAATCCCCCTGGTTCACCTGAGGGCTATCTGTTTCCAGATACCTATTACTATAGCCCAGAAAAACCGGAAGAAGTTTATCTTTCGATGTATAAAAAGACCATCCAGACTTTAGAAGAGCTATTTCTAGCTTATCCTCAAAATCCGGTTGCAAATGGTAGGCTTACCTTACATGAAGCCGTAGTTTTAGCTTCAATAGTAGAAAAAGAAGCTTTACTCGATGCGGAAAGACCTCTGGTTGCAGGTGTTTTTTTGAGGCGTCTGGCTCTGAATATGTATCTGCAATCATGTGCTACCGTAACCTATGTTTTAGAAAAACCTAGAGCAAGATTAACAGATAAGGATCTAACCATCGATTCACTGTATAACACCTATCTCCATCCGGGACTACCAATTGGTCCGATAGGAAACCCTGGCTATAAATCACTGGAGGCTGTATTTAATCCCGAAGTGAGCGAATATCTGTATTTTGTAGCTAAAGGTGATGGCAGTCATGTTTTTAGTAAGACCTATAAAGAGCATTTAAAAGCTCAAGCGGTCTTTGAAAACTGGCTAAAGCAAAATAACAAGGAATGATTAGTATGGTTGAACTGCTTTCTCCCGCAGGCACGTTGGAAAAATTAAAGTATGCTGTTTTATATGGAGCTGATGCAGTTTATCTGGCCGGAGAAAATTTTGGTCTAAGAGCCCAGGCCGGAAATTTTACTCTCGCAGAAATTGCAGAAGGTCTAAAGATTGTACGCCTCAAGGGCAAGAAACTCTATGTAACAATTAACAGCTATCTATATGATGATGAATATCAGGGACTAAAAGAGTATCTTTTAGACCTTAAAGATATCGGACCCGATGCTTTGATTGTTTCGGATTTAGGTGTTTTAGAGACTGTTAAGGAAGTATGGCCCAAAGCTGAGATCCACATCAGTACCCAAGCCAATACCACTAGTCTAAAAGCAGCCAGAGTCTGGCAAAAGCTGGGTGCGAGTCGTATTATTCTGGCCAGAGAAGTTAATTTAGCGAGAATTAAAGAGATCGCAAAAGAGATCGAAACCGAGATCTTTGTCCATGGCGCGATGTGTATGGCTTATTCTGGGCGGTGTATTTTAAGTGCCTATCTAACCGGTCGTTCAGCTAACAAGGGAGACTGTACTCATACCTGTCGCTGGAAATATCACCTTGTTGAAGAACAAAGACAGGGGCAATATATGCCAATTGAAGAAGATGAAAGAGGCAGTTATATTCTAAGCCCCGGGGATCTCTGTTTACTAGACGATTTACCAGACTTAATTCAAGCCGGTGTTAAAGCGTTTAAGATTGAAGGACGCATGAAAAGTGTTCACTATGTAGCCGCAACTACCCTAGCTTACCGTCTAGCCTTAGATGCTCTAGCACATGGAGATATGATTCCTAAGTTAAGTTATGACTTAGTTGAATCTGTAAGCCACAGACCTTTTACCAAAGGTTTCCTTTATGGAAGACCCTCTGAGAGTTATCAAAGTTCTCATTCTTATTTAAGTACCAGAGACTTTGTTGCCGTTATCGAAGAAGATAACGTAGCGATTAGAACAGTAGTTAATACCGGAGAAACTGTAGAGATTCTAACCCCCAAAGGTGAGATCTACAATATTATCTGGCCTGAAATGTATCAGGATGGTAAAAAGGTACTTGTAGCTCATCCCAACTGGCAAGTAAAAGTTGACATGCCGGTGCTGGTACCAAAAATGAGTCTGGTGCGCCGCGTACAGGCACAATAAAACTTACTTTTAGCATACACTACTTTAGCTGACTTTAGGAGGTTGGAGGTTATGGCCTTTGGGCCAAGACTTAGATTGGGAGCTCTGCTTTTTGTCTCTCATGTTTCCGGTGGCACCTTCCCGCAACCTCTTGAACCTGATGAAGAAGAGAGGTTAATTAAACAGTTAAAAGCAGGAGATGAACAAGCCAGAAAAACACTGATTGAAAGAAACCTTCGCTTGGTAGCCCACATTGTTAAAAAATATGCCGAACAAGGAGAGGATAGCGAAGATTTAATTTCTATTGGTACCATTGGACTTATTAAGGGTGTTAATACGTTTGATCCTGAGAAAAGCTCGAGGCTTGCGACCTATGTAGCACGCTGTATAGAAAACGAAGTACTAATGCATTTTCGAGCCGCCAAAAAGACTAAACAGGAGCAGCACCTCTACGATCCTATTGGCTCGGATAAAGAAGGCAACGAACTATCTTTAATGGATATTATACCCTCTGATGAATTAGTTTTAGAAGAAGTAGAGGACCGCTTAGAAAAGCAAAAACTCTATGAAAAACTGACTTATCTTACTCCTAGGGAAAAACTTATTTTACGTTTGCGTTATGGCTTAAATGATGGTATGCGTTATACCCAAAGAGAGATTGCTCGTTATTTGGGAATTTCCCGTTCCTATGTCTCACGCATTGAAATGGTTAGTTTATAAAACGCAAATAGAAAGCCTTTTAAGGTCAAGTCTTGGTTTTCAAAGGGAAATCAGGTTATTTTAGAGAAGAGTTGTAATTGTTAGAAAATAAATCTAAAGGAGGAAAAAAAGTTGCGCAGATCAAATTACCTGATCTTAATTCTAGTACTAATCTTTTCTGTTACTACTCTGGCTTTTGATGTTTATACCCAGGATTTTTCTGGTGACAACCTGCCGGAAGATTTTAAAGTTATTGAAGGCAAGTGGAAAGTCGAAGAGGGTCGTTTAGTCGGTGAGAGCAGCTCGGGTTCTGTTCAAGGTAGGGTTATCTTTGGACCAGAGCTGGAGGAATTTGTTTATTCTGTTGATGCTACCTATCTTTCGGCTGTCAATAATAGCCGCTGGTTTTCCATTTTCTTTAGGGCAACCCCAAACGGTATGGCCCCCTATCACATGTTTACCATTAGACAAAACGCTACAGCCAGTAACGGCACGGAGCTTGCTTTCAGAGAACCGGGCGGCAACTGGGATGTAAGGAGAACCAAAGCCTATAAAAGACAATTTAAGATAGGTGAGACTTACCGCATTAAAGTGGCTGTTACCGGAGATTATTTCTTTTACTTTATTAACGACGAGTTGCAATTTGCAGCTTATGAAAAAGGCTTCCGCAAAGACGGAGTTTTTGGCTTACACGTAAATGGTTGTAAGGTGGCCTTTGATAATATTAAGATTGAACCTTTCAATAAGGAAGAGTTTCAAGAGTTAGTGGACGAAGTTGCCCTGGAGGCTAGCCCCATCTTCCCTAGAATCGTAGCTCACAGAGGGAATTCTTCAGTAGCACCTGAAAACACTTTGGCAGCAATAAAATCTGCCATTGAAGTCGGTGCTGATCAGGTTGAAATAGATGTATATATGACAAAAGACGGCGAAATTGTTGTTATGCATGACGCTACAGTCGATCGTACCACCAATGGCCGAGGCTATATTTCCCAGATGACCCTGGAAGAGATTAAGGCTCTTGATGCCGGTAGTAAAAAGTCAGCTATCTATAAAGGTGAACCGGTTCCAACCCTTAAAGAAGCTCTTTTGGAGGTAAAAGGCAAGGCCCGTCTGGTGATTGAAATCAAAGCGACCGGCATTGAAGAGAAGGTAGTGGAGATTGTCGACGAGCTAAAAATGAGAAAAGAAGTGGCCATAATTTCCTTTAATGCCTATAGTATTAAGAAAGTAGGCGAGATTGCTCCGGACATTCCTGCTGCTATCCTTATCGGCAGTGCTGCTGATTACAAAGAAATTGAAAGAATAGCCAAATCTGCCAATACCAGAATTCTTGATCTGGCTCATCCGTTAATTGATAATAAGACCGCAGCCTATTTTCTCGATCGAGGCTATGCTCTTTGGGCCTGGACTGTGGATAATAAAGAGATCATGCAACAGATGAAAGACCGGGGAGTCTCTTTGATTACTACCAATGTCCCGGCTACAGCTTTAAGTATGCTTAGAGTGCAAAAACAAGATTAATTAACTCAAGGTACTTAGGTAAATAAAGGTGTATAGGACTTCTGAAGGCTAAGCTTTCAGAAGTCTTTTTTAAGTGTTGGTTTAGACTATTTTGTTTTCATTTAACAAGGACTGGCATTATATGGGAGCTTTTTTAATAGGTTTTTTGGGGGGGATTTTTATGAAAATCACCTGGATTACCATTGAAGATAAGGACCAGGCCCAAAGAGCTTGGTCTCTGTTTACAGAAAAGTTTCTAAAGGAGGAGACTGATGAAAGCTCTAGTCTATACCAGAGTAAGCACTCAGGGACAAAAAGAAGGTTACAGCCTAGAGACACAAAAGGAAGCTTGTCTTAAAAAAGCTGAGGAACTAGGTGCCAAAGAGATAATCTATCTTGAAGATACCTATACCGGTATTGAAATAGAAAGACCGGCACTTGCCTCCCTAAGAGAGTTAGCCTTAAAAAAGGCCATCGATCTGATTGTTATCTACGATCCCGATCGCCTAAGTCGTAATCTTTTTGATCTGCTTTTATTGACAAGCGAAATAGATAAATGTCAGGTGAAATTGGTTTTTGTTAACTTTAGCTGGGAAAGTACACCTTTGGGGAAACTTTTTTTAGAGCTTCGAGGTGCTATCGCAGAGTTTGAACATGCTTTAATCCGAGAACGTACTTTAAGAGGCAAACGCAAAAAAGCTGAAAACGGGAGACTCCCAGGTTTTGTAAAACCTTATGGTTATTGTTTTGATAAAGAGACAGATTCACTTAGGATTGTAGAATATGAGGCTAAAATGGTAGAGTATATCTTTACAGAATACCTCAAAGGTTTTGATAGTGGTATGAGTCTGGCAAAAAAACTTAATCAAAAACAGATTAAAGCCCCTTTGGGGAAAAACTGGCATGCTTCTACAGTGTTAAGGATATTATCTAACCCCACTTATTTAGGGGTGCTAGATATCGGGAGCATATCTGTTGCAGTTCCTCAGATAATTCAAAAAGAGGTTTTTCTTAAAGCTCAAAAGCAAAAAGAAAGCAATAAAAAAACAGCCAAGAGAAAAACCAAAAATGAATATCTTTTGCAAAACCTACTCTATTGCCATTTATGTGGGGCAAAAATAAAGGTAAACAGTCATTATGTACGGGGGAAATGTTATTCTTACTACATCTGTTCATGGCAGAGACTAAAAAAATGCCAAATAAGGCCATATTCAACAGTTAAATTGGATAACCTAATCTGGAAGGAATTTGTTTTTCATTTTGAAAAAAGGTTACCCGAGTATATTAGTTATGTAAAGAAAATTCAGCAAGATAACTTACAAGCAGAGTTTACTAAAAGAGAAAAAGCACTACAAGATCTTAAAAGCAAAGAGAAGAGAATTTTAGGATATCTTCTTTCCGGTATTATTAAATACAATATATACAGGGAAGAACAGCAAAATGTAGAAATAGAGATTGAGAATCTCAATAAAGAACTCGCTGCTTTAAGTAAAATGAGCGGAACTGAAGTAGTCAGAGAAAATCCAATTCTAAATAACAAATATAAGAAGCAAATCTTAGAGCTATTTGTAGATAAAGTGGAGTTAGCATCCGATGAGGTCTTAATTTGGGCTTTGTTTTAATGAGATTTGTGTTTTGTAAACCAGCCATTGAAAAGAGGGCGATAAGTAAAATTCAAAAAGCTATGCTTTTAGATGGCTATAGGTAGAAGGAGGAAGGTATGCGCGAGCATTTAATACCAAAAAAATGGTATAAACGGTTGTGGCAAATTCCGGTAACAGAACTGGTAAACAATGGTATCAAAGGGGTTATAGTGGATTTGGATAATACCCTTGTCCCCTGGCGTCAAGAAGTTTCAGCAGCATCGGATAAACTGCTTAAATGGCTTGAGGGCTTAAAAAGGGCCGAGCTTGATATCTGTATTGTTTCCAATGGAGGCAGCAGCAGAGTGAGTCGCTTTGCTGATAAACTAGGTGTCAAGTATGTGGCAGGTGTTCCCAAGCCACGCCGCACACCATTTAAAAAAGCTATGGAATTAATGGGTACAAGCCCTAAAGAAACAGCTGTAATCGGAGATCAGCTCTTTACCGATATTTTAGGTGGCAATCGCAGTGGCTGCTACACTATTTTAGTAACTCCTCAAGCTAAAAAGGAGTTTTTTACGACTAGGCTTATTAGAGTGTTAGAAAGAAAAATAAAAACCCATCTGGAATTACAGGGGGTTTTCCCAAGACAGGTCTCTGGCGGGGGGAATAAGGATGAGGATTTGTAAAGGCTGTGGAATTGAAATTCAAAAAGAGGACCCTAAAAAGCCCGGGTTTGTCCCTGAAAAGGTCTTTGACAAAGCTGAGGTTTGCCAGCGCTGCTACAGGTTAGTTCATTATGGCGATCTAAAGCCATCTCTGCTGGATAAGGGTAGTTATCAAAAGGCCGTTAGCGAGGCGTTAGACCAGGCAGATACTGCTTTTTTAGTGCTGGATATTATTGATTTTGAGTCTAGCTTGCATCCGGATTTTGATAAATTGCTTAGAAAAAAACACACTATAGGTGTATTAACTAAAATCGACCTTCTGCCACCTATTACTTCAGCTAAAGAAGCACTAGAATGGGCTAAAAAACGCTTGCCTTATCCTGATAGTTTTGTGGCAGTTAGCGGTAAAAAGGGCTGGGGAATTGATGAGCTTTCCAGGTTAAGAGGCAAGGTGACCGCAGTGGTAGGAACAACAAATTCCGGCAAATCTACCCTTGTTAAAAAACTGGTAAACGAGGCAACTCCTACCATCTCAGTAGCTTTTGGGACCACACTAAACAATCTGTTTTTTCCCGACTCTAAAGGAGTTATTATAGACACTCCCGGTCTTTGGCCTCAGGGAAGACTCTTAGAACTCTTATGTTTAGACTGTGCTAGTTCCCTTGTACCTGATAAAAAAATGGTCAGTAAACTTTTTGAACTAAAAGAAGGACAAGGTATTTCTTTAGGAGGCTTAGTTCATCTAAATCTAAAAAGTGAAAAGCCTATACTGGCTATTGCTTTTGTGCCAGAAAGCATAGAGGTTAATAGAGTAAATAGGGATAAAACTGTAAGTTATTTGGAACACTTTGCTCCAAATAGCCCCCCTTGCCCTTTGTGTCAAAAAGGTTTGGCTTTTGAAAAAAAAGACATGAGAATAGGCAATGAAGATCTGGTAATACCGGGCCTTGGCTGGGTTTCTTTTCGCCATACTCCTGCAGCTTTGGAAGTAATTGCCCCGGCTGGTTTGAGTTTGCCTAAACGCTCACCTCTTATTGGCCCCAAAAAACAAAGTTAATAAATAACTAGTCTAGAAAGAGATAGATTTTCCTAAATATACATGGAGTGATACTTTAGCAATTTTTTTCGTAGAATAGATCTAACTAGATGATTTAGCTTTAGGAAGATAAGAAAGAGTTTACATGACTTTAATTAAAACTATGGCAACCACAAGGATCGGTTCTAAAGTCACTTAGAGTACTTTTCAAGATATTAAAAAAACTTACTCCGCCTGTGGCTTTATTTGGGACTTATTCCTAGCAACAATAGCATGGAGATAATTTGGTTTTTCAGGAATTCTGAGGAGGTTATCGAGTGGATATTTTCGGATTGAGCAATGAAGAGATTAAACAGATCTTAACCACAGCACTAGCAGGGGGTGGAGATTTTGCTGATCTATATCTCGAATACAAGGAAGTTACAGGTGTGGTATGTGAAGAGGATCGTATCGAAAACATTACAACAGGAGTAGACCAGGGAGCAGGTATTAGGCTTATCGAGGAGGACCGCTCGCTTTATATTCAAACCAATGACCTCTCCTTAGATGGTCTATTAAAAGCAGCTCGAGATATAGCTCTTGCCAATGGTAAGCAAAAACAGACAGAGGTTAAAGAGTTTTCACCTCAGAAACTGCAATCTACTCAAGTAAAGGAAGATCCCAAAACAGTGCCGATTAGTGAAAAAACTGCTGTGGTCATGGCTGCCAATAATGTGGCTAGAAGTTATTCAGAGAAGGTAGTACAGGTAACTGTAAGTTATGTGGATACCAAAAAGGATATCCTTGTTGCTAACTCAGAAGGTGCTTTGAGTAAAGAAGAGCGAATTTCAACTAGGTTTTCTATCAATGTAGTGGCCAGAGACAAAGATGTCGTTCAGACTGGTTTTGAGTCTCAGGGTGGTATTCTTGGCTTTGAGGTAGCCAGAGAAAATGCTGATAAGCTCGCTCGAACTGCAGCAAAAAGAGCTGTAAAGATGCTCTCAGCCAAACCCGCACCTGCTGGGAAAATGCCGGTCGTTATGAGCTCTGAAGCTGGAGGCACTATGGTACACGAAGCTTGCGGGCATGGACTTGAAGGCGATTTAATTTACCATGGTATGAGTGTTTATGCCGGAAAACTCAACCAGGTTGTGGCCTCTAAAAAGGTGACAGTTATAGATGATGCTACCATGAATGGTCGCTATGGCTATTTTGCTTATGATGATGAGGGCACTCCGGCTGAAAAAACTGTACTCATTGAAAATGGTGTTCTCAAACAGTACATGACCGATCTCTATTATGCTAAAAAGTTGGGTTTAAGGCCCACGGGCAATGGCCGCAGAGAATCTTATAGTTATAAACCGATTCCCCGTATGAGTACTACTTATATCGCACCCGGTGAGGATGATCCCACTGAAATAATCAACTCTACTCAAAAAGGTCTTCTGGTAACCCGGATGGGCGGAGGGCAGGTTAATACCACAAATGGGGATTTTGTATTTGATGTAGCTGAGGGGTATCTTATAGAAAACGGCGAGCTTGGAAGCCTTGTACGTGGGGCTACCTTAATTGGCAATGGACCCCAGGTTTTAAATGATATTGAGATGGTAGGCCATGATTTGGGATTTTCGCTTGGTACATGTGGTAAGGATGGGCAGGGAGTTCCGGTAGCTGATGCTCAGCCTACAATTAAAATCAAAAGCCTTACTATAGGTGGCCTGATTGAGGAGGAAGAAAAATGAAACTAACCGATCTTAAAGAGGTGGCTCTAAAAGCTCCTCAACTAGGCGCCAAAGCTGAGATCTTTGTGATGCGAGGTCAATCGACTGAGCTTATTGTTTCCAATCAAAAGCTTGAAAGCCTCGATAAGAAAAGTACCCAAGGGGTAGGGGTAAGGACTTTAGTTGGTGAGAGAATGGGTTTTGCCTTTAGTACCGAATTGAGTCTGGATAGTGTTAAAAAGACCTTAAATCAGTCCATTGAAAATGCTAAAGTTACTGCGCCGGATAAGTACAATATATTACCTTCGGCCAATATGGCCTTGGGAGATAGAGAAACTCTGGCTGAGGTAAGCTTTGAAGAAAAATTAGCTCAAGCTATGCTGGCTGAAAAAGTGGCTAAAAAATATGATCCTAGAATTATTAAGGTACAGCGCTCAGCTTACGGAGATTCTTTAGCTGAGATAATGATTGCTAGTAGTGAAGGCGTTTTAGCCGAATATACCAGCTCATTTTATCATGCCTATGTGCTTTCTTTAGCGGAAGAAGACGGCCAAAGAGAAGAGGGTTATGCTTTTGATGTGGTACGCAAATTTAATAAGCTAAACTTCCGTAATTTAGGTGAAGAAGCGGCAGACAAAGCAGTCTCAATGCTGGGAGCAAGGCCCATTGTATCAGAGAAACTGCCTTTAATTCTCGATCGGGAAGTGGTTGCAAATATCCTCGGGGTATTAGCTGATATTCTTTCAGCCAAAGCGGTAATTAAGAAAAAATCTCTCTTTGCGGATAGAGTAGGCCAAAAAGTTGCTTCTCCTTTGATAACAATTATTGACGATGGTACTATGGAAGACGGTATAGCTACGGCCATCGTTGATGATGAAGGTGTGCCCATGCAAAGGACTGTTCTGGTTGACAGCGGAGTTTTGCTAGGTTTTTACCACAATAGTTATACGGCCAATCGCTTGCAAACGGCTTCCACAGGTAACGGTGTTAAAGCCGGAGTCAAAGCTACTGTAAGTTGTGGACCTACCAATATCTATTTTCAGCCGGGACTTGCTTCCAAAGAAGATATGATAGATTCTCTAAGACGTGGCCTTTTGATTAACAATGTTATGGGGCTACACACTGCTAATCCAATCTCCGGAGATTTTTCTCTCGGTGCCTCAGGGTTTTTAATAGAAAATGGGAAACTAGTTAGACCGGTTCGGGGAATAACTATAGCCGGAAATTTGCTGGATCTTCTCTCTAAGGTAACCCGTGTCGGAAGCGACCTGAGAATGTATGGTTCTACAGGCGCTCCAACTCTGCTGGTAGATGGAATCAGTGTAAGCGGAGAATAAAAAGGGCCTTAGGGCCCTTTTTATTATGAAACCTTTTTACTAAAAGCTACGTAGAAGAGGAGGAAAACAAGTGCTTATTGGTTTATTAGGCCATCCTTTAACCCACTCGCTATCTCCGCTTATACAAAACAAAGCTCTACAAACGTTAGACATCAAAGGAGACTATCGACTCTTTGACGTAGAAGAAAAAGAGCTCCGATCCTGTGTCAGTGGTTTAAAAAGCTTGGGTTGCCTGGGATTTAATGTTACGATTCCCTATAAAAGGAGAATCATAGATTTATTAGATGAAATCACCCCCCAGGCAGCTGAAATCGGAGCGGTAAATCTGGTAAAATTGAGCCGAGGTAAATTCGTGGGTGATAATTCGGATGCTCCGGGTTTTGTTCGATCCTTAAAAGAAGCAGGTTTTGATCCTAAAGCAAAAAAAACCACCCTTATAGTTGGTTGTGGCGGAGCGGCAAGGGCGGTAGCCGTTGGACTTAAAGACAGTGGCTGCCAAATTTATGTGACCAGTAGGCAAAAGCCTCGCTCCTTATTTTGGGCTCAATTTGAATGGTTAGAGCTTAAAAAAGATCTTGTGGTCAAGGTTGATTTGGTTGTGGATTGTACTCCGGTGGGGATGTATCCTGATGTAGATGTGACCCCGGTTTTAGATCCCAGGCTTTATGGGCCAGAGACTGTTTTTTGCGATCTGGTATATAATCCCCGAAAAACCACCTTAATTAGAATCGCCAAAGCAACTAAACACAAGGTAATAACAGGTGATGGCATGCTTTTACACCAGGGAGCTATTTCGTTTGAATCCTGGTTTTCTGTAAAGGCACCTATTATAGAGATGCAAAAAGTTTTAGATGAATATTTAAAAGGAGGCAGTTTAGGTGATTGAAGCCAAAGAGTTGACCAAAGATTTTGGTAAATTTAGAGCTGTTGATAAAGTAAGTTTTAAGGTAGAACCGGGCGAACTGTTTGCGTTTTTAGGTCCTAACGGTGCCGGAAAAACTACAACTATTAAAATGCTTTCCGGACTGTTAATTCCAACTGCAGGCGAGGCATCGATCTGCTCTGTTTCGGTGACTAATAATCCGGTGGAGGCTAAAAAATATATTGGCTTTGTTCCGGATGAACCTAATGTTTATGATAAGCTTACTCTCAGGGAATTTTTGGATTTTGTGGCTGATATCTACCAGATCGAACGCCAAAAAGCTCGCCAAATTGCCAAAGAATATCTCAAGATCTTTGAACTTGATGATCGCCAGGATGATTTAATGCAGGGTTATTCGCATGGTATGCGGCAAAAAACAAATATTATTGCTGCCCTAATCCATGATCCTCAGGTTCTTTTTTTGGATGAGCCAACAGTAGGACTTGATCCCCGTTCAGCTAGGTTGATCAAAGATATTTTAAAAGAACTCGCCAAAGAAGGCCGTACTGTGTTTATGTCAACTCATATCCTGGAAATTGCCGAAGAGATGGCTGACAGAGTGGGTATAATTCAAAAGGGTCAGCTCAAGTTTATCGGTACGGTAGAGGAGTTAAGACAAGGACAAGGCAAGGAAGGTTCACTTGAGGAGTTGTTTTTACAACTTACAGCTAGCGATGCTGACAAGGAACTCATCAGCCATCTTAGGGGGTAGTGAATATGCACGAGTATCTGCTTTTGCTTAAAACCAGTGCTAAAATCTGGTTTACCTCAGCTTTTAAATCTAAATCCAAAAAGAAGGCTATCGGTACCAGCTTAGGTTATCTGGCTATAATTGGCTTTGCCGTAATGTGGACCTTTATGGCCTATAACCTTTTTAAGGATCTGCTCGCAATGTTTCCCCCGGGAAGCGAGATTCTTGTCCAGTCATCAATTTTAGCCATTAGCCAGCTTTTAAGTTTAGGGACCATTCTCTTTCTTTTTTTAACCGGTTTAAGGGTAATTCACGAATACCTTTTTGAATCTTCGGATATGCACTTTCTATTGGCAACACCTCTTCGGGTTAAAAACATCTTTGCAGCGAAGTTAACCGAGTGTTTGGGTTTAATCTTTCTTTCCATTAGTTTTATGACTTTAACACCTCTAATCGGTTTAGGAATAGCTTATAAGGCAAGTTTTGTTTACTACCTCACTACAATTGTTAGCTATTTAGCCGGTTTTGTACTCTTTGGGAGTGTGGCAGCCCTATTACTCCTTTTGATTATGCGCTATATTCCCGGGCAAAGACTAAAACAGATTCTGCTTTCAGCTACTTTAGTGATGGGCCTTTTGATTGTCTTTTTAACTCAAGCCTTCTCTTCAAGTATGATGAATCTAAGTGAAGAAGAAATAATAGCTGCCTTGAACGGGTTAAATGATCTAGGCCTAAATAAGCTAAGCTTTTTGCCTCATGTTTGGATGGCTAAATCTTCTGTGGCTACCCTACCTGGCTCTCAGGTAAATCTCTGGGCTAATTTAATTCCGCTTCTGCTAGGAGCAGGGCTTGTCTTTTGGCTTACGACCTCGCTTTCAGCCAAGCTTTACCTTTCTGGCTGGGGGAGTGGTCAAGAGGTTGATGCGTCGAAAAAGAAGAAAGTAAAAGTAAGCGGAAAACCTATCCAAGGCTCTGGTTCTCCTTTTAAGGCCATGTTAAGAAAAGAGTTACTCTATCTTAAACGCGAACCTTTTATGTGGTACCAGATCGCTGTCGGTCTTATTGTAATGGGCTTTTTTGCTTTTAACAATATGAAAGCTAGCCCAGGTGTACCTATAACTGAAGGAATGAGACCAAGTTTTATAGATCAATCGGTTAATTTGTTTATGATTCTTTTGTTTGCAGGCCTTTCAGGGCCAACCGTAGCCGGCTTAGCTTTATCAAGAGAAGGTAAGAACTGGCGCTTTATGCAAGCTTTGCCTCTAAACCCCAAAACCGTTTTTTGGAGTAAATATATCTTTGGCTATCTACCATGCCTTTTAGAAGGTTTGATTGGGCTTATGATTTTCTACTTTATCCCGGGAGTAGCTTTATTCCCATTAAGTATAAGTATCCCTATTGTAGTAATATCTTTGGCAGCTCTAATCTCAATTGATGTTTGGAGTGATATCTACTATCCTAATTTTAATATCAAGATCGGTTCTTCCAAATCTCAGGAAGGAACTGGTAAAATATTGTTGATTAATTTGGGTATGATGCCAATAATACTACTTTTAGGAGCTACCTTCTCCTTCCAGTGGTGGTATTCAGAGGTAAGCTTTTTTCAAGCTCTTTCCCCAATGTGGGCGAAAATACTTAGTCTGGGTCTCTTTTCGCTGGAGACGGTGGGTGTCCTTATTTTCTGTGTCAACTCCTCCATTAAAAGATTAGAGCTACTATTAACCGGAGCAGTTGATGCCAAAGGTGCCTAAACATTAAAAAACCGCCTTTTGAGGGTGTAACTTAGGGATTTACGATAACAAGAAAGTTTTTCCTAAGTTTTACACCAAAATAAAGAAAAAACCCGTTGTAACCATTGTGCTTACTTGGTTATAGCGGGTTATTATTTTTCCACGAATTTATGGTTTTGTATTGTCACATTTGTTTTTTTAATCTATTGACTTTTCCGGGACTAGGTATCTGTGGTAGTTTGAGTGCTTCGAGCATTTTATCAAAAGTAT
>JAHDNZ010000068.1 GCA_018435125.1 Bacillota bacterium | reverse complement strand
GAGGACTATTTAAATGGTAACAATTGATGATGTGCGGAAAGGTGTAATAGCCAAGATTGCTAGTTTTAAAGAAGCTAATACTCCCATTTATGGAGAAGGCATTCCTCAGAATTTTAAAGAACCTTGTTTTTTTATTCAAGTTGTTAGGACAAGTCATACACAACAACTGGATTATAGATATAATAGAAGACATTTGTTTGACATTCATTACTTCCCTAAGCCAGGGAATAACATTAATGAGCAAATCCTAGCAATGGCTGAAAGGTTGTATGAAGAGCTGGAGTATATTGAAGTGAATGGCAAGCTAACTCGAAGTGTAGATATGTATCATGAATCTGTAGATAAGGTTCTACATTTCTTTCTAGCTTACAACTTTACCGTAAAAAAACAGGCACTACAAGTTCCTAGCATGGAGAACCTTTATCAGAAAGGAGAGTTGAAGGTTGGCCGAAAAGAAAGTGCAGAGTAAACCAGAAAAGAAAGTGCAGAGTAAACCAGAAAAGAAAGTGCAGAGTAAACCAGAAAAGAAAGTGCAGAGTAAACCAGAAAATAGATATACCAAAGAACAAGTCCTTGCAAGTAAGAAGATATCTTACAGCAAGGACTTAATTAATGCAATTTTAAGCGAAGATAGACCCTATACCTTTAGCGAGGTGGAGGCAGAAATCAAAGCATTTATGAAAAGGAAGGTGAATTAGATGCCTTTAGGTGGCGGAAGTTTTACAACAACAAACAAAGTTTTACCTGGAGCATATATAAACTTTGTCAGCAGGGCAAGAGCATTAGGAGCTATGGGTGAAAGAGGCACAGTAGCACTACCCTTAGAACTCAACTGGGGCCCTGAGGATGAGGTAATCACAATTGAAGCTGGTGAATTTCAGAAGGAAGCTTTAAATATTCTAGGGTATAGTTTCATAGCTGATGAAATGAAGCCTTTGAGAGAGATTTTCAAATATGCAAGGGTCCTGAAGTTATATCGACTGAATGGAGACGGTGGAAACAAAGCCACTGTAACGATTGGCACATTAACAGCTACAGCTAAGTTTGCTGGTAGTAGAGGTAACGCTATTAAGATTGTCATCCAGCCTAGCATCGATAACGAAGGTAAACATGACGTTGTCACTTATGTGGGTAATGCAAAGGTTGATGAGCAGACTGTTGGTAGTGTAGCAGAACTCAAGCCGAATGGCTTCGTGGTATTTAATGGTACAGGAACCCTTGAAGCTACTGCGGGTAAAAACCTAGCTGGTGGAGTCGATGGTATAGCTACGGGAGAATCATATGCCACTTTCTTAGATAAAATTGAGTCCGAAGACTTTAATGTTATAGCTTATGCTGGAAATGATATATTGACTAAAAGCCTAATTACTGCCTTTGTAAAACGTTTAAGAGATGCAGATGGTTATAAGGTGCAAGCAGTATTATACGACTATACAACAGCTGATTATGAGGGTGTAATTAGCGTTAAGAACAACCCTGCATTAGTGTATTGGGTGGCTGGTGCTACAGCAGGAGCTGAGATTAACCAGAGTTTAACTAATAGAATTTATAATGGTGAGTATATCGTTGATACGAAATACAAACCATCTGAGTTTGAAAGTGCTATTAAAGCTGGAGAGTTTGCCTTCTATCAAGACGGTAATGCTATTAGGGTTTTAACTGACATCAATACTTTTACTAGCTTTGAACCTAATAAAAATGAGGATTTCTCTAGCAATAGAGTTATTAGAGTCATTGACCAGATAGCGAATGATGTAGCTAGAATCTTTGGCGATTATTATCTTGGAAAAGTATCTAACGATTCGATGGGGCGAACATTGTTTAAGAACGAGCTTGTTAAATACCACGAACAACTCCAAAATATGCAAGCAATTGAGGATTTTGAAGCTGATGATATTGAGGTTCAACAGGGTGTTGGCAAACGTGATGTTATTGTGAATGAAGCTATTAAACCTACCGACAGCATGGAAAAACTGTACATGAGTGTAGAAATTCAGTAGAAAGGGTGTGAGATAAATGGCTTTCATGAGAGCGGAAGATGCAATTAGTGGTAAACAAGGCAGAGCATTTGCAAACATCAATGGTGTAAATCATGAGATGTTTTATGTAAAAGACTTAGAAGCGACAATTGAGAAGAAAAAAACAGAGATACCTGTTTTAGGTCTTTCTGGCACTCAGCATAAAGCTGGTGGTTGGAGTGGGACAGGCACTATGACCATTTATTATGTTACTAGCATGTTTAGGCGGATGATATTTGAATACGTCAAATACGGAAGAGATACCTACTTCGATATAGCAATCGAAAATGATGACCCATCTTCGTTTGCTGGCAGACAAACAACCATACTAAAGGGGGTAAACCTAGACAGTGTGACTATAGCAAAACTTGATGTTGAATCTGAAGCCCTAGACGAGCAGGTAAGCTTTACATTTAATGATATGGATATGCCAGAAGAATTTAGAAGACTTAGATAAGGATGGGATTAAATGAATTTAAATGCCTTTTTAGCCCAAAATGCTCTTAAGATTGAAAACGAAAAACATGTTATATCTGAGCGATTTATTGACAACGAAGGGAAACCTATCCCTTGGGAAATCAGAGCTCTTAGTGAAGAGGAGAACCAAGCTCTGAGGAAATCGGCTACCAAAGTAGTTAGTCACAAAAGATATATAGTACCTGAGACAGATTATGACCTATATCTAGCTAGGATGACAGCTGAAGCTGTTGTTTTTCCAAATCTGAAAGATGCAGAACTTCAAAAAAGTTATGGAGTGCTAGGAGCAGACGAATTATTGGGCAAGATGTTGACAGCTGGTGAATATGCTAAATTGTTAGAGGTTGTGCAAGAGGTCAACGGTTTTAACAGAGACTTAGTAGAAGAAGCAAAAAACTAATAAAGGAGGGTGATAGTGAGGCTAATTATGCTTACTATGCCCTCCACAAGTTACGTATACGTCCTAAGGAGTTTATAGAGATGGATAGATATGAAAAAGCGTTTGTTATAGCTGCTATCGACATTAAGAGCGAGAATGATAGGAACGAAGCTAACAAGCTAAAGAAATAAGCACTTACTTCGGTAGGTGCTTTCTTCATGCATAAAAAAGGGAGTCGGGATTATCGACACCCTTTTATAACTAGCATAAATCAGCTGGTCGGGGCTGGTTTCTTTGTTGGAAAAATATTTACAAAACACCTCTTGACACCATCATTCTGTCATGCTAGAATGATTACAAGAACAGGAGGTGCTTTGATATTAAAACGTTAACTATTAGGCTTGATGATGAGCTTCATAGGCAGTTTAAAATATACTCGGTAAATACTGGGCAGGATATGCAAAGCATACTTATTGAGTATATAAAAAAATTGCTTGAAGAAAATCAAGTGGACAAAAAATAAGAGATAGCCCCCTCCAACCGACCAAGGCAGTGGGACTATCTCCAGCGAGATTGCTCTCTATGAAATATGTTATCATAGTTAGCTGTCTCGTTCAAGATACGAAAGGAGACTAACTATGAGTAATGAGTTAATGATATTCGAAAATAAAGAGTTTGGTCAAGTTCGGACATTGATGATTAACAGAGAACCTTATTTTGTAGGTAAGGATGTTGCGGATATCCTCGGGTACCAAAACGGTAGTCGAGATATTAACAGGCATGTAGACAACGAGGATAAAACTGACGTCGTAATTCACGACGGTAGCCAAAATAGAAATATGGTTGCCATCAACGAAAGCGGATTATACAGTTTAATCCTATCTTCAAAGTTACCTTCATCAAAGAAATTTAAGCGTTGGGTTACGAAGGAAGTCCTTCCTTCCATTCGTCAGACTGGAGCTTATATTAGTGACAATACCGACCTGGAGCTTCTAAAGCGTAAGGCAGTTGAAGCTAAGCTTAGGAATGCGAAGAGTAGACAAGCTAGCTTGTTGCTGAAGATAGCTGATAAGATTGAGATTCCAGAGTATAAACAAGTCCTGTATTCTCATGCAACAGAAGTAGTAGCTGGGCAGAGACTCTTACCTCTCCCAGCAGTAGATAAGCCCACTTACTCAGCAAGAGAGATAGGTACCATATTAGGCATATCGGCTAACAAAGTAGGTAGACTGGCTAATTTGAATGGTCTAAAGACACCTGAACATGGAAAGCTGTTCTATGATAAGTCTCCTCATTCTAACAAAGAAGTCGAGACCTGGAGATATTATGACAATGTAATACCTGTTCTAAAGGAATTAGCTGAGGGGGCAGGTGTTCTAGCATGAATGCAAACAGACAGTTCATTATAGAACAATACATGATAACGTATGAGAGATATGTAGAATTTTACAATGCCTTTGTTGAGATGCTAGACCTGAACCCAGCAGAATGTTATGTGTTGAAAGGGTTGTTGGAGCAAGTGGAAGCGAAGGTAAAGGCAGAAATGGCTCTAGACGAAAACGGAATTACCTCAGCTGAAGCTATTCGTGTATACAACGTACATTCAATAGGAGCATAAGAAAATAAGAAGCACTTACTTCGGTAGGTGCTTTTACTATAAAGAAAGGAGGTTGTTGAATGGCAAGCATTAGGTCGACAATAAGCCTAATAGATAACTTTTCAGCTACAATGAGTAGGTTTATCGGTGGGTCTAACAAAATAACTCAAAGTGCAGAACAGATGCAAACCCAGTTGAGCAAAAGTACCGACTTTGCTGATAGTTTAAGTTCTACTGAAAGAATGCTCGATTTACTTAGAACACAATATGATGAACAAGTAGTAGCGACACAAAAAATAAAAGAAAAGTATGCTGAAGAAGAGATGGCTATTAGCCGCTTAACTGAACAGTATGAGAAGCTTAAAAGTACTAGTAAAGCTCGAGGCACATTAATTCCTTTCGAAGCTACTAATATTAAACTTGAGTTAGAAGAAAGTACTAAAGCTTTAGCTAGATATAAGGCAGAGCTCTTTAAAGCAGAAAAAGCAGAAATAAAAACTGCAGAGGCGATAGAAAAGCTAGAGAGAGCATTAAATAAAGAAAGAGAAGGTGCAGAAAGGGCAGCTAGAAAACAAGATGAACTTAATAATGCATTACGTAGAGGTAGTACTGCTACAGATGGCTTAGTACGCAAAGTTAAAAGCCTTGTAGGAGCATATTTAGGTATGCAAGGTATTAAGAAGTTGTTGCAAGGCACTATTGGAGCATTTGCTCAACTTAACCAGAAATCAATGATGATGCAATCTGCATTTGGTAATACAGATATAGGTGCGTCATATTTTAACGATCTGCAAAAATACGCTGTAAAGACTGGCCAGAAGATGGAAGACCTCTCGGAAGTGACAAGAAACTTTATGCAAGTAACTAGGAACACAGAAAAACTTCGAGGATTAACTGATATTGCTAACAGGATGTCTCTGAGAACTAGTAATATAGGTAGCGCAGAGGTGTTAATGCAGGAGGCTATGAGAGGGCAATATACAAGGCTACAACGTACTTTACACCTTACAGATAGTCAAATAGAACCTCTCAAAAGAGCAGTCCAAGCTGGAAGCTTAGAAGGTATCATTGGTGCTTTTGACCAAGCATTGAATACAGCTGGGCTTACTAATAAAATTGTAGAAGCTTTTCAGGCATCACCGTTACAGAAGTTTAATAGTGTTGTAGCTAATTTTAAGCAGAAGCTTGCTGGTACTGGAGAGAAAGCCTTGGAGAGATTAACACCTTTGCTGGAGAGAGTTGATAGGTGGTTACAATCTGATAGTGCTACTAAGTTTTTTAATGCGGTTTCTTTCGGAGTATCTGAATTAGCAAAGGGATTCATGTTTATTATGGATTTAATACAGAGCAATTGGCCAACAGTGCAATCCATTTTGATAATGGCTGGAATGTTGATTATGTACAATATCGTAACTAGTCTATGGGCAACCATTCCACCACTCATCGCTCAAATGGCTCCTATTTTAATCATAACTGGGTTAATCTACATGCTTGCAAAAGCGTATATAGAGATGGGAGGTACTATAGAAGAAGTAACTGGCTTTATTGGTGGGCTATTTGGTGGCTTGTATGCAACTGTTTATAATGTATTTGTACAATTATATAACATAATAGCTACAGTAGCGGAGTTTTTTGCCAATGTATGGTATAACCCAATGTTTGCAGTCAAAAGACTCTTCGTAGGTTTTGTTGACTCTATTCTAGGAATGTTACAACGTGTCACTGATGCAATGGATTTTGTATTCAAGACTAACATGAGTTCTTCAATGCAAAAATGGCGTAATAATTTGAACGAAATGGTTGCTGAAGTTCCAGAAAGTTATAAAGTCATAGAACGAATGCAGGAAATATCTTTTGAAGAATCTGTAAATAAAGGCAGAGATATTGGTAAACTGCTTCCGGGTAAAATAAACGAGAGTATTAACTCTGTAACAGATGCAATAAATAATCTGTCAGCTACAGAAGCACTCTGGAATGCTAAACAGCTTGATACTTTAAATTCTATAGATGGTAACACTAAACAACTAACAGAAGAAGATCTTAAATGGTTGAGAGACTCAGCCGAACAAGAAGCTGTAAACCGTTTTACTGCAGCAACATTAGCACCACAAATAAGCTTGCAGTTTGGCGATATAAGAGAGACAGCAGATGTAGATGGAATTGTTGAGCACGTCCAAAAAGTATTGACAGATCTATTAAATACTACGGCAGAGGGGGTACATGCATAATGTACTCTTTTTATTTTGAGCAAGGAGGAGAGGAAATTCAATTACCTGTTCCTCCTTCTAACTTAAGTTTGAAAATTAATAACAAGAACAAAACAGTTGAACTGTTAAATTTAGGGGAAGTTAACATTTTGAAGGACGCTGGGTTATCAGAGTGGAGCTTTGCGATTTTGCTTCCTGGTAGGTTATATCCATTCGCTGTTTACAAACAAGGTTTTCTAGAGCCAAGGTTTTATCTTGATAGATTTGAACGATACAAGACAAGCAAAAAACCAGTTAGGTTTATTATTAGCCGATTAGCTCCTTGGGGAGAACCTTTGTTTGATACAAATATGATGGTTTCGCTTGAATCTTATACCATAGAAGAGAATGCAGGAGCAGAAGGCGATATCTATGTATCACTAGAGTTAAAACAATACAAAGAATATCTAACCCAAAAAGTTGAGTTAACACCTATAGATGAAAACGTCGTGACAGCGACAGTAGAACCAGAAAGACCAGCAAAAGAGACACCTAAGACTTACACCGTGAAAGAGGGAGACAGCCTTTGGTTGATCGCCAAAAAACAATTAAATGATGGTAGTAAATATACAGAGATAGCAAAGTTAAATAACTTGAAAAACCCAAATTTGCTTATACCAGGACAGGTGTTGCAACTACCTTAGGAGGAGAGGCGTTATGTATGAATTGTTTATTCATAACAGAGATGATGTATTTAAGCCTCTTGTAGAAGGTCAAATAGTGTGGGAAACAGTTAGAATGGGTAGCCCAGGCAAGTTAACCTTTAACGTGCTTAAAGATGAAAAGCTCCGTTTAGAAGAAGGTAACGCTGTTTCATTTAGGGTGAATAAAGCAGATCTGTTTTTCGGATTCGTATTTACCAAGGAAACAAGTAGTGATGAAATCATTAAGGTTACAGCTTACGACCAATTAAGGTATCTAATGAACAAAGACTTTTATCAATACACTAACAAAAAGGCTTCCGAGTTAGTCCGAAAAATAGCTTCTGACTTTAGTTTAAGAATGGGCGAGATTGAAGATACAGGCTACGTTATACCAATCAGGACCCGCGATGACATGACCTTGTTCGATATTATTTATGATGCACTGGATTTAACACTAGTTAATTCAGGCCAGTTATTTGTCTTATTCGACGACTTCGGAAAGCTGTCGTTAAGAGATGTTGGGAAAATGAAGGTGCCTGACCTTGTTGTTGGTGATGAGCGGTCCCAAGATTACAGCTTTAAAACCGATATTGATTCGGATACCTATAACAAGATTAAGCTTGTGCATGAGAATGAGGATTCAGGTAAGAGAGAGCGGTATGAAGCTATAGACAGTTCTACTATGAATCAATGGGGGATTCTGCAGTATTATGAGAAAGTAACTGATGCTTCGAATGCTAAGCACAAAGCGGACACTCTTCTAAAGCTCAAGAACCGAATTAACAAGACACTGCAATTAAAAGATTGCTTAGGAGACACAGGAGTAAGGGCTGGAAGCAGCGTTATGACTTTGCTTAGCGATATAGGTGTAAGTCAATATATGTTAGTAGAAAGATGCAAACATGTTTTTGACAATGATGAACACATTATGACCCTCGACCTAAGGGGGGCGATATGATGAATATGATTCAAATAATTAAGAAGGCTGCTCTCGATGCTGTAGAACAGAGCAGCCCTGTAAATATTGCATATGGAACTATTGAAAGCATAAATCCTCTGGAAGTGAGTGTTAATCAAAAGTTCACTCTTACAGAGGATTTTTTAATAGTACCTGAACGGTTAATTCGATATGAGGTTAGTCTAGAGCATATTCATAAATTTACCGATATTACACCAGCTGGCCCACAACCTGAAAGTTATACAGAAAAAGCATTGGAAGATAAGCTGGTTATCCGTGAGGGGTTACAGGTGGGCGATAAAGTGCTGCTGCTTAGAGAACAAGGCGGTCAGAAATACTTGATTATAGATAGGCTGGTGGGAGCATGATTCCTAAGCTTAGTGATATTAATATTGGACGAACTATAGAGATTGTTAACCACCCCAGCCTTACCTATTCAGTTGATTTTCAAACAGGTGTGGTTGCTAGGAAAATAGACGGCTTAGATGCTATGAAGCAGGCAATCCAGAAGATTTTACAAACAGAAAGGTACGAACATGCTATTTATAACTGGAACTATGGTTTAGAATTAGCAGACTTATATGGAAAGCCTAGGGCGTTTGTATATTCAGAGTTGAAACGGAGAATTAAAGAAGCATTGATACAAGATGACAGGATTACAGAAGTGGAGAATTTTGTGTTTGAAAAACCAGAGAGGGATGGAGTGATGGTTAGATTTACGGTCCATACAATCTTTGGAGATATTGATACAGGGAGGCAGGTGAGTATGTGATGTACCAACAGATGACCTTTGAGACGATAATAAAACGTATGTTAAGCAAAGTGCCTAACACTATGGATAAACGCCAGGGTAGTATTATTTATGATGCTTTAGCTCCTGCGGCCGCAGAATTAGCACAAATGTATATTGAGCTAGATACAAACATAAAGCTAGCATTTGCTACAACAGCATGGGGAGAGTATCTCGAAAAAAGAACCGCAGAAATGGGTATAACTAGGCACTCAGCCATTAAATCAAAAAGAGCAGGGCTTTTTTATAGTAATAATAATGAACCTACTGATGTGCCTCTTGAAAGTAGATTTACAGCGGGAGATTTGAATTTTGTTGTAAAAGAGAAACTCTCTACTGGCCGGTATATTTTAGAATGTGAAATAGCAGGTGTTGAAGGAAACAGACCACAAGGCAAAATGATCCCGATAGATTATATACCTGGCTTAGTTAAAGCTGAACTAACAGATATTTTACTACCCGGGGAAGAAGAAGAATCAGATAAGGCACTACTACATCGTTATCAGTTGCGTGTACGTCAACCTACTACATCCGGTAATATTTATCATTATAAACAATGGGCGCTGGATGTGGCGGGTGTAGGGGACGCAAAGGTCTTCCCTCTCTGGAATGGGCCAGGCACAGTAAAGGTGGTTGTAGTAGATTCCGACAAGCAGCCAGCAACCTCATTATTGCTAACAGAGGTATCGCAAAAGATAGAAGAATTCCGTCCAGTTGGTGCAAATGTAACCGTTGTATCTGGCATTGGTAAAAGCATTAATGTTTCTGCTACTGTTACTCTTGCTTCCGGTTATACCATTCAAAAAGCACAAGATGATTTTATAATGGGATTAGATAGTTATCTTAAGGAAACAGCTTTTAAAACTTCATATGTCAGTTATGCCAAAATAGGAACTATACTTTTGAATACACCCGGCCTACTTGATTATTCAAACTTAACCCTAAATAACACCACCAGTAACATTGCGCTAGAAGATGAAGAAATACCCGTGCTGGGTGCAGTAGAACTGGCGGTGATGTAGGTGTTTGAAAAGCTAAACAAAAAACAGGACGGTAGTGTATATGTAATAGAAGAAGAAATAGATGTTCAAAATGGTGTCTGGGAAGGCTTTTTAAGGCATGATAATGCGAATACAGCGAGTATACTAATGTTTACAGGTCCTCGTTTATCGGGTGAACAAATTCAGAATTATTTTATTTCGGTACCGGAGGAGACACCCTGGAAAAGACATTTAAAAGTCTTTACACAAAAAGAGAAAATTTATATTACCTACGAGACACAGGGTGACCAGGTAGAGGCCGAGGACATTAACACCTTGCAAAAAGCAGTAACAGAAACTCAGAATGAATTTGAGTTGTATAAAGAATCTGGTCATATTGATGGTGGTACATTTTAATAAGAAAGAAGGTAAAAACATGGCTCAGACAATTCAGATCAAGAGAGGACTTAAAGCGAACTTGCCACTTTTGTTAATTGGGGAGACGGCTTTTTGTACTGATACCAAAGAAATATATGTTGGGGAGGGTACCTATAACGCGCTTGTAGGTCGTGTGATGATGGGAACAGATGCTGCACGGCCAAATGCCGGAGTAGCTGGGCGACTTTATTATGTAACTTCAGGCACAAACACAGGATACTTATATTTAGATACAAGCTCTGCTTGGGTTAAGGTAAACGTGACAAGCCTAGACGAAGTAACGGATGGCTCAACTTATGGAAAAGTCAAAAAATCAGAACTTAATAACGGAACAGTTAAACAGTTAAATGATGGGACTAACGTTGTAACAGCTTCTGAGGCTAAGACTCATATTAACGATGTTAACAAGCATAGGGTCATTAATGATACAGCTACGCTGCCGACTGCTTTATGGTCATCTTCTAAAATCAATAGTGAGATTTATAATGCTATACGTGGGTTGGAATGGCAAGATAGTGTAAAGAGCAGAAACACAACTACACCGCCAACAACAAATACTAATAGAGACAGGTATATTGTCCCTGCTAGTGCTACAGGAGCTTGGTCAGGGAAAACTAATCAGATAGCTCATTGGAATGGTTCAGCTTGGGAATTCTACGCACCTGAAGTAGGTTGGTCAGTATATGTAGATGACGAGAATAAAAACTATGTCTATAACGGGACAAACTGGGTTAAGTCAGGCGAAGCTAACCAGTCGGTTGTTGCTGGCGCTGGTCTTACTGGTGGTGGAAGCTCAGATAATATTACCCTTAATGTAGGTGCTGGTGATGGTATTACAGTAGCCACAGATGCAGTCGCTGTTAAAGCTGGCGCTGGGATCAATGTGGATAGTAACGGAGTTGGAGTAAAAGCCGGCAATGGTGTTAGTGTGGACGCAAATGGGGTTGGTGTCAAGTTAGGTTGGGGGCTTGAGTTTAATACGGATTATGGTGTGTCGGCAAAATGCAAAGGCCCTATAATCCTTTCTAACGGAGCTATTGCTCTGAATTACAACGAGGGGTTAGGCCTAGTAAACGGAGAATTATCTGTAACAAAAGTTGACGGAGGCACTTTCTAAGAAGGTGGTGATAAGATGGCCAGAAAAGTACTATTAACAATACGCCGAGGATCAAAAGCCCAACTCCCTACTCTAGCAGAGGGAGAACTGGGCTTTTGCACTGATACCCAAGAACTATTTGTTGGTACTGCAAGCGGTAACAAGCTAATTGGCTCTGGAGCAGATATGCTCAAAAGCATATATGACACTAACAATGATGGTGTAGTCGATAATGCTGACAAAGCCAATAGTGTCCCTTGGTCAGGGGTAACGGGTAAACCTTCCACTTTTACTCCGTCAAATCATAATCATGACACACTGTACGAGCCAAAAAATGCGAATATCCAATCTCACATTTCCAATAAATCAAATCCGCATGGAGTAACTAAGGCTCACGTGGGATTAGGAAATGTAAATAATACAGCAGACCTCGATAAACCAATTTCTACAGCTGTCCAGACAGCGTTAGATGGGAAAGTCGATAATACGAAGGTTTTAACTAATGTTCCAGCAAATGCCAAATTTACAGATACAATATATACTCACCCGTCGACTCATCCAGCTTCTATGATAACTGGCCTGCCAACAAGTTTACCTGCTAATGGCGGTAACTCGGATACTGTAGATGGTAAGCATGCAGCTGATTTCTTATCTATAGGTGGAAAAACCGCTGGCGGGTTACAAATAGGTAGAACATTTTATAACGTCGCAAACTTTGAATTAAGTGGAACGCCAATTGAAATTGTTATTAAAACTAAAATACCTTTTCTCAACGGTAATGCAATGCCTATTATTCATCTACATGGGTACGCATATGGACAACAAGCTCCTATTGAATTAAAAATTGGTTATTATGTTTACAACAATGCGCATGGATACTGTGGGGCTGTTAGTTTAGGTGCTTGGAAACCGACCATTAAACTATTTTCCTACCTTGACAATGGGACTAAGTATACTGCAGTCGCATTGATTGGTAGTATCTACTTTCCAAGGTTTAGCGTTAATTTATTTGATATGTGGTCGGGAACTACAAGGGATTATTCAAAAGGGTGGGCAGTAGAATATTGCACAACTGGTTCTATTGTTGGTACAGTTGATGTTTGTGAAGTACCTTATAAAGCTGTTTATTCGGCAGCAGATGTAGGAGCTAGTCCGACAGGGCATACCCATGATGATCGCTACTATACGGAATCAGAAGTTGATACTAAGTTAAGTGGAAAAGCGAACAGTGCCCATTCTCATTCTGCCACCGATATTTCTGAGTCCACAACTAAAAGATTTGTTACAGATTCAGAAAAATCTACTTGGAACAACAAAGCATCTACCACTGTGGCAACTACATCTGCGAATGGATTAATGTCCTCAGGTGATAAATCAAAACTAGATGGCATTCAAGCAGGAGCCAATAAATACACTCACCCATCAAGCCACCCGGCATCTATAATTACAGGACTTGCTACAGTTGCAACTTCTGGGAGTTATAATGATCTTTCTAATAAACCGACTATCCCAACACAAACCAGTCAGCTAAATAACAATTCAGGCTTTATAACCACGTCTGCTAATGTTGCATCAGCTACGAGACTACAAACAGCGAGAAAAATCAATGGTGTTAGCTTTGATGGGACACAGGATATATCTATAAGTGCTCTTGGTAGTGTACCACAGGTAGTATATGGTAGCTATTATGGCGATGGTACAAATACTACAATCGACATATCTGCTGTAAGCAACCCAACGGTCCTTATTATTAGGGGACATACTGTTGGTATATTTATCGCAGTCTATGGTGATTACGATAAATCTTTCCAAAATCCCACATCAATTATATGTATTGCAAAAGCAGCCTCTAGTACAGTTGTGACCGGAAATATGTATGGTAATTTAACGAGTGGCTCATTTACCATTGACCAAAATGGGTTAAATATGAATGATAAATTGTACGATTGGACCGTAATTGGAGCGTGATTTAAATGATTATTTGTCCTAATCTAACCAAGTTTGAAACTAATAGTAATTACCGTAATACTAATTGGTACGATGATTACCGCAAAAATTGGCTAGTAGTAGATGAAACAACTGAAGAAGGGAAAGTACTTGCTCGAAGAATTAGAACAACTTTTCCTTTTTTTGATTTAGTGCTAGATGATAGTAAGCTGGTAGATATTGTCGAATGGCCAGAAGTTGAGTATACAATTGCTAAAACTAAACTAACAATAAATGAAGTAATAACGATAACTACTGAGCCAAACACAATAGCTGTAATAGATGCTCAAGAATATCAGTTAGAAGATGGTATTTTGGAATATAGCAACGAAAATCCAGGGAAGCATTTTGTTAAGCTCAAGAAAGAGAAATACAAGGATGCTGTAATTCAAATTGAGGTGATAGCATGAAAGTCCATGTTGCTAAGAAGTTAACTGATGCGGAGCAAAAAGAACTAGAATTAAAAGATGTAAAAGATAGGCTAGAGGCAACTGAAGAAGCTCTTCTTACGCTGATGTTTGGAGGTAGTAAGGATGTTTAAGTTTTTATTACTCCAATGGAAAGCTGGAAAAGTTACAGAAGCACACCTGAATCAAGCTGTTGTGAAGGGATGGATAACTGAAGAAGAAAAAGAAATAATTTTAGCTACACCACTCGATTAGGGGGTGTTTTTTTGTACGGAGATGAATTATATGGCTCGGTTCTTTACGGATTCTCGGAAGCAAATAGCGAAGATACAGAAAAGTTAAACCCAGACCTAATGCGGTATCTCCCTATGTATTACAAATCAGACAGTGGTACTATGTATTACTTGCAACAAAAGGGGATAGCTCCTGAACTAGGTAAATTAAAATATTCTATTGACGAATTACTTGCTCAGTGCTTTATTGATACAGCCACATGGGGATTGAAGTATTGGGAGCATGAATTAGGGTTGCAAACCGACCCCAGTAAACCATATGAACGTAGACGAGAGATAATTAAAGCTAAACTTAGAGGGGCAGGCACTACTACTAAACAAATGATTAAAAACGTAGCGGAAGCTTTTTCAGGCGGAGAAGTCACTGTCGAAGAAGAACCAGAACAAGCTCGTTTTATTTTACGTTTTGTAGGAACAGTAGGAATTCCACCAAATATGGCAGGCCTTACAAAAGCGATTGAAGATATTAAACCAGCTCATTTGGCTTATGAATATGCTTTTACTTGGTCTTGGTGGGACAATTTGACTGATAAAAATCTAACTTGGGATGAAGCAAGCACTCATAGTTGGGACGATATAAAAATCTATGGGTTAGAGGAGTGAGAAAATGCAATATACCGGTAACTACCAATTGAAAAAACCTGATGGTACAGATTTAGTAAAAATAAGTGATCTAAATGAAAACGCAGATATTGTTGATGCTGAGTTAAAAAAATTAGCTAACCATGCTACAAACAAGAGCAATCCTCATAGCATTACACCGCTTCAGATAGGAGCTGAGACGCCTTCTGGAGCACAAAACAAGGTGGATGCACACGCCGGCAGAAAAGACAATCCACATGCGGTCACTAGGGCACAGTTAGGGTTAGCAAATACTTTGTCAGTAGATAGTTCTAACCCACTAACATTTTATTTAGAGGATACAGGCGATACGCTAATGCCAACTAAGCCTAGCACGAGTGGGACCAGCTCAGTCCAGATAACTTTGCCACCCGGGACAAAGCAAATACAGTTTATTTGGAGTGGTAATTTATCAGCCAACCATGATAATGCTTCGGTGTCACTCTCGCTAAATGGTGCTGTTGTGGATAGCGCTTCTTTACAAACTTCGCAACCGGGAGGAGAAAACGTTCAATTTATGAATAAACAGACACCTTTAGTGTCAGCCCATCCGGGTGCTAATACTGTCTCTGTAAGCGCCAGTGCGGGCAACAACGCATCTGCAAGTGCTACGTGTGATGGAGTCAAACAAATAGGCATAGGCGTAAACATCGTATAAGCGAGAGGTGGAGCAAATGGAGCAAAATATACCAGAGAGAGTGACACGGTTAGAAGCGCAAGCAAACACTATGCAAGCTGATATTGCAGAAATTAAAACTGAATTAAAACAATCAGCAACTAAAGATGACGTGGAAGACTTAAAAGTGTATTTCACGAAACGAGATGAACAATACACAGCCAACATGTGGAAGGTTATTTATGGACTTTTAATTTTGCTAGGTGGTTTAGTTGTTACAATGTTTGCTGTAAAGGAGTTACCCAAACTATTTATGTAAAGGAGTGAGCAGATGTTACCAATTGTATGTCTAGATGCAGGGCACGGAGGAAAGGACCCCGGAGCTGTAGGTAATGGTTTGCTAGAAAAAGACATTACTTTAGATATTGCTCTTAGATTGAAAGAAAAACTGAGCGAGTTTAACATGATATTAACCAGAACAAAAGATGAATATGTACCTCTTAGTGAAAGAGCTGCTATTGCAAACGAAGCAAAAGTGGCTCTTTTTATATCGCTTCACATTAATGCTTCTGCAAATGACAAGGCAAATGGGTTTGAGGTTTTCCATCACCCTAATTCTGTAAGTGGCGGGCTCCTAGCCTCGTTAGTACACAAGGCAGTTTTGCCTGTTAGTAGCCTGAAAGACAGAGGGGTTAAAGCTAATGGTGGTCTGTATGTATTAAGGACCACTAACGCACCATCCATCCTTGTGGAGCTAGGGTTTGTCTCAAACGAAGATGATGCTTCGCTCTTAAAGGCTGACAAATGGAAAGACAAGGTTGTTGAGGCGATGGCGAGTGGTATTAAAAACTATTGCAAAGAAAGAGGGTTGAGTAAATGAAAACAGTTTTAGGATTTATGTTTGCTACGCCCATGTTGTATGTTTGGGGTATTTTAGTTGGTATTCTAGTTCTAGCTTTGATTAGGAAATACCCTCGGACAAAGAAGGTTGCTGAAGCTGGTTATCAGGCTTATCTCGAAGTAGAGAAATTGGCCAAGCAGTATGGTTGGAAAGGATTTGAAAAGTCTAGACCGTTTAGAGAAGCACTTGACTTCATTCTCAGAGACCAGTTTGGTATTGAGAAGCCCTCTCCTAAAGATATAGCTATTGCTACTGAATCTATGGAAAAAGCAGTTGCTAATGAAAAGAAGGAGCATCTTTGACAATGATGTAAGTAATAAAATTAATAGGGAGTTCGATAAGTGGCAAGAAGGAGGAAAGAGCAGATATCAAAATGTATATGATAAATTTTGCAACTCTTTAAAAAGAAAAGATATTGAATAGAAGAAAGGCAGCTTTTATGGCTGCCTAATTTTTTTAATTGGGAATAATAATCTTAGTCTTTGAGTAAATCGTACTGATAACCTCCCGGGACTGATTCCTCTGTGCCGATATCTGTGAGCAGACCTTTTGTTTCTTTGGTTGGCATAGAATAGCGCTGGGTAAGGTAACGGAGAGATGCCGCAAGTTCACCATCCGGGCCACCGTATTGAGTGATCACTACTTTAGCCAGTGCAGGATTTGTAGCGCTTACTTTGGCAGGATATTCTAACTTTTTTTCATATAGCCACATATTAATTATTCCCTCCCAAATCTTCCCAGGGCCAGTAATCAAGCCAGCGATAACCTTGGTTTAGTTCTTCCAAACCAAAGCCAAAGCCTACTAAAGGACCATAGGCTTTTTCATAGCGTTCTCTAGCTGTTTTTAGTGCTTGTGAAACACTAATATAATCAGCTAAAGCTCTGCGGTCATCCGGATGTGTGTCCAAAAACAGCTGTAAATCGATGGCTGTAAACTCTAGTTCCTGAATCTCTCTTAACATTCTTTCACGTTCATTCATTTGAGGTGCTTCCCCTTTCATGGTAAGGAAAATATAGATCTGGGAAAATGGTACCCCTCATTAGGGCAACCTCAGGTGAATAACGGTTATTATAACGTTGAATCACAACATATGCTCGAGCTAATTCCATACCGGTTTGATCATCCATAAATACCACTCCTTTACTGTTAGCCTATGACAAAGACTAAGAGCAGGAAATAATCTTAGGGTATTATTGGGAGGAGTATGAATGAATAAGGAAAATCTAACTACGGCAGGAGTACTGGTTAGTGTGATTTTTTTGGCTTAAATAACCTACGCTGGCTTAGTCTCAGGCAGTATAGCTATCATTTCGGATGGTATTAACTCGTTTTTGGGTGTTTTTTCCTCTTTGATTATTAACATAAGTGTGAGAATGCAAGTCAAAGCTCCTGATAAAAACATCCTTTTTGCCATTACCGTGCTGAACCTTTGGTAAAATCCTTTTTAATTTGCAAAGGGAAAATAAAGAATTAAGAAAATTAGTCAGACATCCTAGAACAGTGTGTTTAAATCTCAATCGAAAATTAATAGCAAAGCTATGAGGAAAAAACAAAACTGTTGACTAAAAAGCCAACAGCTTGTGAAATTGTGAACTAATGTTAAGTCAATCAATTAGATGTTTTAGAATCGTACCTGCTTTTTAATTTATTTGTAATAGATAAGGATCTTTGAACATCTTTTATTTTCATGGTGAACGGAATTTCTAGAATAAATGATTGAAGACAGGCTATTTGAAAACTTAACATACATGAATGAGTGATTACTGGCTGTGGTTCAATTGGTGGGTATCCAGGTATTTCAGGCAAATGTGATATTAAACTGAGATATAATTCACCTAGATTAAATACCAGTGTATGAAATTCAGCTTTATTAGAGTCTAAATCACAATAAGAGCCCAAGTCCGTACAATCAAATATTAGCTTTAATGAAAAGAGTTTGTTATTCCAAAAAGAATAAACTCTTTCTGTCTGCATAAACCCCATGTCTTCAGTGAAAGAAACTAATTTTATTTCTTCTTGAATAGAATGATCTTCGAAATAAGCCATATATGAATAGGATTCCTTTTTCAAAACTCCCTTCTCATTAGATTTAACCTCTTCTTCTGGCATTCCCCAGTAGATGTCGAAAGAAATGCATAAAACGCTTATTGACACAATCGTTATCAAGGACAAAATCCCCACTAGTTTTCTCATTTAAGACACCACCTTGATAAGAATTTATTATTTATACATATATGACTCCACTGTGGAAAGTCGTATTTTAAATAGAAGTCAGCGATTTTTAAAGGATTATGCACTGCTAATGTAGAATTATACAATAAGTAGCTAATATAGGAGGCAGTGCTAATGTTTCGAGAGAACGATCAACACCTCAATAAATCTATGTTT
>JAHDNZ010000023.1 GCA_018435125.1 Bacillota bacterium | reverse complement strand
TACCCTTATCTCTAAAATAAAGGAGTTTTCCTTTATATTCAACCTTGCAAGGCTGTTTACCAAGATTATATTCGCATTGCGTGCTAATACTTTTATTTCCTGCAGATATAGCTTGTTGACAAATTTGTAATTGGTTCATGCAACGCTAGTGATATCTCCTACAAACTGATTACCACAGCGTGCCAGCTCTCCTAGCACACGATCGATTCCATATTCATGCTTATACCAATTATCACGAGTGATACCATCGCAATCGACAGAAACAACGGCTATTTCAGCCTCGGGAAAAGCCAATTGGTACAGCATTAGACACCGCCTTGCGTGAAAGGATTTACAGCATATCATCCCCTTCCTAATAGCAAGACCTTTTTCATTTGTTGCTTTCCGTGACATAAAGGCATTATCTCTTGTATGACCGGATCTGTCCTCACAGATTATAGAATCACGGGGAACACCGCTTTTTAGCAGTACATCAGTATAAAACTCGCAGTCAGTTTTATACTCTTTATCATAAATGTCAGATTTTGATTTAACACCGCTGAACTTTCCGCTTTTTACGCTAACACCTCCTGATGGAAGCAATAGAGGTGCATATCCATCATGATATAGCTTAGCTGCTCTTTCGGGAATCTCAGGGAAAGAGCCACCCGGTAAAAAAATAATATCAACCTTTGAAAGCCTGTCAGACACAAATATGTAATTTGTAATATCGGTTATAATACGATTATCCATAACTGAACCCAACCTTTTTTTATATGCCATTTATTGGTTTTATTCCGTCAATAATTATAACACAGAAACTTATCTTTTTAGCCATTTGTATGTCAAACTCAGCTCCTAAATTCCTGCGATAAAGCACAGGTAGAAAATGCAGGACAGACTGAATTACACCAACTTATTGCCGATATGAACACATTCTTACCATAACAATCCACCGTATCCATATACAGTGACCAACTGGTCAGAGTCTATTTAAAGATCATGATTTACGAGGATAACTGTAGTGGAATTAAAGTCTTATCTATGATTGATGTTGGGAGGATTAACATAAACAAGCAAGGCACTTTACAAAATTACGTGTAGAGTGCCTTACCTGTTTATTAGTCAAGGAAATCTTCAGTTTTGCATTTTGTTCGTTAGGTAAGCATAAACACTTATCCGATCACAGCCTTAATGCGCCTGACTCCGGCAGACGAACTCTCTTCTTTTAATATTGCAAACGACTTAAGCTCTCCTGTACGGGAAGCATGTGGGCCTCCACAAATCTCTTTAGAGTATCCTTCTATGGTGTAGACTTTGACAGTTGATCCATATTTATCATCGAAAACACCTATTGCTCCGTATCTCTTTGCTTCTTCTACACTCATTTCGTCACATATTACCGGGATGTCTTTTTTTATGGCTTCGTTTACAATATCAGACACCTTATTTAACTCATCTTTGGTAAGCTTCCTGCTGAAAGAAAAATCGAAGCGTAGACGTTTGGAAGTAATATTACTTCCTCTTTGAAAAACTGTGTCACCCAAAACTTTTCTTAATGCCCCATCAAGTAGATGGGTAGCTGTATGAAGCTTTGTTGTCTGTTCACTATTGTCTGCCATGCCACCCTTGAATTTTGCTTCGGCACCTTTACGTGAGAGCTCTTGATGTTCGGTAAACCTTTTCTTGAATCGATCCAAATCCACAGTAAATCCCTTTTCTCTGGCAAGTTCCTCTGTTAACTCTAGCGGGAATCCAAATGTGTCATATAGTTTGAATGCAGAATCGCCATCTAATACTCTCTCCTCTCCGAGAGCAGCAAAATACTTTTCTGCTCTTTTCAAACCGAGATCGAGCGTTTTTTCAAAGGTTACCGATTCTTTTTCAATCTCAGAGATTATAAAATCTTTGTTGTGTTCAAGTTCCGGATATATATCACCATACTGTTGAATAACTGTTTTGGCTAAATCCACAATAACATTTTGGCCAAATAGATTCTTACTGTATCTGATAGCTTTTCGGATCAAACGCCTTACAATGTAGCCCTGTTCGGTATTTGACGGCGCAATTGCCTTTGGATCGCCAAGTATAAATGTTACTGCGCGGGTATGCTCGCAAATTATCCGGTATTGCCGCTCGTTATCAGGATTTAGCTCAATGCCTGTTAATTCCTTAAGCTTTGATATCAGAGGTAAAAACAACTCGGTCTTATAAACGGAATCCACATCGTTTATTATAGCAAGAACCCGTTCAAAACCCATTCCGGTATCTACGTTTTTTTGCAGAAGCATAGAGTAGGAACCATCAGCATTTTTATTGTACTCCATAAAAACGTTGTTCCATATTTCTACATACTTCCCGCAATGACAAGCCGGGCTACATAAATCGCTGCACTTTGGCTTTCCCGTATCAAAGAATATCTCTGTATCCGGTCCGCAAGGTCCGGTAATTCCAGCCGGTCCCCACCAGTTTTCGTCACGCCCGTAAAAGAATATTTGCGATTCGGATAAGCCTTGCTTTCTCCAAAGCTGATAAGCTTCCATATCGCGCGGGACACCATCATCGCCTTCAAATACAGTAACAGCGAGTTTTTTTATCGGAATGCTAAGACGTGTGGTCAAAAATTCAAAGCTCATAGCAATAGATTCTGCTTTAAAATAATCACCCAGTGACCAATTACCTAGCATTTCAAAAAACGTACAATGGTTTGGATCACCGACTTCGTCAATGTCACAAGTTCGTACGCATTTTTGCACATTGACAAGGCGATTACCGAGCGGATGTTTCTCACCAAGTAAATATGGTATGAGAGGATGCATTCCGGCTGTGGTAAAAAGTACGCTCGGATCGTTTTCTGGAAGCAGAGACGCCGAGGCTATTTCTTTATGTCCCTTTTCCTTGAAAAATTCAATAAACAGTCTCCTCAGTTCTTGTGCTGTCATTTTTACTCCTCCCAAAATAATTTATAAAATAAAAAAGTCCTAAGCCAAATTAATTTGACTTAGGACGAACTTACAAGCCCGCGTTACCACCTAATTTCAGAGAGTAACTCTGCACTCTGTCGGTACATTTATACCGTTCTCCCTTTGTACGGCGGAGATTCCGTTGAAGCCTACTAAATACATTTTTCGGTTCACAGCTCGGAGACTGCTTCCATATTATCATCACGAAGGTTTACACCAAATACCTTCTCTCTGCGCATCAGAAAACATGTACTCTCTCTCGTCATTGCCTTTAGAATATTTAATTTTTATAAACATATCACATGACAAAAAGGATGTCAATGTTTATTGACGTGCCTAACTTGTAAAACTAATTTCCTTTAATTGCAAAACTAACTTCCACCCCAGAAATATGTAAAGGTAGCAATAACTTTTTCAATTGACCTTTACCAATACGGCGGTTAATTGAAAAGCTCACCATCTACGAGGAGAAATTCATAGTGGAATTCACGTTCGGCGTTGTGGATGTGGGAGATTAAAGTCAAAAAATAGAGCAAGCTCAAGATTTTAATTGGCTTGCTCAGACAACTTACTGGATGGTAAATTTAATGCCATATGTTTTTGTTATTGTATCATAGAATATCGGCAATAGTGGTGGGTCAAATGTATATGTAATAAACACTATAAATATAACGGCAATTACAGTAACCGATAGAATAACTACCCACGTATTAGGCTCTGAATATTTAAGAGAATGATATGCAACACACAGTGCAATAAAATAACATACAAATACCAAAAGAATATCAATAAACACAGATTCAATTCCTAAAGCGCCTGTATAACTGTAAAACAACAATACAACGGATAAAGGTGCTACGATTAAAGAAGCTACAGCGGATACAATCCAAGTATTTAAGGGTATTTCACATTTTTTGTTTTTTAAGAGATATATGGCTACCCACCATAATATAAATGGAAAAAACATGAATTTCAGATGTTCCCATACACTTTCATTTACAGGGTTAAATAGCCCTACAATTAAGTTTTTCCCACTAAGGTCATAGGCAAAATGCGAAAAGCTTGCAACAATTCCAAGAATTATTGTATGTATAAATATCTTAGTTGTTGAAAAAGCACATGTTTTTTTCATAGCTGGTCTCCTTATTATGAAATATAGCTTTACGACTTTTAGAGAGTACCAAGAAGACCTCAAGAATTTAAATTATAAGGATAATGATTGACCAAATATCATCGGCAACTCCAAACCCGTTCTACTTTAACTTAAAGAACGCTGCAGCTATGTTAACAAGATACTATGAATAACCAACCTGTATAGATTCCAAAACTAAACGGCAATAGCCAACGCTTTCCGTAGTTAATCTTCACCATAGTAAATCCCTGTTTCACTTATTTTTAATTCTTCCTAGCTGCTTCCCCAACTATGGAATATCATGATATTTTTTTAGTTAGTAAATCGAATGCTTCCCTAAAACAAGTCCCTAAAGTAAAGAGAGTCCAATAAATACTTTTGCTGCTGTGCCTCTGCTAGCTTCCATAGCAAGCGTTTTATAGAAATTGTCGATTCGCCCATACTCGCTTTAGTAATTCTTTTTTCAAAGCTTAGCCTTGTGTTCTCATCAGCTGAATCCTTAAAATAACCCCACACATGCTGGGCGGCATTAACAGCATTTCCAGGTTTGACCGGAGTCATCAAAGCCTCATCAATCAGTCTGTAAAAATCTATAACAGGATATGTACTCTTGTCTTTCAATAGTTGTCTTATCTCTTGGTATACTTTAGGAGAATGTTCCAAAACCAAGTACTTATAACGCCCCCATTCCTTTTCCAGCTGTTGGATTTTTGGTGAAGCAATTGCATTGACACATTTTAGCGCAGACAAATTCTTATCTTTGACTTCCACCATGATGTCAACATCGCGGTTTCTAATGTCTGTGTAAAACTGTAAAAATTCACCCACATCCAGTGTGGCGGAATGAGAACCCGGCCTCTTACTAAAATCCTGCTGTGAATAATGTAGCTTCTGGGGGCCGTCTTCAGATTTCCAGGTATTTGCACACGCATCAATCCATTCAATAACCGAACAAGTGTTGTCTGGATTCACTTGATGATGAAGATTATCAAAAACAACGGGAATACCTTCGCTTTCTCCAATAGAAAGAACATCAAATATGGTATACTGCCTGTCATCATTTTCTATCACCAGCCGCTGCTGGATATTTTCATCCAAACAACGATATTGCTGGATAAAGCGTTTGAGTGCGGAGGTCTTGTCACCATAAGTACCACCGATATGGAGAACTATTTTGTGTTCCTTTCCCAAGCCCATGGCATCCAAAAGTCGCGCATGGTATCTCAAGTCTTCCACTGCTCGTTCTACTACCGCTTTATCCGGTGAATTCAGTACAGTGTATTGCCCTGGGTGCATTGAAAGTCGCACGCCATTTGATATGGCTTTACGACTAATATCATTTAGTTTATCATTGAATATTTCCCACCATTTTACCTTATTTATAGTATGCGAACCAAACGGTATAATGTCTGAGCTGATGCGAAACAGCTTTATACCGTTTTGTATGTTATAGTCTAGGATTTTATCCAGCGTTTCCAGGTTTGATTGGATCAAGCTCAAAAAAACACTAGGCGCAGCTTTTTTCATGGTACAGGTTCGCTGCTTTATCCCAGGAATGCCAACAGTTAGACAGGCGTAACCAATATTCATTGTTAAGTCCTCCGGTGTTTATTTATCTATAAATATAACTGAAATTCTGCTTATATCCAACCTGCTCTCTCTCCGAGACAGGTTTCCCGACTTACAAATACGCAATCTATACCACAAACAGCCGGTTGTGAGCATTTGATATTGTCTTGTTTCATATCCTTAAACAGTTATCAATAATTATTTTTGATAACTTCTCGAGCTGTTCTTGTTGTTTGTATGGGAGTAAAAGAACCATCATTAGTTAAATATTCTTACATTGCCACTGCTTGAAGATTAGTAACTACTATTCTTTGCCCATCTTCTATATTTACTTACCCATGGATTTCTGGGGTCAAACTTATAGCCCAATTTTTCTCTGTGATGCCGATGTTTTTTGATATGTCTTGGACACTTACTGGCAGGAGACAAAAGATCTTTTGCCGTGCCATTGCCTGGTTTATCCATAAAAATCCGACCAAATAAACAAAGTTCTGATGCTGTTGAATAGATGCCCCCCAAACCGATCAAATTAAGCGTTTTCGGTGGGATCTCATCTCCTCGGGTGAATGTTCTGGCCATCAAACCTCGGTCAAAGTCGTCCTGGGGAGTCAAGGTATTACTTACCCTAAAGGTTTCGTAATGTTTTTGCGGATAAATTCCGAAAAAGTCAAGCCACTTACTCGTTCAACAACCAGCTCCCCCAAACTGAATCCGTCATTATAATAGACGGAGTAAGCGCCTGATTCCCACTTTCAGGGCACACTATGGTCTTACACCGATTAGATTACGCCCATGCTGGGCGAACTAAAAATACCCACTTAGGTAGATTGTGATATGCTCCCCCTTGAGTAGACACCTGAAATAGCCAATTCAGGATTGGAAAATTATAATTGGGCAGCTAATGATATTTTTTGAAGATAGGTAGAAGTATCATAATGTAAGTTGAGCCTATAGAGTTTAGGTATATCGCTTTGGTTTTTCGAGACGGCGATGCTCAATTCTGAGCATCGCCGTCTCGGAAAGCCTCAAGCACCGCTCAGGTTGCTCCTCAGCATTGCCCTATCCTGCGCTCGAGGAAAAGCATTTATAGTTTACCAAAATACTGGAGGTTCATTTCCATTTACACGTAATATAAGACACTTCCAAATTGGCTAAGCGGCAACTACCTTGACAAATACCGCCCCCTTTGTTCAATGTTGGATAGTATTGCTTTAATACATCACCAATCCTCTGTGCATTACATGGTAAACAGTACCCTCGAAGGCTTTCTATTTAAAAATAGACAGCGCTGATATTAATTTATATCCCCAAATTGCAATTTCAAGTTGAACTACCGTCCAAGATAGTTTTGTAGTAAAGATAAGGTTGGCTAGCCAACCTTTGTGGCTTCAGCTAAACCTATAAAGTTATCATCAGCGTATATTTTGTCCAACTCTGCCTCAAACAG
>JAHDNZ010000056.1 GCA_018435125.1 Bacillota bacterium | reverse complement strand
TTTACTTCCGACATTCCTATACCTTACGGACCATGGAAATTCAATGGCTTACCGGGAACTATTTTGCAGATAACTGAAAGCTCGGGGCTTTTTGAATGGTGTGTAATGGGAATATACAGACCAAAAGAAAGAAGAATACTGATATTTGATATAGAGAAAAAGCGCAGCTATCCGCTCTCCAGAAAAGATTTTCAGAAAATTGAACGAAAATTCTGGGAAGACCCTGTTTCTGTCTATCTCACGTCGAACAGAAAAATCATGATTATTAAAAACGGAAAACCGGTGGAAGCCAAACCTGGAGATGTAAAGTATCCTTATATACCCCCTTTGGAACTGGAATAAATACATAAAACTCGGTCTTGCCAGCCGGATAAGCCTTATTCTATCAAATCTGTATATAAACATAATAAAAAAGAAGACAGGCATAATGATATTACTTCATTCTCACAGGACCCGATAAAGGATCATCGTGATGCAGAGTCAGGTCTGTATAAATCACCCGGAGCGGATGCCGAAAAGCTAACGAGTAGACTTCTTTAATTTCTTATTGCAATGAAATCATTTAAATTAAACAACCTTGAATACAGTAGCCTTAATGAAAAAGAGATGAAACATGTCATTGGCGGAACCGTTTGCGGTTGTGGGTGTTGTTATGCCGGACAAGGTGGATCTTCAACAGATGATAATGGGGCGGCAAATTATGCAGGTGGCTTACATTCACCTGGCTGCGAATATGAGCCTTATATAGTTTTGGAAGAGATTGTCATTAATTCCTAATCTAAACATAAACAGAAGATATTATATCTTCTGTTTATGTTTTTTGTTGTTATGAAAATTTATATTTCACTTTTGTTTATTGTATTATTTTGTCATCCCTGTTATTGTCAGAGTAGAACTGCTAGCACCCGAAAACCGCAGGATCAGATTTCCATTGATTCTTGTTTGTATAGCATAACCTATACGTACCATTATGCCAAAGACACAACCGGGAAAGTCCGACTGTTCGACAAACAGGTACTCGAAATAGGAACAACTACAATTCACTATTACAGCAAAAATGCAGCCCTTATTGATTCCATTATGTTTCAGGCCAAAGTTGCTATAAACCCGCGAAAATCTTTTGCTGCCAATGAGCGGGAATTATACGAAGACATCTACTGGAACTATCCGCACAAAGATTCCATTGGCGTTTATACCGGTCTTGTGAATGTAGATTACTTCTATGAAGAACCGGTCCCCTCCATGGACTGGAAACTGACAAAAGACACCTGTTCTATCCTGGGATATACGTGTTTTAGAGCTTCTACCCGTTTTAGGGGGCGCAGTTATACAGCCTGGTTTACCCCGGAAATTCCAATTTCCCATGGGCCCTGGAAATTCAACGGACTACCGGGGTTGATACTCAAAGCCCGGGATGAGGCAGATTTGTTCGTCTGGGAAGCCCAAAACATTTCCCGTGAGCAAAATAAAAAAGTCTATGTCATGAATCCTCGTTTCAATAAGATTATTGAAACAACACGTCCGAAACTGCTTAGATTACAGGAAAAAAGATGGAAGGATCCCGCTGGTCTTTACGTTCAGCACGGATCTGCAATGCACGTCCGAGATAATAAAACAGGTAAATTTATGAAAATGGCCCCCGGGCAATTGGTATTACCTTACATTCCTGTCCCGGAACTAGAGTAATTATCAAATATTAAGCAATTTGCGCCATGAACCCTTTCCCGTTTTATAAGCAACTGGATTCCCGCGACTGCGGTGCAACCTGTCTGCGCATGGTAGCGAAATATTACGGATGCGATTGTCCCGCCGCCCGGTTAAGGGATTGGTGCCACACTTCCAGGAGCGGGGTCTCCTTGCTGGGAATCAGCGATGCGGCGGAAAAATTAGGATTAAGAACCATTGGTGTTAAGATCACCCCTGTCCAGCTTTGTGAAGAAGTCCCCCTGCCCTGCATCATCCACTGGAATCAGAATCATTTTGTGGTTTTATATAAAATAGGGAAGCACAAAAAAGACAACCCGGTATTCTATGTGGCCGATCCAGCCGCGGGTTTGCTGAAATACGAGCGAACGGGTTTTATGAAAAGCTGGCTTGCCCGTTCCGACCAGCTGGACAGTGGCATAGGCATCGCATTATTGCTGGAACCCACACCTCATATGAAAACAGACGGGGACACCGGGTATGAAAGATCTTTCGGATTCGGGACTCTTTTCAGGTACTTGCGTCCTTACCGCAGCTATCTTGTACAATTAGGAATAGCCATACTCACCGGTAGTATTATTAGCCTGATATTTCCCTTTATTACACAATCTATAGTTGATACCGGTATAGGATCGGGGAATATTCATATTGTATTGATGTTTCTTATTGCCCAGGTGATGCTCGTTCTTGGACAGATGGCCAACAACCTGATCCGCAGCTGGCTTATGTTACACATGAGTACCAGAGTCAGTATTTCCTTGATTTCAGGATTTTTAGGAAAACTCATGAGATTGCCCATCTCATTTTTCGACTCTAAAAGAGTGGGTGATATTATGCAACGCATAGGAGATTACAACCGTATCCAGACGTTTCTGACCGGCACGGTACTCAGTATAACTATGGCTGCTGTATCGTTAATTGTATATAGTGTTGTAATGGCTGGTTATAGTCTTTATATATTGGGAGTTTTTGTTTTGGGAAGTCTGTTGTATATCACCTGGATTCTGTTGTTTATGAAACGACGGCGCAAACTGGATTATATGCGCTTTCAGGAAGCTTCTGCCAATCAAAGTAACCTTATTCAGCTAATTGGCGGTATGCAGGAAATCAAACTGAACAACTGTGAACAGCAGAAACGCTGGGATTGGGAGAGGATACAGGCCCGTTTGTATAAGGTAAGCATAGGCAGTTTGAAATTGGGTCAGACACAGGAAGTGGGTGGTGCGTTTATAGACCAGACAAAAAATATTGTAATCTCATTTCTGGCAGCCAGTGCTGTAATAGACGGAGGCATGACCCTTGGGATGATGATGGCCATGCAGTATATTATTGGCCAATTGAACGCGCCTTTGTCGCAGTTTATTTCTTTTGTACAGGCTACGCAGGATGCTAAAATAAGCCTTGAACGCCTGAATGAAATCCACGAACGGGAAGACGAAGAACCCGAGGGCTCCGGGAAAGACCCCGACATACCTGTAGAAGCCGATATTGTATTCAACAACGTTACCTTTCAATACGGCGGTCCCCGGTCCGAAAAAGTGCTGAATAATATCAACCTTAGTATTCCTGCACACAAGATTACTGCAATTGTAGGAACGAGCGGCAGCGGTAAAACTACGTTGCTGAAACTGATCCTTGGTTTTTACCCTCCTTCGGAAGGAGAGGTTTTACTCGGAGGCAGGCGCCTGGCTACGTATAGTGACAGCAGCTGGAGGAAGCATTGCGGAGTAGTGATGCAGGAGGGTTTTATTTTCTCAGACACCATTGCCAATAACATTGGTGTTTCTGATACCGAACCGGATAGAGATAAAATGTTACAGGCGGCTGAAATTGCCAATATTCAGGATTATATTGAATCGCTTCCTCTGGGATACCGGACACAGATTGGTGTAGAAGGTCAGGGACTGAGTACCGGACAAAAACAGCGGCTTCTGATTGCACGGGCAGCTTATAAAAATGCCCCTTACCTGATTTTCGACGAGGCTACCAACTCGCTCGACGCCAATAACGAGAAATGCATTATGGAAAACCTCCGGCGCTTTTTTGTGGGAAAAACGGTTGTCATTGTGGCACACCGGTTAAGCACCGTGAAAAATGCAGATAATATTGTCGTTCTTTCAAACGGGTCCATAGTGGAGGAAGGAGCCCACACGGATTTGGTAAAAATAAAAGGCCATTACTATAACCTGGTTAAAAACCAGCTTGAATTGGAGAAATAAACTATGCCCGATACAGAAAGTTATTTCAGTGAAGAAGCTTCCGAAATTATCGGGACTCAGCCCCGATGGATAATACGTTGGGGTATTACACTGGTATTCATTTTGTTTGCTGGAGTTTTGGCTGGATCTTATTTTATTAAATATCCCCAAATTATAAAAGCGCATATTGTTATTTCGTCTTTTAATCCGCCAGTAGATCTTATAGCACGACGGGACGGCCATATAGATTCTTTCTTTGTGGCCGACAACAGCCGCGTGCAGAAAGGAGATATCATATTGATGCTGTCCAGTACAGCCAATTATAAGGCCATCACCTGTGTTGAAAATAATCTGACCAATACTGCTCAAACCGATTACTTAGCACTAATCCGGGAACCGTGGGTTGAACAAAATTACACCCTTGGCGAAATTCAGTCTTTTTTTAATGAATTTCAAACCTATTGCCTGGATTACCGGCATTACCTGGAATCGGACATCACAGGCGGAAAAAAACGGCTGATTGAGCAACAACTGGATCATAATCGCGAATATTATCGCTGGCTAGGGTTACAAAAACAAATCAAAGATTCTGTATTTCTTTTCCAATACCGGAATTATCAACGTGACTCAATGCTTTTTATAAGAAAAATGATCACTCCGGTTGAATATGAAAATTCTTTGCGCGAACTGCTGGAAATGAAAAGTACCCTTATAGGCTATGAAACGGATATGGCCTCGGCCAGATTGTCCGGCATGCAAACACAACAACAGGCAGAAGAATTTTCGATTGAGCATGCAAATACCATTGCCGGTTTTGAACAGCATATCAGCCAAAGCAGGCAGGGTTTAATAAACAGCATTCAATCATGGAAAGAGCAATACCTGCTCATATCTCCTGCCTTCGGACGGGTTACTTATGTAAATTACTGGCACAATAACCAATGGGTCAAATTCGGTGAAAGACTGGTGAGTATAATCCCTGAAGACAGTGATATAATCACAGGGCGGCTCTATATTCCTATCAACGGTATTGGTAGTGTGGAAAAAGGACAGACCGTAATTATCCGGTTGGACAGCTATCTGTATATGGAATACGGCATGATCAATGGATATATCAACAACATTTCTGCTGTTCCGGACGATGAAAACAAATACGTTGCGGAAGTCATATTTCCGGAAGGCCTGACAACTACCCGAAACCTCCACCTTCCCCTTATTCAGCAAATGACGGGAGAAGGAAGGGTCGTGACTAAAGATATGCGGCTAATAGAATATTTATTTGATAAAAAATGAAAATTCAACTGAATTCCCCTTACTGTGGCGCAACCTAACTGCGCTGAGTAGCAAAATATTTCAGAGGTGATTTCTCCGCGGCCCGGGTGTCTAGCTTATCATAAAGAACTTTACTATTAAAGACACCAAAAAATTGGGAAAAATAGCAGGATTTGAACGCCAGGAGGCGAAACTTTTAAAATGTAACTATCTGATTTAGTTTACATTAACTCTGTTTTTGCCGAAACTTTTTTCTCTGATATTGACTCTTAGTGATTTAATTTATAAAATTGCTAAAAAGTTGATTATGAAAACATTTCTTTTTTGCTTTATTTTTTGTATCCAGTTATCTGGATCCGTATTTACACAAGATAGTACACAAATCGATATTATATTCTCTCCCTCAACTGTTAGACCCAAATCATTAATTATTGAAAAAGTAACCGCTGAATACGACAATAAGTACGTTTATGTAAACATCCTGAATTTCACTGGTACAGCTTTCATTGAAATCAAAAATGCTGCCGGAGTAACCGTAGCGGTGAATTATGCATCCATCGCTGGTGCTGCAACTGTTAAGATTCCTATAGATGACTTATCATCTGGTGAATATATTATTTATATCACAGCAGCCTATAGGTATTATGGGGTATTCTTGTTATGAAAATTCATTTACCATCTTTTTTTTATTTATGATTTTCCGAAAAATAAACTCAGCCGATATATATGAGAATTTGCTAAATATCAAGCAAATCACTCTTGAAGTTACAGATGCTTGTAATCTGAAATGCAAATATTGCGGTTATGGTGATATGTATTTTGGTTATGATAATAGAGAAGCAAAATACATGTCTTTTCACCAGGTTAGACTTTTGTTAGAGTATCTTTTTATTATTTGGGAAAAAGACCGTCCGGATTCTAAAATACCAAAGACTTATATCAGTTTTTACGGTGGAGAGCCGTTGTTAAATATGAATCTGATTATGGCTGTCGTTCAATATATCGAACACCAAACCATCAGCAGGGATTTTGTTTTTTCTATGACAACCAATGCCGTTTTATTGGACAGGTATATGGATTATCTGGTGGCCCATGATTTTCATCTTTTAATTAGCCTCGACGGAGACAAAGCGGCTCAGAGTCACAGATTGGACACATCCGGCAGGAATTCGTTTGATATAGTATATAAAAATATAGCTATATGAAACGGCTAAATGTTTTTTTTGGTTTTATTTTATTGGTAATTAAATGTTTTTCTCAAGATCCGGATTGCCGTGACGTCACACAGAAGACGATCATAGATTCAAGTTTCCTGTCCGTCACGTATGACTTTACATTTGCCATTGATACTCTTTTCGATATACGTTATACGGACCGGCAGCGATTGGATATTGGTTCGCATTTTATCCATTATTTCAGTCTTTTAGCCGACAAAACAGATTCCACCATGTATAGGGCCAGAATTAGTAAAACACAAGGCGGCTTAAACCCGCGCAACTGGATGGCAGCAAATGAAAAAGATCACTATGAAAATTACTATTTCCATTACCCCGGGAAAGGACAGCTTACCGTCTGGACAACCATTGTGAACACAGAATATATTTACAACGAACCTGTTCCTGATATTGACTGGCAATTGAATCTGAGTGAATCAGATACAATCCTTTCTCACCAATGCTATAAAGCAACCGCTTGTTTCAGGGGCCGTTCCTACGAAGTTTGGTTCACTCTTGAGATACCTGTTCAGGCAGGACCCTGGAAATTGCAGGGATTGCCGGGGCTTATTCTCAAGGCAAAAGATAACAAAGGTCTTTTCCTGTGGAGTGCCACCGGAATCAGTCAGACGAAAAACTATGTTTTTATGTATGATACAAACAGGAAAGCAATTATAAGCAGGGCACAGTTACAGAAATTACAACGAAAGATATGGGATGATCCTATAGGTTTGCTCGAACAGCACGGAAAAACAATAGCCCCTGTTGCACGCGATGGAAGAACCGGGAAAATGGTGCCTATTACAGAAGAAATGCGGCTTTCATTTCGTAAACCTTATATACCCCCTCTGGAGCTGGAATAAGCACATAAGAACACGGTCTTGCCAGCCGGATAAACCCTATTCCATCAGATCAAAGGTTGTAAACATATCAAAGTAAAAATGAAAACAGGCATAAAATTTATATCTTCTTTTCACAAGAACCGAGAGCAGGTAATCGTGATGCAGAAACCGGTCTGTATAAATCATCCGGAGCGGATGCCGAAAAGCTAACGAGTAGGTTTTTATAATTTCTTGTTGTCATGAAATCATTGAAATTAAATAACCTTGAAAAAAATAGCCTTAATGAGAAAGAGATGAGTCATATCACTGGAGGTGGCGCTTGTGGTTGTGGATGTGCCTACGCACATGATGGTGGATCTTCAACTCAAGATAATGGCTATGCAAATCAAGCAGACGGTCTTTGGTCTGATGTACCACTAGAGGATTTAACTATCTTTCTTGAAGAAGTGATAATAAACCCTTAAGATTTATAAAAAAATAGGGATTGAATTTTATCCCTGTTTTTTCTTAGAATATTATTTATTAAAACTTTCATGTTAATTAAAATGAGAAAAATCTTTTTATGCGTGTCTTTCAGTTTGTTCATAATTCAATGTTTTGGACAGGTATATGATCCTTATTTCAGGCAAAAAACCAGCAAAGTACCTGTTGATACTTGCCGGTATGCCGTAAATTATAGACATACTTTTTATAAGGACACAGTAACCCAAACCCGTTTTCACGACTTACACTGCCTTGAAATTGGATCT
>JAHDNZ010000081.1 GCA_018435125.1 Bacillota bacterium | reverse complement strand
GGTATACGGCGCTTCCAAAGTTTACACATTGCTTGCAGAATAACATTCACTGAAGCTGAGGTATCCGATTCGCTTAAAACGCTCGTTGGATAAAGCTTTGTACAAGATAGGGCTATGGGCTATTCGCCAGTAGCTCTTTCTTATATTAGCCCACTGCCAAGCTTGGTCTTTTGTAATACCTGCTTTCTTTAGGTTCTCAAACCGCGTACGGACTTTCTTCCAACGCTTCCAGGTCATCATTCTAATGCGACTTCTCAGCCACTTATCTAAGCTTGCAAGCAGATTCTTCGCATCGGCTAGTTTGAACCAGCCTCTTACGATTTGGTTGATTCCTGTCCTCCGTTCCTCGATCCCCATCCCGTTGCTTCGTCCCGTTACTTCTCGGATTTTGTCTTTGAGTTTCCCGATGCTCTTCGGGTGGATTCCTCACCATCCTAGATAGTATACCAAACCAAGATGCTAACAGAAAAGCCCCGTAAAATGTCTCTAGAGCAGCCCGAAGAAAAAACGAAAAGCAAGCCACCAGTCCAGCCAGCAGACAACCATCCTTGGAGAGAGCCTAAACAAAAAAGACCCAGACTCTATTACGACGAATCCGATAGAGAACTGCTCGAAGCCCTCTTTAATTCGTCACGAGCCTAGGATAAACAAAACGCCTATTAATTTCATACCCAAATTGACTCGTTTTAACAAGTACTAACCCCTGCGGGGCACAAAGCTCCGCCTTACATCAAAATTTTTAAAGTAAAGCTGACATTTTCAAAGAATATTGACACTATTTTTTTGCTGCACTATTATAAGTGGCTAAAAGAATTACCTGACTTAGTGTTGCCAATATCATGTTTATTCTTGGGGGATAATATCTATATTGTTTTACCTAATAAAAAGGGGCTTGACTTTACAGTTAAGCCCCTTAAAAAATTATTTACACCTGCCAGATTAACTCGTAGCCCTTTTGATTGGAAACTCTAGGATGGTTTTAAATAAATTGACTGCTTTTAACACCAGTAATATTGTTAGAAGGTTCAGATAAAACGCACCGAAACAGAATCTCCTTTAGAACTCGCAACTTTAACCATTACAAATGGTCCGCTAAAACACAGTTTAAGATAGACTTTGTTTAATTGCCAAGCGTTATGCAGCGTTAAATTTTCAGCTTTCACGCCCAACTTTGCAAGGTTAAAGTTTTCCCTTCTATTTGTAACTTTATTTGTAGCAATATCTTCGGTAGCTAAAGCTTTTTTTGGCTCAGTAACCTTATTATCTTCTAAATTGGGATTGGATGTTTCTCTTTTTGAGCTTAAGCTGGCCTTAATATTGGCAAATACAGCCACTAGGAGTGCAAGATGAAAAGCTACCCCGATTAGTAAAAGCGGCACAGGAATAAAGATTCCTCTTTTCATATCAGTAGTTTTAACTGCAATTATAAGGAAAAAGTTGGGTCTTATCATCTCTTTCACCTCTTGGGGTTAGTCTATTTTAAGTAGATTGATACCTTGGCCCCATTTTTTTCCTGAATATCTACCAGCTTTCCATCCGCTCCTTCTTCAATGGCTTTTATAATTTCATTTAGGTCAATGTTTTGATTTTCTAGATGAGTTTTAGCTTCCTTAGGAATAAAAGAGAGTCCCGACTTAACCAGGGAAATAGGTAGGTTGATTTTTACTTGTTCCTCACCATCCATAACTTCAATACATAAGAATTTCTTTGAGTTGCTCGTTTTCACAACAGGCAATTGCTCTGTATCTGCCATTTCAGCAAGTAGTTTTTCAGCCTCTTCAACACTTATTTTCTTCTCTTCCACCATTTGCAAAACTTTCATTCGTTCTTCAGAATTCATTGTGATCCTCCTTTTAGTTGCTCTAAAGCTTCAGGTAAATCTATCTCGCCCTTGTCTAATTTTTCCAATACCTCCAGCCGGTTGACTCTTATGGGTTCTTCTATCACCTCATATCCTAAAGCTCTGATAACTCTATCCAATCTGCTTTTTACTGTAGGGTAGGAAATATTCAGTTCCTTTTCCACATCCTTAATACTACCTCGACATTTAATAAAGACCTCGATAAATTCTCGATTTTCCTGATCCAGCTTACAAAAACTACATACTGAAAAGTTACCACTAATCTCTGTCTTACAGGCACTGCATTTTAATCTGGTTACTTCTAACTCTCCCGCACAGACAGGGCAGGTTCCTAACATTTTCTTTCTCACTGTCTTCACCAACTCATTTCATTTTTCAAAACCAGGTAAGCTAAGTGCAATATTTTAATCGCTTTTCTCTTTCTAATTAATAATATAGACCCAGATATTAATTTTGTCAATGCCTATATTAATATTTTAAATTTAAACGCTTGATATTTAGCTCTGTTTTTAATTAAGAGCTTAATATTAATTTTCAAATTGCAAGGTGATTGTTCTTTATACTCTCATCTTCTGCACTAATAATTTTATTATTAAAGGATTATTATTAAATATGGAGAATAAATTAAATGTTGTTTTTGATCGACACTATTGCAACTCGTTTTAATCGTCGGTAAACATTAACCCAGGCAAAAACACAACCTAAAACGTATAAGGAGGTATCTGTATCAAAGATCCGATTCTTTAACTCCCCCACCTTGTTTATCATTAATTGAAGTTAAATACGCTCTCACTTGGTGGTGTAGATTAAGATTCTCCTCAACTAAACAATCTGGAGGGTTATTTATGAATAAGAAAAACTGGCTGATTTTGACAATGGTTATGATTGTTCTACTCACTGGTTGTATATTAGGTAAAGCATGGCTTACCGTATCTATAGAGGGAGAGGGTATGGTAACTAAGACTCCTGACGATAATGGCAAAGGCTATAAAAAAGGAGCCTCGGTAAAATTAGAAGCAACCCCTAAGGACGAGTGGTGTTTTGTAAACTGGAGTGGTGATGCTTCCGGACAGAGTAGAACTGTTACCGTCAAGATGGCTAAAAATCTTAACATCAAGGCTATATTTCAACCAATCATCAAACCGGAGGGTTTAGCTGTCAATGTTAACCTTCAAACCGTGGAAATAACTTGGTCTGCTGGTGATGCATCCATTGCCGGTTATAATATAGCTCGTAGCTTAACTACCGATATTAATTCTTTAGAGGTATTAAATACTACTCTGCTTACAACAAATAGCTATAGCGATTTACCTCTTGAGAATGCTACCAAGTGGTATTATTGGCTTAATGCCGTCGATTATAATAACAATACCAGTGCTTGGGTTGGACCTGTAGAAGCTAAGAAAAAATATCCTCTCACTATCGTTATTAACGGTAATGGTACGGTAATAAAAACACCTGATGATTATAATTTAGGCTATGAATACGACACTAGAGTAACTTTACAGGCTTTAGCTGATAATGGCTTTCAATTTGACTGTTATACAGGCGATGCCTCCGGTAATGAATCTGAAGCTGTGGTAGTCATGACAGCAGCTAAAAATGTTACCGCTAGTTTTAAAACTGCAGAGCCTCTTTTAGTTCCCCAAAAATATGCCACTATTCAAGCAGCCATCGACGCCGTTAAAGAAGGAGAAACTATTATAGTTTCGCAAAGAACCTATACAGAGAATCTAGATTTTAAAGGTAAAGGCGGTTTTACCTTAACCTCTACTAATCCAAGTGATAACGAAACCAGGAAAAATACTGTCATAGATGGCCATTTTACCGGACCATGTATTAAAGCTGTGGGCTGTAGTAAAAATGTAGTAATAAGTGGCTTTACGTTAACAAATGGTACCGGAGTAATTGCCAACCAAGAAGCTTTTGGCGGTGCACTTTATATTGCCGGCAGCCAAATAACGTTAACTCAAAATGATATTGGAAACAATACTGCTTCTGCTGAGAATTTTGCTTATGGCGGCGCACTCTATGCTGAGCATTCTACAGTGGTTTTAAAAGATAACACTATCAGAAACAACACTGCTTCTGCATTTTATTATCAGGCTTTCGGAGGAGCCATTTATATTGCCAATGTTGATCTAACTCTTAAAAACAATCGGCTAAATGATAATACTACTGACTCTGCTCGTTCCCAGACCTATGGTGGTCTACTCTATGCTAATAGCTGTAACCTATCCATTAATGGGAATATAATCAGTAGTAATAAAGCTTTGGGAAATAACAGTTGGGGTGGATGCTTCACTATTTATCACAGTGAGGACGTTATTTTGGAGCAAAACATCATTTCTCAAAATCAAGCCGGGAACGGCGGTGTAATCTATTCGGAGCATTGCAACCTGACACTTAGCAAAAATACTATCCGAGAAAATCTAGCTTCCCTTGAAATACCACGAAGTGTTGCTTACGGTGGTGCCATTTTTGCTGAAGGAGGTAGGCTTACTCTGCTTGAAAACACCCTTGAAGCTAATGTTGTAGAAACTTATTTTAATGTTGGTGCTTCAGCTTCCGGGGGAGCAATCAATTTAAGTAATGTTAATTTTACTGCTGAAAAAAATACCATACTTAGCAATAAAGTGCATGCTACAACCGACGAATATTATATAGCCCGTAACTTTGGAGGAGCTTTGTGTGCAGATTCATGTACTCTTTCATTAAAGGAAAACATTATTAATAATAATGAAGGTTATGCTACTTTTGATACCTATGGTGGCGCCATCTACCTTTCAAATTCCACCCTTGAGATGGAATTTGACCATCTTGGTTATAATAAAGCATCCGTCTCAGGGGGAGCAATCTATAGCACTAGATGCCAAGTTACAATGAATTCCGGTACTCTCATCGGTAATACTGCCATTTGGGGTGGGGGTCTTTTCTTAGCTGAAACCAGTATTCTGATCTTTGAAAATAACACTGTTCAAAGTAATATTGCCAGTGCCGGCCAACAAAATGTAGGTACTCCTCCTTGTGGTGGTGGTTTATATATCCAAAAAGACTCTTTTATTAAAAACAACTTAGGGGATATTCTTACTAGCGAGCATGTCCTAAATGCTAATAACTTCAAAACTAACACCCCGGATGATCTTTATTTTGATAAGTAAACTCTTTTAGATACCAGAGAAATAAGAGGTGCCTGAATTTTTTTCAGGCACCTCTTTTATTCCCTAAAATCAGTTAGACCTTCCCTTATAAACATCCCCTGTAGGGGGTAAGTTTTAGGCCATCTCTAAATATTCATATTGGCTAGTTTACCTGTACTAAGATAAAGCAACTGCTACCACTAAAGCTTAAGCCAGTTGACAGTTAAAGCTCCTTTTTGATAGGTTTTAAGTCTATACAAAGAGCCTCAAGAGAGTTTTTTAGCAGCTTTTATTTTTAATTTGTACAACCTTTTTAGCAGGAGCTGTATAGAAACTTAGGTATGATCATAACAGTGTTCCAAGTAGTTAAATTAACACTATCTTCAATTTCTTTCAGTTTCAGACAGGAAGAAGGGATAATGTGGAATTTCATGTTATGAGTCAGGAGCAGGTTTTAAAAAATCTAGCTGTAGATGTTAAGGCTGGATTAAGTACCTATGAAGTTAACAACCGCCAAAAAAAATATGGTCTCAACCAATTAACCAAACCAAAAGGACGTACACTTTTTCAAAAGCTGTTGGATCAGCTGGGTAATTTCCTGGTTTTAATATTAGTTGTGGCTGCCTTTTTATCCATCATAATGGGTGAATATTTAGAAGCCTCATTAATTATCTCGATCATAATTATAAATGCTATCTTTGGATTGATTCAGGAAAATAAAGCTGATAAAGCACTTGACGCTCTCTCAGCTATGGGTAGTTTAAAAGCTAAAGTTTTACGTAATTATTTATGGGAACAGATCCCATCTGAAATACTTGTCCCAGGTGATATTGTTCTTTTGGAAACCGGTGATAACATCCCGGCTGACCTAAGACTTATAGATTCTTGTAACTTAGAGATTCAAGAAGCTGCTCTAACCGGAGAGTCGATAGCTACCGAAAAAGACGGGGCAAAAATCTGTAGTAATGCCACCCAACTCGGTGAGAGAAAAAACATGGCTTTTATGAATACCACCGTCACTTATGGACGCGGGCTAGGTGTGGTGGTAGCTACCGGTATGCAAACCGAGATCGGCCAAATCGCTCAGGCCATCTCTTTTATTGATACCACCACGACACCCCTGCAAGAAAAGCTTGCGGTATTAGGTAAAAGAATCGGCCTTGGGGTTATTATAATCTGTGCGGTGGTGTTTATCACCGGTCTTTTAAGGGGGTTGGATAGTCCTTTACATCTCTTTTTAACAGCCATTTCCCTAGCTGTTGCGGCTGTACCTGAGGGGCTAGCAGCTATTGTGACCATAATATTAGCTTTGGGTATGACCAATATAAGTAAAAATAATGCGGTTATTCGCAAGTTACTCGCCGTAGAAACACTAGGGACTATCACAGTTATTTGCGCTGATAAAACCGGGACTCTAACCCAAAACCAAATGACGGTCACGCAAATTAGCCTGCCTGATGGGTATCTTAAAGTAACCGGCAGTGGTTACAAGCCTTTTGGCCTGTTTGAGCTAGTTAAAGGTAAAAAGACCGGTCTTAATGAGTTGCTTACAGCCGGTCTGTTATGTAATGATGCTGAATTAATCAAAAAAAACGATCACTATAACATTTTAGGTGACCCTACAGAAGGTGCTTTGGTGGTAGTAGCTCATAAAGCTAAATTGGATAAAAATGAGTTGAATAAGTTATTCCCCCGGGTTTTAGAGCTGCCTTTTGAATCTAAACGCAAATGTATGAGTACTCTTAATAGCTATAAGAATTATTATAAGCTCTATGTTAAAGGTGCTCCCGATGAAATAATTAAAAAGTGTACCTACATCAATTTAGATGGACAAAAAACCATTCTAAATGCTACCTTAAAAAGTCGCTTGATTAGTGAAGTTGACAAAATGTCGGCCCAAGCTTTGCGGGTTATGGCCTTTGCTTATAAAGATCTTTTTAGTAAACCTGATAAGTTAAGGCCGGAAGATGAAGCAAGCTTAGTCTATTTAGGTCTTATGGGCATGATTGACCCTCCCCGCAAAGAGACTAAAGAAGCGATCTCTAAATGCCGCCTAGCAGGTATAAAACCGATAATGGTAACCGGTGATTATGCCCCTACTGCTCTTGCGATTGGCCAAATAATCGGCATCAGTGATACCAAGACTAGAGTGGTTACCGGGCAAGGGCTTAGTAAACTCACTCCGAATGAACTTCAAAAGATAGTTGAGGAAGTTTCTATCTTTGCTAGAGTATCACCCGATAATAAAGTGATGTTAGTTCAAGCCTTAAAAGAAAATGGCCATATTGTAGCCATGACCGGTGATGGAGTTAATGATGCCATTGCCTTAAAAAGGGCTGATATCGGGATAGCCATGGGCCTTTCGGGGACTGATGTGGCTAAACAAACCTCCGATATGGTTCTTTTGGATGACAATTTTGCTTCAATAGTAAGTGCTATAAATGAAGGGCGCATAATTTATACCAATATCAGAAAAGTGATCTACTTTTTGCTTTCCTGTAATCTAGGGGAAGTAATGGTCATATTTATCTCCATGTTAATCGGACTGCCTCTGCCTTTAACCCCTGTGCATCTATTATGGATCAATCTGGTCACAGATGCTTTCCCAGCTTTAGCCTTAGGTGTTGAGGCAGGAGAAGAAGATATAATGCAACAAAAACCACGCAGTCCCAAAGAACCTCTTTTAGATAAAAAGAGATGGGGATTTGTTCTTTTACAAGCCTCTTTACTTTCTTTTCTTACCCTTTTAGCTTTTTTAACTGGTTTATATCGCTTTAATAATTTAGCCTTAGGTAGGACTATGGCCTTTTTAACCCTTACCCTTGGCGAGTTATTTAAAGCCTTTAATTGTCGTTTTGAGCACCAGAGTGTCTTTAAAAAAGGCTTGTTTTCAAATCGGATGATGATCTATGCCTTTATTAGCTCTGTTTTGCTAATTATACCGTTATTTCTGGTGCCAAGTATAAAAGAGGTATTTTCTCTGGTTAGTTTAACCACATTGCAGTGGTTGCTGGTATTTGGCTTGAGTCTAGTACCCCTTATAACCGGTGAGCTTTTTAAAATATTTTCGACTTCTATGGTAGTAAGAAAAGCTTTAGGAGCAAACTAGATTGTAAAGCTAAAGTCAGTAGATCTCTACGCTAATATCAACAAGCTCAGCTTCAGTATTGGTCTCGATAAAATTTATAGCTTCATTTAGGATAGAATTTACTTGCTTGTTATTATTGGCCACGCAGGCAATCCCAATAACAATTGACTGGTGGAGATCCATCTCTTCCACTTCAGCGATGGAAATATTAAATTTATTTTTAGCCCTTTCAATTAATTTTTTAACTTCCATCCGCTTCTCTTTTAGGGAATGTACCCAAGGTGCATATAATTTAATGACAGCAGTACCAACCATCATATAGATCCAACCTTTTTCTAGTTATTCTTTAAGAACCTGTTGATTTATAATGACTAACTCCTAAACGCCATAAAAAATAACAAGGAAGCAAAAAGAAAAAGCATAAAATTGGTGTTAGCATATAAAGTGGATTAGTTACTTTACCTATCAAATATAAGAAGGGGTAGTATTGAAACAGTGCCAGAGGAACAATAAAAGTAAAAAATTTTAAAACATTATTGCCATAGATAGAAAAGGGGTATCGACCAAACTCTCTGCCTCCATCGGTGAAAATATTTATAAACTCCAGACCTTCAATGGTAAAAAAACACAAAGAGGCATAGACAACAAACAGCCCGGAAAAAACAGCTATACCACCAAATACCATCAGTATGAGTGTAAGAATCTTAGGGAAAGTCCAAACAATACCACTAGAGGGAAGTGCATAAAGTAATATTATCGTGGCTTGGATAAGCCTGCCTAGGCGTGATAATTCCACTTTGGAAGCGAGTACTTGAAACATCTCATTTCTAGGCCGCACCATAATACGATCAAACTCTCCGTTACTTATTATTACAGAAAAGGTATCAAACCCTCTTACCAAGCATTCTGCTAGAGAAAAAGCCATAAGGACAATAGCAAAACAAAGCAATACCTGGGAGTAAGTATAGCCTTCTACGCTTTGAAAGCGAGAAAACATAAAATAGATTCCTAAAAACATAGCAAAAGAGCTCCAAAACTGACCTAGCAAGGTAAGAAGAAATGAGGTTTTATATTGCATCTGGCTTTTAAGATGGATAGAAAGGTATTTAAGATAAAGTCTCATTTTTACCCTCCTTGTACCACTATCTTTTTTAAAGCTTTTTTCATAAAGAATTTGCCCAGAGTAATAAGAAAAACAAGCCAAAACAATTGCAATAGAATTCCAATAACTCTATCTAAACCGGTTATATGTCCACAATACACTCTAAATGGAATATCTTGCATGGAAGCAAAAGGCAGAAGCTGTAAGACAATGCGGGTTTTATCTGGCAAAAATGGCAGAGGAATCACTGCCCCAGAAAAAAAATCTATAAAAGATATTGCTACAATCCTCACACCCATGGGAGAGAGGGTATAAAAGGTCGCAATATAGATAAGCATACAGATGCCAATTACAACTAATACACCTAAGGACATAGAAAGCAGAAAAGCTAACAGGGTGATTGTATTTTCAGGTAAAGATAACCCATATGGCCTTGGCAGAAAAAAAGCTATCAGAAGAATTGGTAGACATCGCAAAACTGCCTTGGAAAATCTGCTGGCTAAGTTTTTGGCATACCACATATTATATAAATCGATCGGTCTACAAAGCTCATAAGCAATATTCCCATTAGAAATGGCTAAAAAGATATCTGTTTCTAAAAACCAGACCATATACAAAGCCAAAAAAGCTTGTTGTAACCAAATATATGATGATACCTGAGAAAACTCCATCGGAAAGGCCTCCGGTTTGGTCTTATAAAAGGCAGAAAACATTAATAGTGACATAAATCCCCAGGCAAATTGAGTCGCTACACCTGCATAGGCTGCCGTGCGATATTGCAGTCCGTTTAGAAAACGTATTTTAAAAAAGCTTAAGTATTTTTTCATATCTTGTATTCCTCGTATAAGGAGACAACCATTTCCTCAGCAGTTGCGCCGGATATTGAAATGTCTAAGACCTCAACCTGCCTGGATATTTCAGAAATAGCTTTAGAAACCGAAAGTATGTTAGTATCAAGGACAAATTTTGCATGTCCTTTTAGCTGTTCAAGACAGGTCATACCTTCATCTAGGGTAAATTTATTACCCGTATACTCAACGGTGATGGTCTTTTTATCTGAGTATCTCTTTTTTAGTTCAGTTAAGGCTCCATCAAGCAAGATCTGTCCTTTGCCAATGAGAATTATTCTTTCAGTTAATGCCTCTATATCTTGCATATCATGAGTAGTAAGAATTACTGTGGTATTATGTCTCTGGTTAGTTGTTTTAATAAACTCTCGCACTGCAATTTTAGAAACCGCATCTAATCCTATGGTAGGTTCATCTAAAAAAAGGATCTTCGGATTATGTAGAAGTGAGGCAGCTATCTCGCATCTTGTCCTTTGACCTAAACTCAATTGTCTAGCTGGAGTTTTGATAACCTCTCCAATATTCAACAAAGAGATTAATTCATCTAAATTAACTCTATAGGTCTTAGGGGGGATTTTATAGATATCTTTAATAAGTTCAAACGAGTCAATAACAGGTACATCCCACCAAAGTTGCGAACGTTGACCAAAAACTACTCCGATTTCGCTAACATGGCTTATTCTCTCTTTCCAAGGAATTCTGCCATTTACGATACATTCTCCACTATCCTGAGTTAAAATACCACTCATGATCTTGATGGTGCTACTTTTCCCTGCACCATTAGGACCAATATAACCTACCATCTCTCCCTCTTTTATAGTAAAGGTTATATCTTTCAAGGCCTGAATCAGCTCATAATCTCTTCTGAAAAATGATTTAGCCGCTTCGCTAAAGCCTGAATTTCTTCTGGCTACCTTAAATGTTTTGTTAATATTTTTAAGTTCAATCATAGATCTTAAACCCCTAACAATCATATAGTAACCATTATTTGGCAAGAGTTTTTATACTATCACTCCTTTTTTAATAATGCAAGCAATATTTTTGCTACAATATTCTCGTTACACCTCGTTACACTTTTGCTCAGCCAAAACCAACCCTATTAACTTGCATTCCAGAAGTTTAGCGTTTATTTAGCTTTTAATTTCCTAAAAGGTAAATTTATTTTAAGCTCGCTAAAAACGTTTTCGGACCAAGGTAGTTCTTTCCTCTATCTTGGTTACTATTATCTTGGTAACCAAAAGAAAACTTTTCTCTCTAATAATGAAGCTATTACCGTTCCCCTATTTATTTTGATAAAAACAAAATATATGTAGAAATGACTATTTAAATAAGCGGTAACTAGTAATAAACTTTATATTGGGAGGTAATGAAAATGAAAAAAATAATACCCTTATTGTTAGTTGGTGTCTTATTGTTCTCTGGGTGTTTTTTTAACAAAGACAAAGCAGCCGTAGAAAAGACGGCTAATGAAATGTCCTCACCCTTGTCTCCTACGGATGCCACTTACTTTCCTGAAGATTTTAACCAAGCAAAAGATGCTCAAAGTACAACTAGAAATGAATCTGTTTGGTTAGGTGCTGAGTTTACTGTCGGTAAATGGCAAAAGCAAGTTGTTAAAGTTGATGTAGATGGTCCTTCAGCTACTGCCTACCTTAAGTGGAAACTACCTTTAACCGGAAAGGTTACTGTAAATGACACAATTAAAACTGCCGATCTGTCCATTTGTGGAGAAGGTACCTATACTCTTACTAAAAACGCCGATGGAACCTGGAGTGTCACCGGTTACCCACGCATCTGTTGGAAAAACGCTTATGGTCCGGATGTAACTAATATCGCTGTCTCTTGTGGAACTTCAGGTAGTATCTCAGCTACGATTGATGTAAATGAAAGTGTGATACCTCTATTATCATCGGCAGTCGGTTATGAACCTTTATATTTCTCTCTTTTAGCGCAAGAAACAGAAACCCCTACTACTTTCAGTGCTCGCCCTCTTTCGCTTATAACAGCAACCCCAAATAGCAAACACCAGGGGGTTATAACTGTTTTTACAGTTCCTGTTGATCAGGAAAAAGTTCTTAATTATGGTATTACAATCTGCTATTTTGAAACTACTATACAAGCTAAATAACAAATAGAACATTACTTTTGTTTCAAAAGTAGGCTGCAAAAGAAGAGGTAGGTTTTGTCTCTCTTCTCTTGCAGCTTTTTTTCAACAAAGTCAGACGCCAAAAACTGGCTAGAGATTTTTAATTAAGTGTAAGTTATTACTTCTTAATAAGTGATACAGTAAGCCCTTAGCCTTCACTCTAATAGAACTATCTGGTTTTGTTTTGTTATTCATTATCATTTTTTTGATTTTAATGTAGGTTTTGGGTTCATCTTTGCAGAACTTTTCTAGGTAGCAGATTTGCTATCTAAATTTTTAGGAGGGAAATAACATGTGGTCTATTCTTTTAATAATATTTCTTTTAAGTAGTTCTATGGCCAGTGCTAATGCCGGGTTATTTACCAAAAACAATTATGATGCTGCCCTACATATCCCTTGGGAAGGCAAAACTATCTCCTGGGAGTTTAAACTGAAAAGCTGGGGTACTTGGAATATCTTTGCTGTCTCTCTTAACAAAGATTACATCTCCGGCACTTCTGGTACAGACTGGGAATATGTCTACTATGCTAAACCAATAAACGGTAGCAATTTAGAATGGATGGGTGGCAATCACGGTAACGAAGTCTTAAGAACACTCACCTTTGTTGTCGATGGTAAAGAGATCATAAGCGGTACTACTAAGATTACCAAAAATCTTATAATTAAAGAAACTACAGATTTAGTCTATCCCGAGAACAAACAAGTTGTTGGCAGTGTTGAAAGAAAATATGTGATCGATCTTTCAACCCCTAACCGTTTTGACTTTTATCAGCAAACTACCTGGCATACGGATCTGCTTTTTGATCGAGCTTATATGTGTATGCTGCCCATTATGAAAAAACATGGTCGTCACTTCAAAATGGGTGATGTATCGGGAAGCTTTATTGACAATAAACGTACCGACGGACGCCAAGGCTGGCAGAAAGTAACAGAAACTTTGATGTATGGAGATAACGGTTGGGGTATGATAGCTGGATTAACCGACTCTAGTTCTGTAGATAACTTTGTCCATACCTCAGCAGGTGCTCTAATCTGGGACTTATCTTCTGATCATGTTAAACTTTATTATCCGCGCATGTATCTCTCTGGCTTAATACCGGTTAATGCCAATAGTATTTGGGAAGCTCACAGCTATTATATTGTTGTCCCGGTAGCAAACTAATATTGGTATTAATTAAAGGCCAACTTGTCATTAAGTTGGCCTTTAATTCTTTTTTATAAACTAATTTATTTCCAGATCCAGGTAATCCCAGTAAGCAGCTTCAAAAGACCAGTTGTTAGGAACATTTTCTACTCTAAGATTAATAGTTTTGCCAGCATATTCGGTCAGCGAGACTTCTAAATCATACCATTTAATCTTGCCGGCTTCTCTTGCAATTAGTTTTTCGAAAATCAATTTATCGTCTACATAAACTCTTAACAGCCAGTCTGCTTCAAAATGCGTAGGATGTGTATTGCCGTTAAAACTAGTTACCCCTAGCTTTAATATAGCAGTTTTATTCTCAGGTAAAGTAACTGTTCTTACAAAAGCAAAAGGTTTGTTTTGGTTTAGAGGATGGGAGGCAAAGACATTAGTCCGCCCTTCATAACTTGATAAAATTCCTGGGTTCATATCCCAGCCAAGGTTTTGGATCTGCCACTCATCATTCCAGCCTTTGCAGATACCGGAAGCAACCTCATCATCGGACCAGGGTTGTTTGTAATCCGGAGTTACGATTGAATAATTGGGTAGTTCAATTAAATCATCTTTGAACAAAGCGTTGTTTTTTTCAACATTCTTTAGACCGATATCTAACGTTCTTTTGGCAATATCTGTGATCTTTAGATAATAAGGGACATTTTTCAACCTGCCTCCATTTAGATAGAGATCTTGGAGAGGTAGAGTCCATTTTTCCGGTATCCTTTTCCCGCCAATTATTGTCCCGATAATACCTCCTGCCGTAGCAGCGTTACAATCGTTATCTAAGCCAAGCCAAACTGCAAGAGCTAGAGTTTTATCAAAATCACCCTCGCCATATAATAAAGCTAGAACAACCATGGCACCGTTGATATCAGCCTGAACCCACCCACCACTAGGAGTGATACTGCTTTTGTAATATTTTTGAAGAATACGCGATCTAGCTCTCTTAAAATTATCAGGAAATTGCTTATATGCCTCTATACTAGCCTTTATTATTTCATAATAGCGACTAACACGAGGAATAAACTCCAGGGCGGTAGTGATAATTGTTGGAATATCATCTTCGATAAAAGCTAAAGCATACATGGCTGCTATAAATCTTGCTCCATATTCACCGTCGGAATAGCACATCAACTCACTCATTGTGGAGGCATACCTGCAGGCCTCATCTGGCATTCCCGGAGATATTAGTCCAAAGATATCTGCTTCGATTTGAGCGTCAATGTATAAACTATAGGGATTATTTGAGGGATGCCCTGATAAGGGCGGCATAATCCCCTTTTCTATATTTAACCTAGCTATATAATTGGCACAGGCCATATCTCCGGCTTTAATCTGTTCTTGCCATTCCAAAGCCAGATCCCTGCTGGTGAATTCGAGACCATATTTTTCAAGAGCAGAGAGCCAAACCAGATCATTAAATGTATCATCGTCGGCTATGGCAGAACTCGGAAGTGTTTGGTAATAAGTTAGGCTTTGAGGACCAGGAGAAAAAATAAACTGTCCTTCTGTCGGTATGCCAAAAATGTTGCCAACCATTTGACCAAGCCAGCCTCCCAGAACCTTATCTTCATAAGACTCTAAGCTTAATTGGGCTGCAATTAGATTAAGCCCTAGCAGCACAATACTTAAACCTATCCCGATTACCTTTTTAACACTCATAACCATGCCTCCTTAGCGCGTTATTTATTTTTCTCATATTAATATTCTTGTCTAAGCAAATTAATCCTGGTATAATCGTTTCGACTTTAGGCTTTTAAAAAAGAAAAAGGCCATCTTATGGCCTTAGTTGTTAATATTTTCTTTTTTCATTTTTAAGGACTGAATTAACAATGCTAAGAGTTCTATTTTTTTGGTATTTAATTCACCCCAAAGGATTAAATCACAATCCTTTTTACATGGTTCTACATAATTATCGTAGTTTTCTTTAACATCCTTTCGATACCAATCAATAACGCCTTTGAGATCCCAGCCATAGCCGACATTTCTTTCTATGCGCCTTAAAAGCCTTTCTTCTTTATCGAGATCGATAAACATTGTTAAATCAAACATCTCATAAAGTTTAGGATCGTACTTAAGCAAATGACCTTCAATAAGATAAATCCCACTGGGTTTAAGTATATTATGAGACTTTCTTTCAACAATTTCCTGCCCACTAATAAGCAACTCTAGCTCCTTATGAAGTGAATCAAAATCAATTGCTTCGGGTTTGTTATTTGTTTTGGCCTCCGGATACATATAAAGGTCTACTTGAATATGAGTTGCCTGGTCTGAACCTAATTTTTTTATTAGCTCCCTGCATAAATAAGTTTTCCCTGCTCCACTGCCACCAATAATACCGATAAAAAGAGGCTTGTTATTGGTCAATTTGTTCACCCCATCTTTTAGTTAACCAGTCTAAGCTTGAATGTAACCATTATTCCAGTGTCTGGACTATTACCAATTTACTATATACCAAAAAACTAACTTGCACAAGCATTAAAGACAATATTGGCAGTGAGTGTTAATTTTTTTAATAAATCAGTTTGCGATCTAAATTAAACCATATCCTCTCAAAAGCAGCAATTTTACTAACAAACCACTGCTTTTTTAAATTCCTAAGGGTAGATTGTAACACCCAGAATAAGATTTATTCTATATTCGAATAGCTAAGAAGGTTTTTTTAGTTAGTTCTTGGTGTTGGAGGTTGATACTCCTTGGCTGCTTGTTGAAAGAGATAGATTGATAAAATTCGTTTAGCTGTAAAAAGTGGACTTGAAAGAGCTTCCTGCTCATTACCTCTAATAATACTTTCTTTCCTAAGCTTGGTAAGTTTAGCTATATTAACATCAAATTCAGTCTCTAGTTGTTTAGTTAAATCTAGATTAAGTTCGCAGCCATGGAGATTTTCTAAAGTTTCTTTTATTAAAACTGCTTGAGTCATTAGGGATGGTTCTTTAGTATTGTTATTAGGACTTTTTAGACTACTGGCTCTTTCTAACTTTTCGGCTGCTTCTTCCAATAAAACTTTTATAGCTTCTAGAGGTTCTCTCATGGGTATTAGCGCTTGTTCTCTAAACAGTCCTTTTTTAGCATCTGTATATTTTTCTGCCTGAAAACTAAGGTTGGAAAACAAAGCGACACCGGTAGCACCGATTGTCCTTGTGGCTTTTATCTGGCCAATATTGCCAAAGCGATCATTGGCATACATACCAATGCCAGGGAAAACCCAAATTTTATCAGCTGCCCATTCAATACCTCTTTTAGCATTAGACCTAAAAGTGGATACCTCCTTACGATAGTCCATAGCTTTAATAAAATCGATATAACCATTATCTGCCCAATGTTGCCAGTTTTGCATAACTTCAGCTCTTGCATAATCAAGATCACTTGATACCGAAGTTGAAATTAAAAGCTCAGGCTTTGTGGATTTTAACATCAAGTTTATTTCTCTAAGGAAAGAAGTAATGTTTTCTTCGCGCCATTGGTTAAACTTAATCCAATCAGAGCTACCGATAATAATAGAGTCTAGGTCTAAATTGGCAGCTCTTTTAAAAGCAGTCTTACTGTAGTTTGAAAAGCCGAAATGACCAATGCTATCTTCGTTATAACGAAGATAATCCACATTAAGTCCGTCTAGATCATATTCGGTTATCAATTCATAAAAAAGGTTTAAAAGGTATTTTCTGGCCTCAAGATGAGAAGAATTAATCCAAGCTGTTCCGTACTCCCAATTAGAAAAAGCTCGACCCTCTTGATCTAGCTCAATCCACTCAGGATGCTCTATAAGCAGTGGGCCAAACTGATGTGAATAACCGGCACAAAAGACCCACACCCAGGGGTGAACTTCAATATTTAATTTATGGGCTTCATCAATAATAACAGCTAAAGGATCAAAACCAAGTTCACGATAGGCTGTATGCTGTGTAGCTATCTTTGAAGGATAAAGAGTTGCTCCCTTATAGATGGTCTCAGGAAAGATCATATTGATGTTAGCTTGGTGTAGTCTTCGCACAATATTGCGAAAGTCGGTTTCGGTTTTTAACGCTTCCAGACTCTGACTATCTACCCAAACCCCTCTTGCTTCAGCAAAACGTACCGGCAATATTGCCGGTAACATAGCTTCAGTAAGTTCTTTTAGTCTTACAAGGTAATTTGCCGCTTTAAGGCCTAATTTTTTATCGATAGCAAAATTAAGAGCCTGATAAACTTGCCGGGCTTCTAGATAGGCTTGGCTTTGTTCAAAGGATATCTCCTCACAAGATCTTTCAACGTTTTTAAACTCTCTTTCAACTGTAAGGTAGCTACTTATAGCTTCATCTATAGTAGGCTTAATATCTTCTACTTCTATCGAAAATTGGCCTCTAAAAGCCTCGTCTTTCAAGAAGTGCTCGATACCATAGATTAAGACATCAACAAGACCTTTGGGTAGTTCTTCTTGAAAAATGTCCTCAGCCAGATATAAGGTCTTCTCGGTTGCAATTAAAGGGGTGATGTTTTTAATTACCTCGCCTGATTGATAAAAAGCTCCTTTAGAGACACCACCTCCATCAGGTCGCACTAGTAAAAAGTTAGGTGTTAAAACTAGAATAGGCTCAGGCAAGATCTTTCCTGCCAAAAATTCGCTGATTAAAGCTTTATCTGGTAGAAAAGAACTGCAACTTATTCCTAGGAGATCTTTAAGTCCAAAGTTATCTCTAAGCACTCCGTTTTGATCTCTTAAAGAAGCATCATAGGTTGCAATGAGATAGCCACCGTTATTTACATGCTGTTGGTAGTAAGCTAATTCAGTATCTGAGATACAGCTGTTACCCACTAAAATAGCCAATTTGTAATAATCAAGAGCTCCATTACCCACCGAGTTTGAATCCAGACAGTCTACAGCCATAAAATTGTTTTCTAAAATGTCTCTTAAGTTATCAAACTGTTTTCTATATTTGGCTTCGCCGACATATTTTGCGGTATCAAAGCTATAGACTAAAGCCATACCATTTTTTAGATTCACCGCTAAGCTTAAAGTTGAAAAAAACAAGACCATAACCAAAGCCATAAGCCTCTTTTTAACTTGCATATTACAATCGAAAGGCTTTTCCCACTTCATGCTTACACTTCACCTCGTTAAGTTTACTAGCGGTAAACATACTAAGTTAGATTTCAGTTTCAAATAAATTAAACTGATTTTCATTTATTTCATAACCTAACATTTCGTAACCCTTTAATCTTTTTTGATACATCTTTTTTAATACCGCAAATGCACCATCACAATAATCATAAACTACCACCTTTTTCTTACCCTCATACTGACGATGAAGTCTGCCTACATATTGTTGCAAAGTTCCTTTCCATGATATTGGAAGTGTTAGAAAATCTAAATAAGGGCAGTCAAAGCCTTCACTAATAAGTTTTCCTGTAGCTATAATCACCTTTTTCTACTTTCAAATGTTCGTTCTCTTTTTGTAGAATAGCAATTTATTTTGTAAGCTCATTAATTATTTCTGTCTGTTTTAAGTTAACATTCGTAATTATCACCAACTAGCTGTAATTGACCGCGAATCACATTTATCACGCTAAAGTTTAAATCCCAAAAAGTTCTCTCAGGAGTATTGGTTCTTAAACTAACAATTTTTACATAACTCTAAACAAGAAAACTTTTGTTAACTGAGGTGAAAATGTGAATCATAGTATGGCATTTTATAGAAAGATAAACCACTACTTATTACCATATAAAGGAAGATTGATATTAATATTTCTTTTATCTGTTATAACCTCAGGTCTAAATCTGCTACCTTTGCAAATCATGGCTACTTTTATAGATATACTGACTAGGACACCTAAGAAAAATCTCAGCATTTTATGGATAAGATTAATTGGTAACAAGCCACTTAGTTATATTTTTATCTTTGCTATTGTATATCTTAGCTCAAGTTTTATCATGCAATTATATGCTTATCTGGTTTCCACGCTTGGTTATCGAATATGCGAGGATCTAAGAACAGATGCTTTTTATTGGAGCTTAAAGGCTCCTAAAACCGATCTGGATTCCCTCAAGGAAGGAGATATTGTAGCTAGAGTTATAACTGATACCGACCAGGTAAGTGAGGCTATAGTTATTCCTTTAAGAGGCCTGGTAGTTAGTTTTTTAGAACTCATTTGGGCTTTGATTTTACTTTATACTTGGAGTCCCATCTTGAGTCTAGTAACCTTTATTATTGTCCCTATTCTTTATTATCTTGGTAAGTGGGGATATCTAAGATCAAAAAGGTTAGCCCACACCAAACAAATGTCGATTGGTAATCTTACCGATATAGTAAGTGTAAATTTGCGTTTTAGAAGCCCTGCAAAATTATATCCTAAAGCTATAGATAGAGTTGAACACTTTAAAAATCTAAACCGCCAGGCCACTTGGGCCGGTGTAAAGCTCAGTAGCTTTTATTTAAGCTACTGGCCCTTAGTTAAGCTAGTCAATACTTTAGGTCTTACCTTAACTATCTATGTACCTTATTACTTGATTCTCAAACTACAGCTGGCGCCTGAAGATATAATGGTTGCTTACCTTTATAGCTTAAGGGTTTATGAACCAATATTAGACTTTACCAGATTTAATATGATGATCTCTTCAGCCGATGCTGCTTTAGGTAGAGTTTTAGAACTCCAGAGTGTCAAAAACATCTAGCTACGTAGTTTGTCTAAAAACAACCTAAAATAACTAAGGCTATATTAGTCAAGAACAACAAAGGCCCTTTTTGTTCTCCTAGCTCTTTACTTAAAAGCAGTTTTAGCTTTCTTTTCCTAAAGAAAAATATTTCTCCTTAATAGCGAGCTTTATATTTTGACACACTAAGAATTAAGGGGGTCAAATAGATGACTGAGTATAGCCTTTCTCTTCATGAAGTAATCAAACTCCATGAAATATTAAACCAGAAAACGCTGTGTGCTTCCAAAGCTTCAGCAATGAAAAATATCGTTCAAGATAAAGCACTCAAAGACTTGCTAGATTTTGATCTGAAAGATACCCTCCAGCAAATCCAAGACATTCAAGCTGTTCTTAAAGCCAATATTCAATAGGAGGTAAAATTTTGGTGAACAATACAGCTAATACCAATATCCTAAGCGACGAAGTAATTGCCGCCGATCTACTCGTTGCTAGCAAAAAAAGTATCACTTCATACGCTGCAGCTTTAGCTGAAGCTGCTTCGCCTCAAGTTCGCGAGCTTCTTAAAAAGCAACTTGCTCAAGCTATCACCATGCACGAAAGAGTTTTTAACTATGTAGCTAATAAAGGCAATTACCTAGCTTATGATCTAAATAGCCAGCTGCAAATGGACTTGCAAAATGCGCAAAGAATAATTGATACCATGCAATAATAACCCAGCTTAAGCATTTTGGCTAATTGTTTATGATCTTTTGAAACAGACGCAGTAAAACTTTAACCCAACATATATAAAGATACAGGGGCTCTTAATGGAACCTCTGTATCTTTATTTCGTTTTCAAATAGACTATTAGATTATACAAGGTTCTTATTTATAAATTCCCAAACCTGCTTAATTTCACGTGCGCTTTCAGACTCATTGTATTCTACAATGCTTTTACCAGCTGCAACAGCTTGATAAAAATCCTTAGAATATTTTACCTTCCCAGCTACTTTCGCTCCCATCTCTGTACTCATATTAATTAGGGGCTACTGAAATCCCCTTCTAACCGTTGATAGCACTGGACTTTAAGGCTATTTTATGTTAGAATAATGCTAGGGAAACACATAAATAGCCCTAAAATTCTTACACTTTTTGGAGGGTCAAACACATGTACAATCC
>JAHDNZ010000064.1 GCA_018435125.1 Bacillota bacterium | reverse complement strand
GTGTAGCTTTAGGGCTTCAACTTGTATAGCAGTCTTACCCCACGTTTTGCGCCTAATCGTGTTCGTGTCCCTCAGGTCGGAACTTTGGCTGCTGGATTCCTTCAGATTCCACCTCGCGGTGGACACCCTTGCCTTGAGCTAATGGTTGGTTGCTACATACCCCCATAACAGACTTTCACCGTCTAGTTAATCGCCATGCGTGGCACACTAATAAAGGATACTACTAAAACTAAAAAGTTTTAGAGTACCCCTTTTCTTAACTAGGTGCTAAATTATTTAGGTTTATCCTCTAACTCTTCTTCTTCTGCTTGTCCATCCTGTAGAGTATTGGAGCTGCCCCATATAGCCATTTCATCCCAAAATTCATTAGGCTCAAGATCACCTTGTGGAATAAGATAGGTCTTGTCATCGTTAAGATCAAAAGCACAGTTGATACAGTTTCTACTCTCCGGCAAAACATTTAATCTGCTGTCATCTATAGGCTCTCCACAGGTTTGGCAAACGCCATATGTACCTTGTTCTAAGGCCTCTTTAGCACTTTTTACATCTTCGAGACCTTTTTGGGCTCGATGTCTTATAACCTGATCCGACTCTCTCATAAACAGATCGGTTCCTACATCGATATGATTATCATATCTTGATAACTCCCCACTCCATTCTGAAAAAGGTACTCGAGTCCGATCATCTATTCTGGCAATCATATTGGTTAATTCTTTTTCTCTTTGAGCAAGTTTAGTCCTAATATCATCATAGAGCATAATTATGCCTCCCTCACATATGCATTTGAGTTAACTTAACAAGTCGGGCCAAAAATTGGCTAATAAGTGGGAGATTTAGATTAGCTAAAACTCCCAGGATATAAAAAGCTATAGCTGCAATTATGGTTGCCCCCAAAGCAGTTCCTAACCCCTTAGCTAAGCCTGCAATAAAATGTCGCCAGAGAATATACCAAGTTCTTTTCTCACTGACCCAATATGCTTTTTTAAGTTCCAACTGCATATCTTCAAGTATGTTCATCAAGCGATGTTCTTCTTCTTGCATAGCTCCACCCCTAGTTAGAATCTCCAAACAAACCATAAGTATCTTGGTTTTTTATTACTGCTTTGAATTTCTTGTCCAAGCAAGACTCGATGCTACTTATCATAATTTCCAAAGCTATAATAAATATAAAAAAAGCCGGTTGTCTAGCAACCGACTTTTTTTTAACCCACCTAAAGATTTAACACTTTCCGACACCGCAGACATAGTTGCGGGTGATTTAGGTCTTTCCCAACAGTCTCAGAATAGTTCCAGCAACGTTCACACTTGTTGCCTTCAGCTAAACTAAAACCAATTGCTACATTAAGTTCGGCAAATTCAGTGGTAATCTCTCCCGTAAATTCGCCCACTTTAACCTTAGAAACAATAAAGAGCTCTGGTAATTCATCCACAATTTCTTCAAGCCAGGTTTTGGTTTTTGTATCTAAAGGTTTTAGCCAGACTGTTGCTTCTAGAGACTGACCTATCTTCTTATCAGCTCTGGCTTTTTCTAAGACCTTTAAAACGGCATCTCTCAGTTCTAATTTCTTTTTATATACCTCAAGGAGGTTATCATTTTTGTATTTGGGGTTTAGTTTGGGCCAACCTTTTAAAAAGACACTTTCTTCTTTTTCTCCTGGCAAATAGGCAAAGACTTCGTCTGCAGTATGAGGAATAACAGGAGCAAAAAGCGCCACTAATACTCTAGCTGTCTCATATAGCACAGTCTGTGCAGCTTTTCTGCTTAAACCCTCTTTTTGATCACAATAGAGACGATCTTTAAGCACATCAAGATAAAGAGCACTCATATCAACGGCACAGAAATTATGAATCGCATGGAAAACTACATGAAACTGATACTCTTCATAAGCCTGAGTCACTTTTTCCTTAAGAGCATATAAACGTGCCAAGGTCCATTGATCTAGTTGGGTCAGTTTTTCATAAGGTACAGAATCGTGCACCGGATCAAAGTCGTCTAGGTTTTGTACGAGAAAACGACAAGTATTTCTAATGCGGCGATATACCTCAGATACCTGCTTAAGCAAATTATTAGAAACCTTCACATCGGAAGTGTAATCCGCAGAAGCAACCCAAAGGCGTAAAATATCTGCTCCCCATTTGTTTATTATCTCTCGTGGTGCAATTACATTACCCAAAGACTTAGACATTTTCCTACCGTTATCATCGACCACATAACCATGGGTTAAAACAGATTTGTAGGGAGCTTTACCTGTAGTGGCAACTGAAGTTAGTAAAGAGGATTGGAACCAACCTCTATGTTGATCAGAGCCTTCCAGATAAAGATCAGCCGGCCAAGCTAATTCAGGTCTGGTTTTAAGAACAGCCGCATGGCTTGATCCCGAATCAAACCAAACATCCATAATATCTTTTTCTTTAGTGAATTTGGTGCCATCACAATGAGAACATTTTGTACCTTCAGGCAAAATCTCTTCGGCTGTGTATTTAAACCAGGCAACCGAACCTTCCTTAGCAAAAAGCTCTTTTACAGCTGCAATTGTTTTTTCGTTAACAAGTTCCTTACCACACTCGCTACAATAGAAAATTGGCAGTGGAACACCCCATACTCTCTGGCGGGAAATACACCAATCTCGTCTTTCAGCCACCATATTTCCAATGCGATCTTGGCCCCATGTAGGAATCCATTTCACATTAGCAATAGCATCTAAGGCCTTTTGCCTAAATCCTTCAATTGAAGCAAACCATTGTTCGGTTGCTCTAAAGATAACCGGCTTATGACATCTCCAGCAGTGCGGGTATTGGTGAGTAATAGACTGCTTTGCTAAAAGATGGCCGTTTTCACTTAAATGCTCAAGAACTTTTTTGCCACCTTCTTCCAAACTTAAGCCGCCATACTGAAGAGCTTCAGCTGTAAAATAACCTCTGTTATCTACAGGTGAGAAGATCTCAAGTCCATATTTTTGACCGACCTCGTAGTCTTCAAGGCCATGTCCTGGTGCGGTATGAACGCAACCAGTACCGGTTTCAAGGGTCACATGGTTACCTACAATAACCACAGATTCTCTATCAAATAAAGGATGTTTGCAGACAATACCCTCTAATTCTGCCCCTTTAGCTTTAGCTTTTACCGAATAGTGCTCAAAGCCACAGCTTTGGGCTACCTTCTCTAACAAACCTTCAGCCACAACATAGCGTTTACTGCCTGTATCCACTAGTACATAATCGAATTCCGGATTTAGAGCAATGGCTAGATTGGCAGGAATAGTCCAGGGAGTTGTAGTCCAGATAATAAATGCATCTCCCTCTTTAATCTCGCCTTTACCCTTTATAACATCAAAAGCCACATAGATAGCTGGTGATTTTGAATCTTCATATTCAATCTCTGCTTCAGCTAAAACTGTTTCACAGCTAGTACACCAATAAACTGGTTTTAAACCTTTATAGATATAGCCGTTTTTAAACATCTCACCAAAGACGCCGATTTGCACTGCTTCGTATTCCGGTTTTAAGGTGATATAGGAGTTTTCCCAATCACCCCAAAGACCCAAGCGCTGCATATCCTCTTTTTGAATATTAATCCACTTGTAAGCGTAATCCCGGCATTTATTGCGAAAATCAACCGGATCTAGTTCATGTCTGTTTAATTTGAGTTCTTTAATCATAGCCTGCTCAATGGGCAGACCATGCGTATCCCAGCCATGGATAAAAGGAGTCTCAAAGCCTTGCATTGATTTGTATTTAACAATAATATCCTTAAGGGTTTTGTTTAAAGCATGGCCGGTATGAATATGTCCATTGGCAAATGGGGGTCCATCATGAAGTACAAACTTTTGGCCACCATTTTCTCGATTCTTTTTTTGCACCTTCGCATAGATCTTTTTTTCTTCCCATTCCTTTTGAATCTTTGGTTCACGTTCAGGTAAATTTGCTCTCATAGGAAAGATATCTTTCGGAAGCTGCAATGTTTTACTATAGTCCATCTGTGCACCTCCATAAAAAAACCCGCCCCCCAAGGGACGGGAAAATTGCCCGCGGTACCACCCAAGTTGATCAGAGATCCTCTTTAGCCAATTAACGGCGGCAACCGGCACAACCTACTCGTTTCAGCTGTACACTCCGGGATGATCTTCATCAGGTTAGCTGACCGGTCTTCCACCAATAAACACGGCTCTCTGACAGCATCTGCCTGGTTACTCGTTCCCATCGACGTTTTGATGTTCCAAGATATTATTTACTATTATAAGCTTTTATCACTTTCGAATCAAGTGTCGAAATTTTCTCATAGCAAGTAATTCAAAAAAGGCATTTATAAAACTAGGATTATATCAAAGCAAGCGTTCTAGGATTTTAGCTTGACAAGTATCACGTATAAGTTATAATTAAGTCAAACATCTACGTATAGGTGGTGCTTTTTAGATGGATTTAATCAGTCTCGAGGAATTGCTTCAAAGTACCAAAATCAACAAAGCGTTTCTTGATAACCTTCTCAGTTTACACTTAGTTAGCAAACCTCTTTCAGAAAACCAACATGAAGTGTTATTTTCTGCTACTGAAGTCGAACAAATAAACCATATACTATCTCTACAGTCTTTAGGTTATAGCCTTCAAGATATAAGTAAAATACTTAAAATAACCAACCTAAAAATTAATAAAACCCCTGCTAAGAATCGCTATTTTACAGTTGGTGAAGTTGCTAATCAACTTAAACTAACTAAAAGAACCCTGGATTTTTGGATAGAGAAAGGACTCATTAAACCCAGCTCAACTTCTGCAAGTGGCTATCGGCTCTTTAGTGAAGATGCAGTGAGGTTTGTCAGCTTTGTCAGTGATTTACAGATCTTGGGTTTTACTCTTGAACAGATTAAAGTTATTACAGAGTCTTTCGATGAAAATTTTAAACCTATAGGTACTAACACAGCTCAGTCTATTGCTGATATCCAAGCTAAAATAAAAGATAATGAAAAAGCTATCAGAAAACTTAAAGGTGTTCTAAAAATAATGCAAAAAAACAATCGTTCCCCAAAAGGAAAGGAGGACAAAAATAGTGAAAACAAAGATGATCTTTTACGGTGATAGCGTTATTAGAGGTAAAACCTGGCTGCAAGGTTCTTTAACCCCTTTTGATACTGAGAACAACTTTGTTAAGTATTGTAGATCATATCTTGATTCTTTAGGTATGGAAATAATAAACAAAGGCAAAAACGGACTTACTTCGGATATAGCCTGTAAAGAGTTGGATAACGAAGTTTTAAAACTTAAGCCTAACTATCTGGTGCTAGAAATCGGTGGTAACGATTGCAATTTTAACTGGAAAGAAGTAAGCAAAAACCCTTATTTAGATCATCCCCCAGCTCTGTCAACAAATGACTTGGCTACCAACCTAAATAATATCATTGATCGTTTGATAGAAAACTCCATCACAGTTATTTTGCTTACTCCTCCGCCTTTAGATGAAAACAAATATCTCCAACTACTTAACCACTATTTTGGTAACAATATTGACTTGTTTATTAAGACTAAGGGAGGAATAGCCCTCTGGCACAAAAAGTATGTTGAGACGATCAGAGCGGTAGCTGTAGAGCGTAAGACATTTTTCATCGATATCTACGCTGAATTTGAAAAGACTAACTTACAGGAGCACTTAGTAGCCCTAGATGGATTACATCCCACCGAAAAAGGTTATCAACTCATGGCACAAAAATTCGTTGAGTCTTTGGGAAAATTCTTTCTTAAGCAAGTGGCCAACACAGGTCTTATTTCTTAACTTTTACTCCCAAGCAACGCTTAAACAAAACCGTTGCTTGGGAGTAAATCCTTAAACCTTAACCTAGCTTTAAGTAACAGACTCATCGCCTTAGAAATATAATATTATCTAAAAGAGTTTTTAAAGGTGATGAGTATGAATAGCTGTACGTTTCCTTTTCTCTTACTAGCTCTAGCTCTTAGCCTAGATGGTTTTGCAGTCGGTTGTTCTTATGGTCTTAAAAACACTAAGTTACTTCCAGGAGCGCAATTGGTAATTGCTCTTATAACTGCACTTTTAATGAGTTTTTCTCTTTTTATAGGTGCTTTTTTTGCTACCATAATCCCAGCTCATATTAGTAATATAGTCAGTGGTTTAATTCTTATATTGTTAGGAATATGGCAACTTATGCAAAGTTGGGTTAGCTATCTTAAACTAAATAATTTTTCCATTGATTTACCCTTCCCTCAAGAACCTCTTTTAGCTGATATACAAATAAAATCCCTGGGGATAGTTGTCAAGATCCTTAAAGCTCCGCATGAAGCAGATTTAGACCGTTCAGGTGATATTGATAACAAAGAAGCAGCTCTTTTAGGAACAGCGTTGGGATTAGATGCTTTTATAACTGGTTTTGGTGTTGGTTTAACGAAAATAAGCTTTTTGATAATACCTGTGGTCGCTCTTTTACAGGTTGGTCTTCTCAGGCTAGGCTTAACCCTTGGTTGCAGATTCAAAACTATATGGCTAAATAAAAGCAGCTTTTTAATCCCAGGTCTTTTACTTATTATTCTTGGCTTGATAAAGATCTTTTAACAGTTGCCCATGATTTTGCTCTGCCTTCAAAGTAAACTTAGCGGTCAAATTTTATTTGATACCTTGCCAACTAATTTAAGACCAAAAGCCTTTCTAATACAACTTTTCACCTAAAAAAGGCCATGTTTCCAGAATTTCCGGGCATGGCCTTTGTATTTATTTGCTACCCCAATACTCGTCTAGAGTACTCACGTGTTTTTTTGACCCCATACATATCTTAAAAATCCCATGGCTTAAAATGCTTGTCTGAATTATTTTGGTAAATCTAATTACTATAGAAACCGTCTCAAGCTTAAATGATATCTACCTTTTTTGGTAAGACCTCCGACTTCAGCTATCTCTACACGACCTCTACCTCGAATAGAGATAATAGCGCCTTCTTTTACTGTCTCACTGGGGGAATCTATTTCCTTCCAGTTAAGTTTAACACGTTTAGCTTTAATTTCTCTGGCCATAGCTGTGCGTGACATGCCAAAGCCCGCTGCGGCTACTGCATCTAGCCTTAAAGAAGAAACAGTGGTTTTGATCTCTTTAACCTTTTCACAACTTGAAACTATTTGCTCTAAATCAATTTCGTCTAGTTCAACTGGATAAGAACCAATTTTAAACAGGTTTTGTTTTAGATAAAAAACAAGATCCCTGTCTAAAAGAACCTGAGCTCCTCCTTCTACAAGAATGATATCCCCTACCCTTAAACGATCAATACCTGTAGCTAGTACAGCCCCCAGAAAATCACGATGACCGATCTCTTGGGGGAATTTTCCTTGTAAAAGTACAGCGTTTATCTTGGTATCAACCGGATCTGTTCCATAAAAATCAGGTAGAATTATACCCCGCTTGCGTTCAGCATCTCTATAGCCTCCGTCAAATCTGTAGGTAATACCTTCTATTTGACGAAAAACTGTCGCACATAATTCCTGTTCCCGAGGGTTGAGAAATGGTCCGCACTTAGGAAGCACATCTAAAAAAACCTGCTCGCAAAGATCAATAAAGTGTGCCAAAAGCAGCTTGTCTGCGTCATCTCCTGCAAGTTTAAGGAAAGAGTCTCGATTTATTTTCACAAGGTATCCCTGCCTTAGATTATTCTTAATAATAGTTCTAACAAAACAATGACTACTACAGGCGAAAAATCAAATCCATAAATGGTAGGTAAAAAAGTTCTTACAGGTGCCAGCAAAGTTTCGCTTATCTCATAGATTAGCTGTTGAATCGGATTTGTACCAAAAGCTACCCCTAACCATTCTAGAATCACTCTAAACACTATTATCCATATTAATGCTACCAGAGCATAGTTAACAAGTCCAAGAATGATTCTCATCAAACACTACTTCCCTTCTGATAGCTCCTCGCCTCTTTTTGCAGCAGCTTTAACAGCTTTAATTATTGCTGCTCTGACCCCATTTTCTTCTAAAACTAAAAGCCCTGCTGCTGTTGTTCCTGCAGGTGAAGTTACTAAATCACGCAGACAAGCAGGATGCTGTTTTTGAGTCAATAAATATTCAGCTGTGCCAAGCATGGTTTTTGTTGCCATCTCTAGAGCAGTCTTTGCTTCTAAGCCCTCTAAAACACCACCCATAGCTAAAGCTTCCAAGAAAAGCAAAATAAAGGCCGGACCAGAGCCACTTAAAGCAGTTACGGCATTAAAATACTTTTCTTCGAGTTCAAACAAAGAACCACATTCCGAAAGTAAATTTCTGAGCATATCTTTTTCATCCGGCACAATAGCTTCACTAAAATGGAGTGCTAATACTCCTTTACCTATCTGAACCGGTAGATTAGGCATTATTCTGACAATTTTTTGGTTGCCTAAAACTTGAGTCAGTTGTTCTATAGTTATTCCGGCTAAGATCGAAATAATCATTTTGTCTTTAAAAATCCATTTATTGGCTACGGTATCTAAATTCTGCGGCTTAACAGCTAGCAAAATAAGGTCACACAAAACCAATTCATCTAATGAATCTATAACTACTAAACCATTAGCCAAAGCTTTTTCTCTGGCTTTTTTAGCCAAATCGTAAACAAGAATATCCCCAGGATTAACACCAGTATGAATAAAACCACTGACTAGTGAACTACCCATCGCTCCAAAACCGATACATCCTATTTTAACCATTAGCCAAAGCAGGCGCTTTCAATGCGCCTGCTCACCCGCCTTTCTCTTACAGTTCAATCTCTTTAATAAACAATGAGGCATCTTCTTTAACGATCTCTTCACATTTTTCCTTATCAACAACAACATTTTTTGGTGCAAAGACAAAGGTATCTGCAGATATCTTTTCCAGCTCGCCTTCCATTGCATAAACAGCCCCGGAAATAAAGTCAATGATTCTTTGGCTTTCTTCCGGTTCTGCTTCTGCCAAAGTCACGATGACAGGCCTGTTTATTTTAAGATTATTCACAACCTGAGTTGCATCACTAATAAAGCGGCAATTGAGCACTACCATTCTCATGGTCTTGGTATTAATACAATCTGGGTTAACCATTTCCGTAACACCAATCTCCTCTAATTTAAATTCTTGTTCAACTTCATCTTCAGGTTCATCTTGCATCCCTAAAAGTCTTAGAATCTTATCCATCAAAGACATTGGCAAACCTCCCCCATCTTTCTAGCGTTTTCCAAAAATTGCAGTGCCCACCCTTACAATAGTTGCCCCTTCTGCAATTGCTTCTTTATAATCACTGCTCATTCCCATTGATAGCTCAGAAAAGTTATGTTTTGTTGCTTCTTCAAGAGCTTCTTTTAGTAAAAAAAGCTTGGCAAAACTACTTCTAGCCTCTTTGGAACTTTGTTTTAGTGCACCGATAGTCATAAGTCCAGAGACATTTAATCTCTTTAATTCTAAAATCTTCTCTATATTTTGCCAAAGACCTGCCGGTGAAAAACCAAACTTAGCCGGATCTCCATCGATATTAACTTGTAAGAGTACTTTTAAGGATTTTTTTTGTTCTTCAAGCCTTTGATTTAGTTTCTCAGCCAGAGAAAGACTGTCAACAGATTGCAACACGAAATCAGTTGAAATGACTTTATTAATTTTATTAGTTTGCAAATGGCCAATAAAATGCCAGTTAAACTCAGGATAAGTTTGGTACTTTATTAAAAATTCCTGCACCCGACTCTCGCCAAAAGCTATCTGCCCGGCGGTATAAGCTTCGTTAATCAATCCCACTGGGACTGTCTTTGATACTGCTAACAGCCTTACCTTATTGGGATCACGATTATATTTATAACAAGTAGTCATAATATCTTCTCTAATTCGTTTTATATTATCTGCTACACTCAATATCTACACCTTCTTATCTTGGTGGCAGCACAATTTTTGCTCCTTTAGGTATTCCATCGACAACCACTTTACCTTGCCAGCGGCCTATAACCCGTATTGGTTGCTGTTTTTGTCTATTTTTAAAAATAAGTGTTAAATAGGTACCTTCTTCTTTTTCAATTAATAGGCTTTCGGGTACAATTACACCTCTTAGGTCTTCTTTATAAATCTCAACCTTTCTTAATACCCGGTAAGAGGAGGCCTCTTTACTATAAGTATTAATTTGAATATTTAACCGTTTATCAGTAAGAACCTCCAGCACTTTACCTTTATAATACACATCATTAATATAGATAGACAGCTCTTCACCTTTTTTGGCTTCCAGATCGGTAAAAGCCAAAAGAAACCAAGCGTAATTATCAACCAGTTTACCAATTGGTTCTCCTTTAAAATAACTCTTGCCGGTTTGAGACTGCCTGTTTGGTTTATCCCAATCACCTAAGTACTCATTCTTTAATCCCATTAAAACTCCAGGGCCAACTACTTCCTCCAAACCATCATAGTTCCAACTTATAGTTCCTGCTTTTTCAGCCAAAACCGGAGTAGTTCCGCAGAGAGCCACAACTGTGTTAGCTGGTACTCTTTCTCCCTCTAAAACCAACTGCTCTAAAAATCCATCAGTAGAGGCAAACAAAGTTTTCTCCTTACGATAAGCTATAGCCTCGGTAACTACTCCTCTAGATAACTTTTCTATCTTAGCCGGCAGATATTTTGTTCTGGGGTAAAAGATAACCAAGCCAATTATCATTAAAAAAACTAGCCCCAACAATATTAGAAGGAATCTTTTTTTCATACCTAATACCCTTTCGCAATTAATAAGTCTTTAGTAGGTTTATTACACTAAGCTGAAGATAACTGTAAGTACACCAAGACTCCAAAGATAGTAGCTAAAGTACCTGAAGTTATCTGTTTTTAATAGGAGTTGGACTAGCTTTATGGCTAAGATACCGGTTAAAACAGCTACTACAAAACCAATAGTTAAATAAATGCCTCCACCTATACTGCCAATCTCTAGTAAATCCTTAAACTCCAGCAATCCTGCTCCAGCGATTACAGGTACCGACATCAAAAAGGAAAAGGCTGCTGCTTCCTCTCTTTTTAGTCCCAATAAAAGCCCTGCAGACAGAGTCATCCCTGAACGAGATATTCCAGGAAGCACTGCTATAGCTTGGGCCAAACCCATACCTAGTGCTTCTTTATAACCAACCTTTTCTTTAGATCCTTCAGGGCGTCTACCTATTAAATAAAGAATCGTTCCGGTAAAAATAAAAGCAACTCCAATAATAATCGGTGCACTGAAAGCCTTTTTTATAACATCACTAAAAAATACCCCAACCAATCCCGCTGGTATACTGGCTATTACTAAAAGAACTATATATTTATAGTCAATAGTTTTAATTCGTTTACGATAAACATATAAAACCGCTATCAAAGTAGCTAAATGTAAAAGAACCTCAAAAGTAATTCCCGCATCTATTTTCCCAAAGATGGAGCCAATTATTGCCAAATGCCCAGATGAAGAAACAGGTAAAAACTCAGTTAAACCCTGCACCAGCCCTAAAATTGTTGCTTGCCAAATATTCACATTCAGGATGCCAAAACTAACGTTTAGCATCTTCCCTCCTTCTAGTCAACTTATAAAATTTAATGTTCTTACTTTCTAGTATACAACAGCCTTTAACAGGTTCCAATAATATAGGCCGCTTTTGCGGCCTAAAACTTTAGTATATCCCCTGGTGAATAATTCATATACCAGGATAAAGGAGCTCCTTCGAGACGTTCTAATCTATAGGAGCCATCTTCAAGTGGCTCTACCAGAAGAGATGCCCTGCCAATATTTTTCCACTCCAACTGCCTTTCTTCTTCCTCTAAAACTAACTCCAGAGGCATTACTGTATAAAGCATTAGCTAAATATACCTCCTGTGTTGGGTGGTGGTGCATAAGGCAGGTTGGGTTGATTTGGAAGAAGGTATCCTGGTTGAAAATTAAATGACTCTACTGGGTAGTTTGGGTGCATATTTGCCAGTTCCTCTATTTTTCTTATAGCCTCAGCCAGTCCACCGACTCCGTCTACAAGTCCTGCCTCCACGGCTTCTCTTCCAACTAAAACTGTCCCTACATCACGGACTAATTCTCCAGTGCGAAACATGTATTCACGCAGTTTTCCCTCACTGATATTGGAATGATTGACAATAAAACGAATCACCCTGTCTTGCATTTTATCGAGGTATTCATAGGTTTGAGGTACTCCAATCACCAGGCCACTAAGTCTAATTGGATGAATGGTCATAGTTGCCGTTTCCGCAATTAACGAGTAGTTAGCTGCTACAGCAATCGGCACTCCAATACTGTGCCCTCCGCCTAATACGAGTGATACAACCGGTTTGGAAAGACTATTAATCATCTCGGCAATAGCAAGACCCGCCTCAATATCTCCGCCAACAGTGTTTAGTATGATAAGTACCCCTTTAACTTCGGGACTTTGTTCAAGTGCTACTAATTGAGGGATAACATGCTCATACTTAGTTGACTTGTTTTTGGCAGGTAGCATTAAGTGACCTTCAATTTGTCCCACAATTGTCATACAGAATATTTCTGGAGTTTTAACTGGTGGCATCTGAGTTTGCCCAAATTGTTTTATCACATTTAGGGGCTGATTATCCAAAACAAATCCCTCCCGGCATATTTTGTCCTAAAAAAATAAAATAATGAAGGCGAAGCCTAAGCTTCGCCTTTTTAAACTTCCATTATTATTGGCAAGATCATGGGACGACGTTTGGTTTTTTCATACAAAAAACGATAGAGTACATCGCGGATATTGTTTTTAATGGCGCCCCAGTCGGAAATATTCTCTTTACGGCAAAATTCTAATGCCTCGCGTACTTTATCTGTTGCTTCACCTATCAGATCCTCAGATTCTCTTACATAGACAAAACCACGTGTTATGATGTCAGGTCCTTTCATTATCGAGCGATCGGTTTTGTTCATAGTCACCACAACAATTAAAATACCGTCTTCAGATAGCTGTCTGCGGTCTCTTAGCACAATGTTACCAACATCGCCAACACCAAGACCATCTACTAAGACAATTCCTGCCGGAACTTTACCGGCTTTTCTTACCCCTTGGGAATTAAACTCTAAAACATCGCCAATTTCGGTAATAAAAATATTCTTTTCGGGTATTCCTGCAGCCATAGCCAGTTGCTTGTGCTTAACAAGCATTCTATATTCTCCATGAACAGGCATAAAATATTGTGGCTTAATCAAATTTAACATTAGTTTTAGCTCTTCTTGACTAGCATGGCCTGATACATGCACTCCGGAAAAACGTTCGTAGATAACATCAGCACCTAACTTAAAAAGATTATCAATAGTGCGTCCGACAAACTTTTCGTTGCCCGGAATGGGTGAGGCTGAAATAATTACCGTGTCACCAGCAAGGATCGACAGTCTCTTATGATCTGATTTGGACATGCGTGTTAAAGCACTCATTGGTTCTCCCTGGCTGCCTGTGGTAAGAATAGTTATCTCGCTTCCCTGGTAGCGATCAATTTCATCGATATCGATCTGCATGCCATCTGGAATATGCATGTAGCCTAATTCTTTGGCAATATTAATAACATTTAACATACTGCGTCCTGTTACCGTGATTTTGCGTCCCGCTTTATAAGAAGCATCGACAACCTGTTGAATGCGGTGAATGTTAGAGGCAAACGTAGCTACAATAATGCGGCCTTTAACCTGTGAGAATACCTCCTCAAAGGTCTTGCCTACTTCACGTTCTGATAAGGTGTAGCCTGGTCTTTCTGCATTTGTGCTGTCGGAGAGTAACAACAGTACTCCTTTTTGCCCTAGCTCAGCTAGCTTATAAAAATCTATGACCTGGCCGTCAATGGGAGTTTGATCGATCTTAAAATCAGAAGTATGCACTATTGTACCTAGAGGTGTATCGATAGCAATAATCACAGTATCGGTGATACTGTGGCTACTGCGAATTATATCAATACTAAAAGCTCCTAGTTTAAGTGTATCTCCAGCTTTAATACAACGCAGATCAATACCCCTTAACAAATGATGCTCTTTCAGTTTAACTTCTACAAGTCCAAGAGTAAGCCTAGTTGCATAAATTGGCACTTGCAATTTACGCAAAATATAAGGTAATCCCCCTATATGATCTTCATGTCCATGCGTGAGAATTATACCGCGTATTTTTTCTTTATTTTCTTCAAGATATGTGACGTCAGGGATTACCGAATCAATCCCTAGCATATCTTCCTCTGGGAACATAAGACCGGCATCAATAACGATAATATCTTCATCGTTATAATTAAAAACATACATGTTTTTGCCAATCTCGCCGACTCCTCCTAGAGGTATAACACTTAATTTGCCAGTATTTATTTTGTGACGACGATTAATATATACCACCTCCGGTATTTTCCCGGTAAATGCTTGCTAACGTCCTGCAAACTTAACACGGGTTAATAAAAAAGAACACCGCTCCATGTACTCTTACCAATTATACCCTAAATACATCAACTCGACAACTTGCGTTTATTCTTCTTCAATAGAACCAGGGCCAACCTGATTAGTATTAGCTTTTGTTGTATCCATAGGGAAAAGAGCAACTCCTCGTAATTTGAGTCCTTTCATTTTCCAATAATAAACTGAACCATAAGTAATTAACACCTTGTAGAACATTCGGAAATTTGCAAGGCATTTTATTTGCTTTATGCTAATATGTAACCGAGCTGACAGATATGGAGTGGATTGACCAGCTAAACAAGTCGATTGGATACATTGAATTGCAATTAAAAGAAATACTGGATTGTGTTTCAACAAATATTCCTGCTATCAACAGGAATAATACTATCTAAATATGTGCGGTATAGACACATGACCATCGCTGCACATGAGTTAATCAATATTTGCTATGAAAATAATTGATTTCGTCAGAGGCATTTACAAGAGCATATCAAACATTTCATGGGGTTTAACCTTCCCTTACTCGAAAAAGCGTTTCTTTGATGAATATGAGCGTCTGTTTTTCAAACGCAAATATATGGAGGTAGATTAAAAATGGGAGTTATGGAAAAATCGCACAGTTTGAAAGTTTTAAGCTGATTGTTACTAAAGAGGAGTGGCTTACTAACCTGCAAAATGAAAGAGCCTTGAACCAAAATCATACATAAAACCATAAAACCAAAGCAAATTTATACAAAAACGCTTTAAGCTCTCAGCTTTGCGGGCTTATACCCTCTCAACGGTTTGCTCTGAAAAGAGGGCTCTATCTACTTGGTACGAACCAGAGCCCATACGGACTTAGTATGTGGTTTTTAATTAACATCAACTTGCTTGCAGCAGCAATCGCAAAGCACCTACCTTGACCTCTTTGAGGTGTTGAATCTTGTTTCTTACAACTCAGTGGATCAATAAGCATATACCAGACCAAAAAATACAGCCGGTTAACCGGCTGTTAATTTTCTTCAAGTAAATTTTCCAGAAACTGTTTTTCTTTTTCCAAAGGTGGTGTTAAAGGCAACCTGTAGACTAAATGATCAATAAGACCTAGATGATATAAGAGATATTTGACTGGTATGGGATTACTGGTAATAAATAGACCTTCAAATATTGGCAAAAGTTCGCGATGTATTTTGGCAGCTCTTTCCACATTACCACTTTCGAAGGAATTTAGCATCTTCTGCATTTTATGGCCCACAAGGTGTGAGGCCACACTGATAACTCCATCTCCACCTACTGCAAATATAGGCAGAGTCAAAGCATCATCACCGGAATAAAGACGCAGTCTCGGGCAAGAAGCTTTAATTCTTCCCACTTGCCCCAAATCCCCTCCGGCCTCTTTCACACCAATAATATTGGATATCTCAGCTAGCTTTTGTATGGTGCTGGCTTCTAAATTCCTTCCTGTGCGGCTGGGCACATTATAAAGAAGACAAGGCTTATCAACAGCTTCAGCTATAGCCTTAAAATGTTGATAAAGTCCTTCCTGGGTTGGTTTATTATAGTAGGGAACTACTAAAAGCAATCCGTCGACAATCTCAGCTGCTTCCTTTGATAACTCCATACTTGAGGCAGTATCATTGCTCGATGAACCTGCAATTACCGGTATCTCTACTGCTTCTTTTACAGCTGCAAAAAGCTGTAGTTTTTCTTTCTTGGTTAAAGTGGGAGATTCTCCCGTAGTTCCAGAGACAACCAATGCATCACTACCATTTGCTGCTAGATATCTGGCAAGTTTTTTTACACCTTCAAAATCAATAGAACCATCTTGGTTGAATGGTGTTACCATCGCTGTTAGAATACGACCAAAGTCCATCGAAAACGCCTCCTTCAACTGAGTAAGAAAGCATCATGCAATGCCCCTACAGCTTTTTCTAAATTAGCTTCTTCGATAAGGCAAGAAATACTGGTGTGTGAATCAGCTGTTCTGGTTATCCTAATACCATTTTTAGCTAGTGCTCCAACTACTCGGGCCATAACTCCAGGTACGCCACGCATACCAGCACCTATAACAGAAACTTTACCAAACCCAGGAGTGATTGTAGCCTCAGGCAAAACATGTGCTACTAAATCTGTTTCACTTGTTTCAATTGTAAATGAAATTGATTCTAAAGAAACATTAATCAAATCAACACTGACACTTGCTTTAGCAACTTTTGAGAAAACCTGTTCAGGATCGCTTTTTAGTTCAACGAGTGAACGTGCTCCTATGGCAGCTATGCTGGTAACTACTTGTTTGTTTTTTAAATTATTTCCTTGGATGGTGGAAGCAACTAAGGTCCCCGGACCTGGTTTTAAGGTATTTAAGATTCTGATTGGAATCTGAGCTTCCTCCAATATCTCAACTGCTTTGGGATGAATTACCTTAGCTCCCAGATGAGCCATTTCCAAGACCTCTTGGTAGGTTAAAAAAGGCAGGATCTTAGCCTTTTTATTTAATGAAGGATCTGTTGTTAAAATACCATCAACATCAGTGAATATCTGTACTTCTTCAGCTGCTAAGGCTTTACCAAGCACCGCGGCTGTTGTATCGCTCCCACCTCTGCCTAAGGTTGTAAACTCTCCTTCAAAATCTCCCTGAAATCCGGCCACAACGGGTATAATTTCATCATCAAGCAGCTTTTTTAAAGGTCTTACATCCACCCCGGTTACCGTGGCATTACCATATTTGCCATCTGTGGCGATACCGGCTTGAGCTCCGGTAAGAGCTTTAGCCTTTAAACCCTTACTTCTTAAAGCTTGAGCAATAACTACAGCTGCAATTATCTCTCCACAAGCCATTAAGAGATCTAAATCCCTCTTTGGAATCTCTTGGTCATCTATTAAAACAAGTTCTCTTAAACTATCAGTGGCATATGGGGAGCCTCGCCTTCCCATGGCTGAAACAACTACTACCGGAGTTAGCTTGGCTTGGAGAATACGCTCCAGTGCGGCTTTTCTAGCCAAATCAGTTGCTAAAGAGCTCCCTCCAAACTTCATGATCAACATCTTGATCTTCACCTCAATCAGATAGCAAACGCTCTCCAATCTGCACAGCGTTTAAAGCTGCCCCTTTACGGATCTGATCCCCTACTACCCAGAGGTTAACTCCACGCTTACAATAGAGATCTCCTCTGAGCCTGCCTACGAAAACTTCATCTTTTTTCTCTAATTCAAGTGGCATCGGATAGATCTGGTTTTCCGGTTCATCCATTACTATAACACCGGGCGCACTTGCTAAAACTTCTTTAATGTGCTCTATAGTGAAGTCTTTTTGCAGTTCTACATAAATTGATTCGGAATGACAGCGTTTAACTGGAACCCTAACTGTGGTAGCTGTTATTCCAAGGTTTGGCCGGTGCAGCATCTTTTGCGTCTCTTTAACCATCTTCCACTCTTCTTTAGTATAACCGTCGGCATCAAAGACATCGATCTGAGGAATCAAATTATAGGCTATCGGATAGTGCTTGGGCAACGAAGCTACCGGCAAAACCTTTGGTGTATAATCCAGATTGTTGACTTCATTTTTTAATTCTTCTATCCCTTTAACACCTGCTCCGGATACAGCTTGGTAAGTTGAGACAATTATTCTTTCAAGGCCAAAGTGCTTTTCAAGCGGAGCTAGTGCTACCAGCATAATAATAGTTGAACAATTTGGGTTAGCAATAATTCCTTGATGCCATTTGAGATCTTCGGGGTTAACTTCCGGTACCACAAGAGGGACATCAGGTTCCATTCTAAAGGCTGAGGTATTGTCGATAACTAGGGCACCTTTTTTAACAGCTTCATGAGCCAAGGCTTTGGAAACAGAACCTCCGGCGCAAAAAAAGGCTATGTCTATTCCTTCAAAAGCATCGGGAGTAGCCTCTTTAACAGTAAATTCATGCTCTTTGATTCTTAAAATTTTACCTGCTGATCTTTTAGAAGCTAGAGCAACTATCTCTAAAAAAGGAAACCGTCTTGTGATTAGCAAATCGATTATTTCTTCGCCAACTGCTCCGGTAGCACCCACAACAGCTACCTTGACCTTTTTCATCTTTATCTTCCTCCTAATTTACAACAAATATAGGTTGTACCTGCTGACCTTTAATAGCTGCGTCTAAAGCTTGAGGCAGTCTTTCAGCCAGTGCAATTAAACTTCGCGGTTTTTTATAAGGATCATCTTGCCTGAAGGGAACAAAATAGATGCCTTTAAGACTTAGAAGTTTACCAAGATTGTCAGCATTAACACCTAAGATATCATTACTTGAGACTGCTAGTAATAAAGGTTTTCCATTGCGCAAAGTGGCTTTGGCTGCCATAATAACTGGTGTATCGGATATTCCCAAAGCAATCTTAGCCATACTTGTACCTGTAAGTGGTGCAATGACCATGATATCAAGTGGCTCTTTAGGCCCAAAATTTTCAGCTTCAACTATACTAGTACTTAGATTTCCAGCACAAATCTCCAGTAATCTTTCCCTCCACATTGCTCCCAAACCAAAACGGGTATCGGTCTGAAATAGTGTAGGACTTGCAAAGGTATATATCTTTGCTCCCTCGTTTTTTATCTGCCAAGCAACCTCTAAAAAAGGGGCAATTGAACAATAGGAGCCCGTGATTCCCCAGCCTATTTTTAGACCAGTATATTTCATTTTAACTCTCCCTTGGCCCCAGCTAATCTCCTTTTAACAATTCATCTATGAGTTTAGGTACTGTGTTAGCCAAATAGGCACCTGCCTCTTTAGGCGCATACTTTCCGGGCAAGCCAGGTAGAAAGAGGTTTTTTATATTGCTGTCTATAGGGCCCTTTAGAGCTGAAACTGAAGCTAATTCAACATACAAAGGAGTTTGATTACGCAGAAAAAATTCTTGTTCCAAAAAAGCTGCCGGTACTGTGTTAATAATAGCTTCAAAACTACCCTTAACGACAGCCAGCTCTGTTGCTCTGAGGGTTAGAGCCTTAGCCTTTGCAATCTGCGCATTAGCTCTGGCAGCAATCAGAACATCAGCCCCAAGTAGTTTAAGGCGTAAAGCCAATGTTAGAGCTATTCTTCCTGCTCCTAAAATTAAAAACTTAGCTCCAGAGATAGTAGTCCCCAATTCAAGCATAAGTGCTTGAATCGTTCCTTCCGCAGTAGGTATTGCATTTAACCATGCCAATTCATCGTATTGACCAAGTTCAATCACTGATATTTCTTGTAGTTTGGCTTTTTGGGCTACAATTTCTTTCGCTGCGCCTATCAAAAGATAGGTCCCTGGCATTTTATCCATAACTTTTAATAAAGAAAGGCCTTCACTTTCTTTAATAATACCCTCGTTATCTGTACCACTTAATGGAGCTATCAAAACCTCAAAAGAGGTATTCTTGTCTGAATTCTCCTGTAATTCCTTAGAATTATTAATCGCAAAGACGGTATGCTTTTTTGAAAGTTCGTTCTTAAGAATACTCTCCCTTACTCCACCACCTAAAAAGACAATCTTAGCCACTTGCATTTCCTCCTTTGCCGGAGCAACAACATCATATGCTAGGCAAAGGGTACTGGTTACAATCCTAAAACATGCTCAAGGCCATAAACCGGACCGGATAATTTGGAAACTTCTCGAATAGCAAGCATAACACCAGGCATAAAAGAAGCCCGATCTAAAGAATCATGCCTGATGGTTAGAAGTTGACCTGGCCCACCAAAAATAATTTCTTGATGAGCTACTAGTCCCGGAAGCCTAACCGAATGAATATGAATGCCACTGTAATTACCGCCTCTAGCACCTTCGTTGGTAGCTTTTGTATCAGCGCCTAAAAGCTCTGCTGTTTTTACTGCTGTGCCTGAAGGTGCATCTACTTTTTGATCATGATGTAGTTCGATAATCTCAGCATGGGGGAAAAACCTATAAGCAGTTTTGGCAAACTGCATCATTAAGACCGCACCTAAAGCAAAATTTGGCACAACCAGAACACCGATTCCATTTGTAACCAAAGAAGTTACGTAACTTTCACTAAGTCCGCTAGTACCAACTACAATGTTTTTACCGGCACTTAAAGCCACAGCAATGTTTTCTTTTACAACATCAGGTCTGGTAAAGTCTACCCAGATATCAGCTTTATTTACAGCCTCTGGCATGGTTTTATCTATAATAACCCCATTTGGTTTTATGCCTGCCAAAAGACCAACGTCTTCTTTTTCAAAAGAAGGATCACAAGCTGCACTTAAAACGAGGTCTTCTTCCAAGGCCAAGGCTTTGATAACTTCTTTGCCCATTTTTCCTCCAGCGCCATTGACACCAATTTTTAACTGCCTTGACATTTCCTTTACCTCCTAATTAAAAAAAGCCGGCACCTAACCTGCCGACCAAAAAGACCAACAAGCTAGCGCATCACCAGTAAGTGACAGTTAGACAGTTTTTCACTGGCCAACCAGTCTAAAAAAACGCCTTTTCTTAGACTTCGGCGATATTCCCCTTTCCCTAGTTTCATAGGCTGCCACCTCAGCTAGGTACTTATGCTTACCGCTCCTCTAGCCTTATTATTTTGTTTATTGTCCCACAGTAAAAACTTAGTGTCAAGAGGTTAAATGTTTTTCCCTTTAAATTATTCGGGAAACAATTAACCTTAACCTAAAATTTGTCTTTCTTTCCTGATCTAAAATCCGAAGTTAAAGTCTTTTCTTATATTATAAGTAAGCCATATTAAAACAGGCATAAATCAGTAGTGTTTAAGGTACAGCTTAGTTCATAACTTAATTGCATTTCAAGCACAATCCGGCAAAATGCAAGGCAAGGATAACACAAAATCCACATTATATCAATTGTTTGGACAACTTTCGGATAAAAATATTTTTTGCTTGCTACATAAACAACTTGGAATAGATCGGTATGTTAAGAAGCTCACTACCGAAAAACTTCTATTCCTTATTGTTCTAGCACAACTTAAGCAACACAAAGAGCTTAGAGAAATCAACATCAGCATAGGCGATGATGCTACTGTATTTTATAGCTAAATTCACAAATTATTGGGCACAAACGAACGAAATTAATTCATAAAACACTTAAATAAAAAAAGACCATGCCTTAAATAGACACGGTCTATGAAAAAACAAAAAACTATAAGTTATATACTCTATCCACTAAAGAAGTAACTTTATCATCGTGTGTAATTATTATTTTAGTAGTATGGTCCTTTTTAAGATACTGCAAAAATTTATCTTTAGCTTTTCTATCTAGGCTAGCTGTTGGTTCATCTAAAATAGCCAAAGAAGCTTTTTTTAGATATAACCAACCTAAGCATAGTCTCTGTTTTTGTCCTCCAGAAATATTGCAACCTAGTTCTCCAATGCTACCTTCAATATCTCTTAGACTTATTTCTTCAACTAATTTAGTAACCTTTTGTGTCTCTGGTACTTTACAAGCTAACGCCAAATTATACTCGACAGGTTCATCAAACAATGGTGCATCTTGAGGAACTACAATAATATTTTCTCGCCAGTTCTTTGGTTCTAGCAACTTTAACTCTATCCCATTAACTAATATTGACCCTTGATAATTATCATAAAACCCGGACAAGACTTTGACTAAAGTAGTTTTGCCGCTGCCGTTCTGTCCTCTAATCGCAATAGTTTCCCCTTGCTTAAGCTCTAGTGATAGATCTTTTATTACCTTTTTATCACCATAAGCAAAAGACAAATTTGCTATAGACAGATGTTCGATTTTAGAGATAATTGCACCCTCAACAGATTCGGGATTACTTAAGAGTTCTTTCAATCTACTATGGACAATTTTAAGATCCCAGATATCTTTAAACACCGAAAAAAGTTCCATGAATTGATCCTGGATTATCTTGGAAGCTCCTAAGCTAAATACTATTGCACCTGGAGTAATCGATTTTTGGTAAACTAAATAGCTACCATATAAAAACACCGCGGCTTGGCTAGCATACGTAAATATGTCCGCACTAAGTTCAGCTACATTATTAACTAAAAGATACTTACTTACAATTTCTTTAAACACTCTAAGGGACTTCTCATAAACCCTTTCAGCAACTTTTGTCGCTAAGTTATGCACATAAATAAATTCTCTGTTAACCACTAAACTGTTTTCTAAAGCAAAAACCTTACCTTCTGCATCTTTTAACTGGGTCTTAAGCTTTATTAAAAGACGTCTAAAACAAAATGGTATCGCTATAGAAAATGCGCTAAATATAAAGCATAATATACCGTACATATGATGCACAACCACCATTTTGTACAACATATAGCTAGTAGTAACAGTAAAAATAACTAGGGTGGTCGTAATAGAAAGAATGTAGCATCTAAAGTCAATCGCATCCCAGTTAATTCTATATAAAAGTTCACCTTGATCAAAACATGCAATAGAACTGTATTTTTGCTGCATATACTTAGAAGCGAAATTTAAGTCAAATTTTTCTCCTATCGTTAAAAGTGATCTATTATATAACCAATCGGCTAAAGGAACTACCGTTGCCGCTGCTATAGCTAACTTAAACGTTTTCCAAACATTTACACTTGCTTTCAAGTTAAATATTCCATCCGCAAACTCACCCATATTCTGTAAAAAGGCAATCATAAACCAATCAGCCACAATCTTCATTAGTGAAACGACTACTATCGTCGGGAAAAACTTATATATAAACTCCACAATTAAATTTTTAGGTTTTTTTATCATGGCATTATCCTCAACAACTTACTAAAGTGCTTTCTTTTTCTAATTCTATTAACTGACCATCAGCCAGTTGAACAGCTTTGCTACAAAGAGATGCTAGCCTTTCATCATGACTTACAATTAATAGAGTTCGTTTTGTAGTAGTAATAAATTTACTAAGTATCTCGAAACCTTCTTGATCGATGTTATTGGTTGGCTCATCCAACACTATTAACTCAGAATCACTTGTAAAACCACGAATTAACGACAACTTCCTTTTTTGTCCGCCCGAAAACTGCTCAACATCAACACTCTCATCATCTAACCTAAACTCTTTCAACATTTCCTTAACCTTAACTTGGTCTGAAGCCAGCAGCTCTGCATTCCAGGCTAAGGTATCTGCAAAAGTAATATGGTTTTGTGGTATCCAAGCCAAATTTTGCTTTCTACAGTCGTTTATATTGATACCATCCATATAAATATCTCCATCATAATTAGTTAATAGGCCTAAAATAATCTTTATTAAAGTTGTTTTTCCACTGCCATTAGGACCTTTAATTAAAATCTTGTCACCAGAGAGAATCTGTAAGTTCAACTTATGTAATAACTGCTTCTCACCATAAGAAAAACTAATGTCCCGTAAATAAATCTGTTGAAAATCTTTCTTAATTAAAGGAGCTTTTTTATCAGCTAAAGGAACTAACTCTTTTAATCTATTTAAGGAGATTTTACCTTCACTCATACTTAACCAACGTTCACCAAAAGAAGCTAAAGACTGGGTTAAACTTTTAAAAAGTAATAAAACTGTAAAAATATTAGCTTTCTCTAACCTGCCACTATCAGCAAATAGGGCAATTACTAAAATTACAATAAACTCAGCAAATATCTTTAAGCCATCTTCTAGACCACCTATAGTAGCCCAATACTTTTCCAGTTTCAAACTTTGCCTATACAACGGCTTTAGTAATTTTTTATATCCAACATCAATCTTAGTATTTAAGTTAAAAAGCTTAATTAGGCTAAAACAAGATACTAACTCTCTTTTTAGCTTATCTTCTCTTTCTTCGAAAACCCTTAGATCTGTGTACATATTCCTAAAGTGCTTTGAAAATATAATCGGGAAAACAGCTAAAATAAGTGCGATTGCTAATAATTCAACTGATAACCACCTGTTAATATTAAAAAGAGCATACCAAACATATATAGCTGCAAATAACTCTACTACAAGCATTGGTTTAACTGTTACCTGTAAGTCAACAGCCTTCTCAAGGTCGGTGTTTAATCTAGTTGAGATAGCTTCTGTATCCATCGTCAATGTAGTTAAATAGCTTAAGACCTGCTCCAATACTGATTTTTTAAATTTGTAATGTGCTATTTTGCTAATTAAAATATTTAATAGCTGCGAAATCGCTTTAAGTAAGATAATTCCTAAGAACAAAAAACCTGTTGTTTTTATGTTAACAAGCAACAATTTAACCTTTCCATCTATTGCCAAAGGTATTAAAGAACCAATCATTTGGGCAACTCTTGTATTCATTATTGGAAGCAGAAAACCCAATAATAACTCTAGTAAAATCGTTGGCCAGAAATATTTAGCTATTAACCAAGTCATTATGTTCGCCTCTTGTCTAAGATTAAATCTATTTTAAATGTTTTACCATACAATTATACCATATATCGACATTTTCCACTTCGCAATATCATTTGTGAATTAACTTTCCAAAGTTAGGTTTTACAAAGCTTAATGCCTAAGTTATCCTAAGTATGTATCACTACCTCCTATTAAAGAAGTCAAACATAAAAAGTTAACTCAGCTTGGAGTGTTAAAAGGTAGTATCAAGAATCTTGTGTAAACGTCCCATATTTTTTTAAGAACATATTTTGAAGTTCTTCGTGAGCTTGAGCAAAGCCGACTCCACTGCGTAAATAGAGTACTGTCCCCTCTTAATAACTCATATGAAACTTTATACAGGTAAAAACAGTAGTTTGGTTTAAATTATTAAGAATTCTAGTTAAAAGAGGGATCAAACAAGCCTAATACCAGACTAAAACTAGTCTGCTTTATTTTAATTTCTTCTTTAACTGGCCAAAATGGGTACACTTCCCCCTTGGGATTGCGGTTTGTTTTTTTCAGAGATTCTTATACCTCTAAAGAAGCGTTTTACATTGGCTGCAACTATTTTTAATCCGGTATAATACTCGACTT
>JAHDNZ010000011.1 GCA_018435125.1 Bacillota bacterium | reverse complement strand
AAGAGTATCTTGAACCGAAAGTGCCGCTTCAGCTGCAATTCTATTTACCTCGCCGGTATTTACTTGTACAAAGACGATCCTTCCTTGGTTATCGGTCTCTGTAAGCAGAATATTTTCGTAGATTATGCTTTTGCCTACTCTTTCTGAGATAGCGTTATTAATTGCTCTTGTTGCAATACTAGTAGCTCTAACTTTAGCCATTTCCAAGATAACCGGTCCTAGTCTCATATCCAAAAACCAGTAAACCACCCAAAAAAGTATCACCATTCCTATCAGGATCACAATGCCTTTTATAATAATCTTCCTTGTCATAAAGATACCTCCCCTTCGATTTTTATAGAAGAGAAGGCATTTATAGACCTTAAGTTTTACGATTTCTCCAAAAAGCTTTCCAGGTTGGGATTTTTTACGGTATCAATAATTCCTCCTCCCAGGCAGACTTCTTTTTGATAAAAAACCACAGCTTGTCCTGGTGTTATGGCTCGTTGTGGTTTTTCAAATTCAACCTGACAGGTATTTGGAAAAACCTTTACAGTCACTTTTTGATCTGGTTGCCGGTAGCGGAATTTAGCGGTACAAGAAAACTCTTTAGCTGGCGGTTCATGGCTAACCCAGCTTAAATTAACTGCTGAAAGGCCAACTGAATATAAGGCTGGGTGATCATTGCCCTCTGCTACATAAAGGTAATTATTTTTTATATCTTTATAAACTATAAAATGAGGTTTGCCAGGGCCTCCAATCCCCAAACCTTTTCTTTGGCCGTAAGTATAGTACATTAATCCTTGATGTTCTCCTAAGACATCTCCCCCAAGAGTCTTTACAAGCCCTGGCTTGGCTGGCAAATAACGGCTAAGAAACTCTTTGAATTTGCGTTCACCAATAAAACAGATCCCGGTACTGTCTTTTTTGTCAGCTGTGGGGAGATTGTATTGATGAGCAATCTCTCTTAATTGTTGTTTCTGGAGATGTCCAACAGGAAACATAGTCTGCTTAAGTTGTTCTTGTTGTAAATAACACAGAAAATAAGTTTGATCTTTGGCTTTATCTACTGATCTTAAAAGAGTAACTTCCTTTTTATCTTGACCTATCTGGGCATAATGGCCTGTAGCCAGAAAATCAGCTCCAAAGCTAAGTGCTTTTTCTAAAAAAGCTTTAAATTTGATTTCTTTATTACACATCACATCTGGATTTGGAGTGCGTCCTTTTTTATATTCCGCCAAGAAATAAGTAAAGACTTTTTCCCAGTATTCTTTTTCAAAGTTGACAGTATAATACGGAATATCAATTTTATCGCATACCCGCCTTACATCATCATAGTCGTCTTGGGCTGTACAAACTCCACTCGGATCTGTCTCATCCCAGTTTTTCATAAAAACCCCGATAACCTCATAACCTTGCTTTTTTAATAAAAGAGCCGCTACGGAAGAATCTACTCCTCCGGACATACCAACTACTACTCGGGTTAAACTCAATTGTATCCCTCCAAACCAAAAAGGAGCCTGCTGGCTCCCTTAATTAGCTAATACCATCCTTTTCATCCAGGCCTCAATCTGATCACCTTTAAGCCAGTATAATAAAACCAGAATTAGGGCTAAAATACCTATAGCTATCCAAGCATAAAACGGTAGAGTAACCAGTCCGGAACCCGTTAACGAAGCCACTAGTACACCTGGAGTACGACAAAAAGAGATTAGAGCGAAAAAGGTTCTAAATTTGATCTTAGTTAAACCTACTATAAAGCAAAGGGCATCATCTGGTAAAAAAGGCAGTAGATATACTATGGCTAGACCTTTAATACCTTTTAGAGTAGCTACTTTCTGTAAGAATTTAGCTGTTTTACCGCTTACAAATCTATCGACAAGTGGTTTTCCCAACCATCTGGCTAATAAAAAGGCTATGCTTGAGCCAATTAGGATCCCTATTATGTTAAGAAGAAATCCCTTCCAAAAGCCGAAAAGAAATCCTCCTGCTACCCCAAATGCCGGACCAGGTATGGGAGCGACAACAACCTGAAGTATATTTAGGACTAAAAAACCCAACCAAGCTAAAGGCCCTAATTGGTATAGACTTTCTGTAAGCAATTCACTATTTGAAAGTAACGCTTGCAAATCTTTGCCGTAATAAAAAAGAAGTGCTAAACAAGCTACAACAAATAATATTTTAAAACCCAAAACGGCCATCTTAACAAAACTGTGTGACAAACAAATCATCCTTTGTGCACTTACCATATTTCTTTTAGTATAACCTTAAAAAGTGTAATAGTGCAACTTTAAACTAAACGCTTGTTTATTATGGCAGCTCGCTTATATTACCAACGCAACCAAGTAATTTTCGCTTTTTGCAAAGTATCTATTACAATCGCAATTAAAAGTGAGACTACTATAACAATAGCCAAGATAGCAAAACTGCCGGCAGTAGTTTGGGAGCCGCTCCAAACCGGTAGTGAAAGGGGAAACACCTTCACAAACAACGGTGTTAAAAGAAAAGCCAGCAGGGCATGAACTATTCTGGATTTTAGAAACAATCCCATTCTTAGATCAGTGCCTTGGATCATTGTTGCTACCTGTCCATGAACCGACAATCCACTCCAGGCAATAATAAAGCTAGTAATGGCAAGCTTATTTACTAAGTTGGCTTGAGAGGCAGCTGCTAATTGGCAACCAATTGTTATCTCTAAAAACCCTCCTATTAAGGGTTTAGATAGACTCGTTTTTAAAATAGGTATCAAAATAAAATCGATAGCTTGGGCGAGCAACCCTGCCAAGCCAATTAATTCCATTAATCTAATTAATACTGAAAAAAAGATAATAAACCCGCCTATTTTAAATAAACTATCCACAGCCGCGCTAACTGAATCTCCTAAAATATCTCCAAAAGAACGGCCATCTTGTTTGCGTGCCACTAACATTTTTTGCCAAGCTTTTTTTAGTACTGAGATTGGTTTTTTTGTTCTTTTTTGGGTTGGTCTTTTTTCTAAAAAGCTCAACATAACACCTAGGATAATCGCAGACAGATAGTGACTGGCTACAATAGCCAGGCCAACACTGGCATTTTCAAACATCCCCACAGCTACGGCCCCAATCATAAAAATCGGATCCGCTGTATTACTAAAGCATATCAATCTTTCAGTCTCTGTTCTACTGCAAAGACCTCTCCTGTAAAGTTCTGCGCTTATGCGTGCTCCTAAAGGGTATCCGGATGCCAACCCCATGGCAAAAGCAAAAGCCCCTTCACCGGCTACGTTAAATAAAGGTCGCATTAATGGCTCTAGCAAGGTGCCTAGGAAACTCACCGCACCTAAACCCATTAAAATATCTGCCAGAATAAAAAAGGGTAATAATGCTGGCAAAACTATGTCCCACCACACCTTAAGTCCTTCAAGTGCGGCTTGAAATGATTGTTCTGGATACTTAATTAGTACCAAAACAATGCTTATCGCAAGTAGAGACCACAGAAGTGTTGATTTTGTCTCTTGTTGCATACTGATCACCTCTAACCATTTTATGGCAGGAGGCTAGAGAGTATGCTTTATTTAATAATACTAACTCCACGCGACTGTGGAGTTAGTATTATCTATATTTCACTTAATTGGTCTTGCCCGGCATACGAGTTACAATACTCTTGATGTTCTGCCATTTTAACAAAAAGCTTATCAATGAAGAAAAAGCGACAGTTTTCCGGTAGCTTCAATCCTTTACTTGTACATAAGTTGTCTGAAATAGAAGCCAAAAATTCCATTTGGCTAATAAATTCGCTATAACTTAAGGCAGAAACCTTTGAAACATCTCCGCTATAAAGGAATTGAGCTAATGCCCATTCAGATTTTCTCTTTCTTAAAGGGTACTTTTTAGGATAATATTTATGCAAGATTTCGGTGGCAGCAGCTACTCCTATTACCTTAGGAACCAAACCTTTGGCAACGACCTCATCGGAAGACATATCGGTTTTAGCTGATTCAATCATATCCATAATACAATCGATGATCAAATCTCCAGAAACCTTTTTTAAATTAGGCCAGAGTTCAGTTTGTTTTCCTTCACGGATTGACCATACTGCTGTCATTAAAAAATCTTGTTTGAAACGCTCTCCTGACCACTCTCCTGAACAGTAAATTGTATTTTCGTTGAGTATGCTATGATAGAGCTCGACAATCGAGTTTAATTCTCTACACATATTATCTATTAGCTGCTGATTAAATTCTGGAAACACTAAAAGAGCCACTTGCTCCATTTTTGCATTGATGTCTAGATGAAGCTTTTCGTCCATCTAAGTACGCTCCCCTTCCTGCTTATTGGCTCATAAAAATATCACTAGACCTAAAAACAGATTAGTCTTAGTTCTTTGGTAGTTAAATCTCCTTTGAAAAAACCCTTCTTACAACAAACTGCGTTCTATAATATCTGCCAGAACAAAAGCACTTACTTTCCCTGGTGTATTGACAACATTACTTGTTTTGAGTGCTTTCTCCACATAGAAGGCTATCTCTCTTGTGGATAGTTTTAGTTTCTCAGAAAATAGCTGTTTAAAATCATCCTGAAATTCAGTTATTTTTTGGTACCCTAGTGTTTTTAAAGCCTGCTTTGTTTTTTCGGGTAAAGTCTTTAACATAAAATCCAGATAAGCATTTAATAAAAGACCATTAGCTTTACCATGAGGTATCTTATAATCATAAGTAAGCGAATACCCCAAGGCATGTACCATAGTGGTCCCTGTTTTAGCAATAGTTAAACCACCAAATAACGAAGCTGCCATCAAAGATTCTCTTTCATTTTTGCTCATCTCTCCCCTAAAAAGCCCAGGGGCGCCTTCAGACCAAAACTCTAATCCTTTTAAGGCATATAGATCACTTATATTATTAGCTCGTTTGGCAAAAAAACCTTCTAAGAGATGGGATAGGGCATCAACTGCTGTATTAATTGTTAGCTCCTTTGCCATAGATTCTGTATAAAAAGGATCGCAAAATGCCACTTTAGGATAGATTTCTTCACTAGATACAGACCTTTTAGTCTTTAGTTTATTATCTGTCAAAATAGCGTAGGGGGTCACTTCGCTACCAGTTCCTGCAGTAGTCGGTATTGCGATTAATGGTAAAGGTTTAATAAAATCTTTTTGCCAAAGAATCTCCTCTTTAAAGCTATTTGTCAAAAGTAAAGCGATAGCTTTAGCTGCATCTATTACCGATCCTCCCCCGATAGCTATTAAATAATCAGGCTTAAAGAGATTTATTTCCGAAGCCATTTGCATCACATTTTCTATGGGAGGATCATTTTTTACACCGCTAAATATTTGAAATGTTTGTCCATTCTTATTTATGGCTGCAACTATATCAGAAAGGGCACCGCTTTTAGCGGCGCTTAACGAACCTGTAATAATAGCCGTTCTAGTTCCATAGTTTTTCAGTAAATGAGAGTTTCTTTCTACTGCCGCATATCCAAAACAGATCTTAACCGGCATATAATAAGATAATTCTAGCATGCCATCCGCATCCTTTCTTTACATTCACATTACACACTTCTTTGGCAAATTCCTTCAAAGGTTACTAACATTAAATTGTCTGGTTTGCTAGAATTGTCTTGCTGGTGGCTTATTTTGTTAAGTTAATTAAGCTAGATATCCTACCAGGTTGTCCTAATGCTTACTAAAGAATGCATCTATTTTTTGAGAAGCAATTTTATACTGCCTTTTAGGTTAGAAAAGATAAAAATACCGCTCTAAAGAACAATGCCATTAAGTTAGTGTAACGAGATATTTATTAAGAGTTTTCAACGTAATATAAATACATCTTTGACGACTCTTTTTTTCTTTAGAAGCTTGGAAGTTACTATTTTGAGGTATGACAAATAGACATATGTATTATCTGTCAAAAAACTTTTGTTTTATCTCGGATTCTAAGCTATTCTCTAGTTGAAGCTTACAAAAGTTCTGGATCTGATTTTTCTAAGGTGTGTGCGACGACCCTGTCTTATCGGTAAAATATACTTTTGTATAAGAGCTTCAATATCGGGTGGATGTGCATTAACAGAGGTTTTGAAGAAGTGTCTACAAATCGACATGGCCTTAGAGAAATTAACCTGGTAGTCGTATTTCCTTGATTTTTGTTGTATCACTACGTGCAGAGTGATGACTTCACAAAAATTATACATGACCATTCTTGCGAAGACCTCTTGTCAAAAACATCAAAAAAAAAGGCGGAGTGCGATTTCTCATATTCTGTCTTTTTGAGTTCTAATTTTTTCGGTTCTTAACTTAATGACATTGCCTTAAATGAAATTCGAAAAGAAGTTAATTTTTAATCGACTCTCTTCAAGTGGGGGACTCTAAAGCAAAGACTGCACCGAAGGATAAAACCTTTAGTGCAGTCTTTCTTTATGCCATACCTATATTGATAGGGTTGCGAACTTATTATTTTTCTGATATAAGTTTCTTCTTACGTTTCGCAATTTCTGTTTCTGGCCATTTATTTGCTTCACTAAAACCATGGCTGTTGTTCCAATCGATAACATCCTGCCAGGCCATAATAGCCTCCTCGTCTCGCCCGGTATCCATAAACAAACAAGCTTTGCCATATAGTGTGCTCGCATCATCACTGTTAATAGCAAAGGCCTTATCATAGAAATCAATCGCTTCATCATACCTGCCAAGTGCCTTACAGACATAACCCGCATCGCTTAATAAACCGGCATTGTTAGGTTCAAATTTCATTGCAGCTTCTAATGCAAGCCACGCATCATCATATTGCTTTGCCCAAAAATATGCTTGATGAAGTAAATCATAAGCGCGATAGTTATTAGGTTCATCTTTAACCATCTGTTTATATTTATCGATGCTTTCATGACTTCTGTTATTCCTGGCAAGCAAAACAATAAGCTGACTTTGTGATTTATAATAAACATCATCACGAGTTTCTTTCCCATTTTCAATTATTTTATTGTACAATCCGATTGCTTTTTTGACATAATACATCGAATGATAATCCTGCAACAATGCATATTCAAGCAAATCCTGATTTGAATAGTTTCCACTTTCAATCATTTTCTCGTATGTCTTATTAGCAGCTACATAATCCTCAAGCTTTCCTGAACTTCCATATATTCCGAATAGTCTGTCTGCATCATTTCTATATCCCATATTTATTAAGCCCCTTTCGAATATTGTTTTGGTACATTCAATGCTATCAACGCATTCACTCTGTCCATGCTCTCCTGTTTCCTCGGCTCTTTCTGCTCGTCAAGCTTCGCTAAGAGCTCATCTGCAATACTCTTTGCCACATCATTTTTTACTCTCTCCCATAAGCTAATAGGTGCTGCTTTTACTGAATTCAAAACTAATTTATTAAGTTGTTTTTCAATCATTATCAACACCACCCATCCATGTCTTCAATTTTGCTATCGCATTCCGATACTTCCATCGAGCTGTACCTTCCGGAATATCGAGTATATTAGCAATTTCCTTGTGCAGAAAGCCTTCATAACAATAGAGTAGGATTATCTCACGTTCATCAGATGGTAATCTGTCAAGTAAAAGAGTTATTAATACTTTCTCACATATGTCTAGCGTATTACTTTTGTAGATATCATCCTCTGGCAGGGGTTCTTTACGTGATGAAAATTTTATCTCGTCATATGTGGCATTTCTAACGGATGTATATAGAAACGATTTTAGGTTTCTTATCTGTTTACCACTTGAAAGATAGTTATACACCATTAAAAAAACATTCGCGATTATGTCTTCGGCTGTTTCTTTACTTTTACAGATTGATAAGGAAAACGAATAAAGCCTATCCACATACTCCATGTAAACATACTCTAGAGCAGTGATATCCCCACTCCTAAGCCTTGCTATCATTTCACTCTCATTTATCTGCACCACCTCATTTCATCCCTGCAGTTGTAAGACTTTTAAAAGTTATATTTTGTTGGTAAAAATCTATTTTTTAATTTTATCTATTTCATTATAGGAACGAATAGACTCGACTTCAACATACTGCTTTTTGAGAGTTTTAAGAAACTCCAACATACGCTCACTTATGCTTATGATAAATTTGTTATTAATCTTTACCTCCATTCTGTCGGAAAGGAGGTAAACATGAATAACAGACAGTCTTATATTGCTGTAAAGAACAACGCTAAAATAACCGCTCTGTACTGCCATCTCTCTCGAGATGAAAAATATCATCAACGAATGGTATGCCACGGATAAGAGCAAGAAAATCCGCTCTGTCTTTAAGTCAAAAGGCCACTTTGCACCAATCCACCTTATGGCTACATCAAAGACCCGGAAGATAAGATCCATTGGATTGTTGATAAAGAAACCGCCAAAGTGATAAAAGAAGCATTTCACTTGTGTATGCAAGGTTATGGTCCTACACAAATTGCTAAAGAGTTTAGCAAACGCTGTATAATGAATCCAACGGCTCGCGCAAAGGCAAATGGAATTAATATCCGGATAACAGGGGCCATGACGATGATTATATCTGGCGAGGTAGAATAATAGTTCATATGCTTTCAAGACAGGAGTACTTAGGGCATACGGTTAACTTCAAAACCTATCGCAAGTCCTATATGCAGAAAAAGCAGATGAAGAACGACCCGTCAGAATGGGTGATTTTCAAGAATACCCATGAAGCGATTATTGAGGAGCCTGTGTTCGAGGTAGTGTAGAAAATCCGAGATGGCAGACATAGGCTTACGCCAATGGGTGAAATGCCAATCCTCTCCGGTATGCTCTTCTGTGCTGATTGTGGCAACAAGCTATACCAAGTGCATGGACGTGGTTGGGAGCATGACAAAGAGCATTTTGTGTGTGTACCTACCGTAAAATAAAAGGTGGCTACAGCTCTCACCAGATACGCAATGTGGTCGTTGAGGAATTGCTCCTTGATGGTATCCGCGGGTAATGGCTTTTACCAGAAACCATGAGGATGAATTTGTACAGATGGTTACTAAGAAAACAGGACAGACCTTGATAAAAGTATGCGTGACAGCAAACGGGAATTAGAGCAATCACAGGCTCGTATCAGCTTATTCAAAGGCTTTATGAGGACAATATCGAGGGTAAAATTTCCGATAAGCGTTTTGCCAAAATGACTGCAAATTATGAAGCCGAGCAGCATACCCTTGAAAGCCGAGCGGTAGAACTAAAATCAACCATGGTTTCAGAAAAGGAAAGCGCACTTAATGTTGACCACTTCCTCGCCTTGATAAGAAAGTACACAGACGTACAGGAACTCACAACTGAGATTATCCGAGAGTTCGTTTAATAAATCTATGTTTACAAGGCAGAGCGCATTGATGGTAGACAAGTACAGCGTATCAAAATCGTTTATAACTGCATTGGCGAGTTTGACCCACTGGTTCTACATCCACCCCAGAACAAGAAAAATCGGCATAGCGGTAATACATACCAAACTATGCCGATATTTTTCCGGGATTAAAAAAATCCTTAAGACGCACCACCGAAAAGGTGCTTTTTTATTTCAGGTTATCTTTTGGCCAGCTCACGATCGAACATCAGTAAACCTTGCGGTTTATCACCTATTATTCTTAGAGTTTCAACAAGATTAGATGCTGTACTTGTTCGAAGAAACTCAAAAATGAGCCATATTCTTCCTCCGGAGCACCTAAAGGTTTTAACTCAATCTCGGCTCCTCTTTCTAAAAGATGTTGGTAGAACTTCATAGCATGGCTATGTTCTTCTTCGGACTGCTTTTTGAGCCAGTGTGCAAAGCCATTAAAATTCTTGGTATCACAGTAAGCTGACATAGCTAGATACAGATAGGCTGATTGCAGTTCCAAATTTATTTGTTGCTGTTTAAGTTATACCCCATAATTAATATTGCTAAACTAATATCAGCTCACAAGCGAAGGTCTAAATTTAGATCTCCTTTTTAAAACGCTTTAATTCTTCTCTCCCGGCTGTAGCTAACTCAAGGTTTTTTTGCAAGATCTCTTCCATCTCTAAAAATCTAGCATCTACCCATTCTAAAGTCGAATCAATATAGTACTCTGCTTGTTTTTGCGCTGCATCAATTATGGATGCAGCTTTTGCTTCTGCTTGTTTTACATACTCACTTTCGCTTAGAATATGCTCTTTTTGCATAGCGGTTTTTTCCAGCTCTAAAGTCGCTTCTTTTTTAGCTTCAGCAATTAGACTGGTTTTATTGGCGAGAATTTTTGTAGCTGCCTCAATCTCCTGCGGTAAGCTGGTTTTAATTGAGTTGATTAATTCAAGTACTTTTCCTTGTTCAATAATAACCATCTCGGTTAGAGGAAGCTTTTTTGCAGTCTGAATAGTCAATATCAATTCGTCTAAAAGACTATTAAGAGTTGGCACTTAATTCCCCCCTCAAGAGTTAAATTTTTCTTTCAGCTTCTCAGCCACCGCACTTGGAACCATGCAGCTTACTTCTCCATGAAAGGCAGCTACTTCCTTCACTACACTCGAACTTAAAAATGAGAACTCGTTGCTTGTCATCATATAAACGGTTTCTACCTCAGGAGCTAATTTCCTATTGACTGAAGCATGCATTAGTTCGAACTCAAAATCAGAAATAGCTCTAAGACCTCTTACTATCGCACAGGCGCCCCGTTGTCTGGCATAATCAACTAAAAGACCGCTATATGATTCCACTTCAACATTATTAAGATGTTTGGTAGATTCTCTTATCATCTCAACTCTTTCATCCATGGAAAACAGGGGCTTCTTATTGGGATTGTGAAGAACAGCCACAATAACCTTATCAAAAATTTGTGAAGCTCTGGTTATAATATCTAGATGACCGTTTGTTAGAGGATCGAAACTTCCCGGGCAGATTACATTTTTCATAATTGATACCTCCGTTGGTACAAGGAAATAACTGAATCTCCATAGCAATAATGCTTTAGTTTTTCTAAGTTATTTTGACTAATTACTTCACCTAAGCTATGCTCAATTATTAATAAACCCCCCTCAGCCAACAATGGTTCTACAAGCTCAGTAAGCTTTGAAGCAACCATTAAATGGTAGGGAGGATCAGCAAAAACAAGATCAAAAAGTAAGCCTTTTTTATGGAGCTCGTTAATGGCTCGAAAGACATCTATTGGTAAAATTACTGCTTCCTCACCTAAACTAGCCAGGTTTTCTTTAATCAAGTGAACTAAATGACGATCTTTTTCTACGGCAAAAAGGCACTTGGCGCCGCGGCTTAATGCTTCAATGCCTACGGCGCCTGTACCTGCATAAAGATCTAAAAATGCTGCCTGTTTTATTTGAGGCGAAATAATATTAAATATTGATTCACGAACCCTATCTGATGTTGGTCTAGTTTTAGAAGAATCAGCAGCTTTTGGCCCTTTTATAATTCTGCCTCCATATTTGCCACCAACTATCCGCATCTTATCTCATTCCTTAATCCGAAAACTCCTCTTAATAATTAGGGGTTTTTACAGAGTTGATCTTCTTAAATATCTGCAAAGAATTTGCTATTTTTAGAATGGAAATGTCTTTAGATGATTTTCCTAAAGCTTGTATGAAACGATACCTAAAGTGCCTGGTCCTGCATGTGAACCGATGATAGGTCCCATATCAGCTCTTATTATTTCTACTGCTTTAGGAAATACTTTTTGTAGTTCTTTTTCCAAAACAGCTGCTTCTTTTCTGGCATCCCCTTGGACAATTCCTAAGTGGATCTCCCCAGGCAGACTATCGTTCATTTTTTCTACGGTATATTCTACTAAACGCGAAAGCGCTTTTTTCCTGCTACGTACTTTTTCGATACCAGAGACTATGCCTTCTTCTATCGATAGAATCGGTTTAATATTTAATATTGTACCTAAAAAAGCATTTGCTGTACCTATGCGACCATTTTTATGAAGATATTCCAGTGTTTCTACCGTAAAGCAAACCTGAATACTTTGCTTAACTTTTTCGAGATGCTTTTTTATCTCTTCGAATGAAGCTCCATGTAAAGCTTTGCGAGCTATTTCTATGGCTTGCATACCATAATGGAGTGAGAGTCCTTCACTATCAATTATTTTTATATTGTAATCCGGTAAAAGCGACTTAGCCATTAAAGCTGACTGAATTGTTCCACTAACTTTACCGGAAATGTGATAGCTAATAATTAGATCTTCTGGAGTTGCTACTTGCTTGTAAACATCCAAAAATGACCCTGGTGAAGGTTGGGAAGTTTTTGGCAATATAGGTGAAGTTTTTAGCTTTTGATAAAAACTGTTGCTATCTAAATCTATTTGGTCTTTATAAATCTCCAAACCAAAGTGGACATTTAAGGGGACCATGTGGATACCTAACTCATCCCTTATACTTTCCGGAAGATCAGCAGTGCTATCTACAACAACGACTGTTTTCCCCATAGCTAGTGCCAACCCACCTCCCTAAGTTATTCAACAGATATCAGATAATAGTAAAGTGGTTGATTCCCCGAATAAGCTTCGACTTCTAGATCCGGATATTGCTTTTCTAGCTCTTCCACAAGAAGCGTAGCTTCTTCTTCGGTGACATCCGCACCATAATATAGGGTGAGGATAGCTGAGTTTTCATCAACTATTTTACTAACAAGGTCTTTAACAACCTCACTCACATCTTTGCCAACAGCTTGAATTTTACCCTCAGATAGCCCGATTATATCTTGCTGTCCAATTTGAATACCATTCATAGTCGTATCCCTAACAGCAAAGGTAACTTCTCCAGTTTTTACTTCCTTAAGAGCTTGTGACATATTCTGAAAGTTATCCTCAACACCCATATCTGGATCATATGAAAGTAACGCTTTAATACCTTGAGGAATGCTTCTGCTTTCGATAACATAAACTTTTTTATTGGTAACATCAGGAACTTGCTTGGCAGTTGCAATAATATTCTTGTTATTCGGAAGAATAATTACCGATTTAGCCGGACAGTCCTCTACTGCTTCAAGAATATCAGCAGTTGAAGGATTCATTGTCTGCCCACCAGAGACAATACGATCTGCACCCAAAGAATTTATTATCTCAGAAATACCATCACCGGCAGCAATAGCGACAATACCAATTTCTTGTTCCACTTCGGCTTTTTGAGCAGATTTAAAAGCTACCGCTCCAAGCTCGGTATTCCAACTGGCTTTACCGCTAGAAACTGCATCTTTATTTTGCTCAACCATATTTTCAATCTTAATTTTAAATAGTTCACCATATTTAACTGCTTTTTCTAAAGCCAAACCAGGATTGTTAGTGTGTACATGAACTTTTACCAAATCTCCATCGCCGACAACAATTAAACTATCGCCAAGATTGAGAAGGTAATCGCGTAAATTGTCTTGAGGTATGTTTTCACCTTGTATAATAAACTCTGTACAATAGCGAAACTGTATACTCTCATCGCTTAGTACACCTGCAAAAGATGCTTTTTGATCAGATTTTTGATCTTCGAGTGTAGTTAGATCTCCATCTAAATATTTAAGCACGCCCTCCCAGATAATAAGGTAACCTGCACCGCCAGCATCAACTACTCCAGCTTCTTTTAAAACAGGAAGCATATTGGGCGTATTATCAAGCGAAATTCTAGCTGCTGTCACAAACCTCTTTAAGACATAATAAGCGTCGTTTTTTTCTCTTGACGCACGTAAAGAAGCTTCACCGGCTTCTCTAGCAACTGTCAAAATAGTTCCTTCAACCGGTTTTATAACAGCACGGTAAGCCATTTTAGAGGCTCCACTTAAACATTTGGCCAATGAAATGCCGTCTAATGTTTCTTTGGCATCTGCTTCTTGAGCAAATCCTCTTAGGAGTTGGGATAAAATAACACCGGAGTTGCCTCTTGCTCCCATTAACGCTCCTCTTGCCAAAGCTTGAGTTAAATCTCCTACTTTATTTGAACCCACCTTAGCTAACTCTGCTACCGCAGATTGAAAAGTAAGTGACATGTTTGTTCCTGTATCACCGTCTGGGACAGGAAATACATTTAAGGAATCTACTCTCTCTTTATTATCAGCAAGATAGGAGGATGCAGCGGCCATAATTTGCCGAAATGCATTCCCGTCTATTTTGTTTATATTAGCCATACCGAAAAAAAACCTCCTATAATACCACAGGGTACTGTGTGGAATCTTTTGTCACGCGCACCCCCTGTACATGGACATTCACTTCGCGTACTGGTATGCTGACATTTCTCTCTAGAGAGTATTTTACTCTTTCCATTACATTGTGCGCAACTTCATTAATTTTGACACCATACTCAACCTGCATATAGATATTTACTATTATCTCGTTATTTTCAATATCAACATCAATTCCTTTGTCCATTGAATCCCAACCAAACAGTTCGGCTATACCGTCTTGAATGTTACGCGAAGCCATACCAACGACTCCATAACACTCAATAGCTGCCGCACCTGCTAAACTAGCAATTACGCTGTCAGAGATGTTGATTCGACCAAGTGCGTTTTTAATGACCTCAGGCATTATCTTTCCCTCCCTGCTTAGGACATAATGGAATTATTCTCTAATTTCCTAAAGAATCCTTCTCTGAGTTTATTACCACGTGCTAATTCAGTATTATATCACGAGAGATTAGATAGAACAATTCTTGAAAGCGATGCCTTGGTCTTAGCATCTTACTTAATCATTGTTAAGCCATAAGTAGTTTCAAAGTGCCTGTTGTACCTATCTCTCTCACTTAGAGTTTATTCATTTTTTTATAAAAAAATCATTAGCTCTATTTACTTACTAGGAAGTTAGCAAAAAAACTTGCCAAATATTTACCCAAATGCTATAATTGCAATTGTGCATTGAACTAAAGGAGGTGGCGTAGATGGGCAGACAGTGTGCTATATGTGGTAAAGGTACTGCTTTTGGTAATCAGATTAGCCACTCTCATCGAGTTTCTTCTCGCCGTTGGAAGCCAAACCTTCAAAGGATGCGTATCATCCTTGATGGTCACAAACAAAGAGCATATGTTTGTACAAAATGTTTAAAAAGTCACAAAGTTGAACGCGCCATCTAGCTAATACACCTCAAGTGACTGGCTTATGGCCAAATTTTATGACAACAATTTAGTCTATTAAGACTAAAAAAACTCCCTGCCTATGCAGGGAGTTTTTTTACTTAATATCTTCAGTTTTAACCGGTTGGTGATCTTTACCCGCCTTATAAGCTGCAAGGGCAACCTCTAAAGTCTTTAAGCCATCTTCACCGCTTACTTTCACTGGTAAATTATTTTTACAGGCTAGAAGAAAGTCTCTCACCAGAAAATAATCCATATCGCCACCCCAGTATTCCCACTGAGCCTTTTTAATCTCGTTATTGTAGAGATCATATTTCTGGGCAAAACCATCAAGTTCTAAAACACCTGTGGTACCGATAATAGTCATGGTAACATCACCCCAGGTAGGATAAGCACTTGGACGATTCCAGCTAGTATCTAGAGTAGCAAAAACATTATTGGTAAGTTCCATGGTTAAAAGTCCACAATCTTCCGTAGGAATATCATGGATTAAGCGATCATATTCAGCATAAACCTCTTTAACTTCCAGTTCTAGCATCCAACGAATTAGATCAATTACATGCACGGTATGATCTATTACTGCGCCACCACCGGCTAATTCTTTTTCTACAAACCAACCTCCCGGCATACTACCATGGTTGGTAGCCTTTATAGCCAGTATTCTACCTAACTGTCCAGAATCGACAATCCTTTTAGCTTCAAGAACCGAAGGTAGATAACGAACCGGGAAAGCAATCTGCAACTTAACACCATTATTTTTGCAGGTCTCGATCATTTTATTTGCATCTTGAATCGTAGTAGCAATTGGCTTTTCGACTAAAACATGCTTTTTCGCTTCAGCCGCAGCTACAGTGTAGCGACAGTGATCAGCATTGGTGGAGCAGATAATAACCGCCTCAATATCTGAATCAAGCAGATCTTTGAGTGTCGCAAATTGTTTTACACCAAATCTTTCAGCCCATTTGCGAGCACGACTTTGATCTTCATCATAGATGCCAGAAAACTCGACCTCAGGCATCTGCATCAAAGCTGAAGCGTAACTTTCAGCATGAAGGTGAGCAAAACTAATCATGCCAACTTTCATTGCTGTCACCTCCTATAGATTAACTGGCTTACCAGTCTCTATAGATTCTAGAGCGGCAAGCGCAATCTTTAATGATTCATAACCTTCATTTCCATCAACAATCTTTCCATCTTTACCATCAAGAACATTAATAAAGTTTCTAATCTCTGTAGTGTATGGATTCTCAGCCCAGGCACTAGCAGGTACTGGAACGCCGGGTGTCCCGTCTTTTTTATTTACCGTAAGGGTTATGGGGTTAGCTTTACGACTATCATAGTCAATAAGACCTTGTGAGCCTGCGATTTCAAATCTAGTATGAAATCCTCCACTACTTACCCAGCTACCTTCAACATGAGCAATTGTTCCGGACCTAAATTTAAGACTGACAAGGGCATATTCGAGACGATTGTAATCGCGTCCCCTAGTACCTTTGGCAAAGACTCTTTCTACCGGACCAAGTAACCATCTTAGGTAATCAAAATCGTGAATAATCATATCCAAAACTAAACCGCCACTAAGGGCATAATTAGCATACCAGTCTTGCCAAGCTGTTGGTAACGGGAAACCTCCTCTGGTGCAACGCACCATAGCAACTTTACCAACTTTACCATTTTTGACTTGATCATAAGCTCTAATGTATTCAGGGAAAAATCTTACTACATGACCAATCCCGAGCTTGACACCGGCTTTTTCACAAGCAGTTTTCATTTCTTCAGCTTCTTGTAAAGATCTGGCCATCGGTTTTTCACAAAAAACATGTTTCCCTGCTTGAGCTGCAGCCACGACAAAATCACGATGTAAATACGTTGGTAGACACACATCAACAACATCGATACTTGAATCAGCAAAGATCTGATCTGCTGTTTTGATTTCAGCTCCTGTTTTGGCAGCAATAGCTTGTGCCCGTTCATAAATCAGATCGCTTACTGCAACCAATTCGGCGTTATCAAGCACCCTATAAGCCTCAGCATGAGCCGAGCCCATAGTGCCTGCACCAATTAAACCTACTTTTAATCCTGGTTTCAAATATTTCACCCCCAGATTACTTGAGCCTTACTTAAGTTCTGTAAATGTTAATTTTTTCCTGCCACTAAAATAATGAACTAGCATCTCTAATGCCTTTATAACAGCCTGGTTCTTTATCTGTAACCTAGTGCCAGAAAAATAAAAAGCCTCACAGCTAAACATATCTTGGGTGCCTACGGCTATATATACAAGACCTATTGGTTTTTTCGGCGTTGCACCAGTCGGCCCTGCAATTCCTGTGGTTGCAATACCCCAGTTTGCGTCTGTCTGATGTAAAATACCTTTTAGCATTTCTTTAGCACACTGCTCACTAACTGCTCCGAAATTATTAATTGTTTCAGCTTTTACACCTAAAAAATTAATCTTAACTTCATTAGCATAGGCACAGATACCACCAAGAAAGTACTTGGAACTGCCCGGAATATCTGTTAAACGGGAACTAATTTCACCGCCGGTTAAAGACTCGGCTACTGCCAGGGTCTGCTCAGTTTTAATCATGTAATTATAGAGCTCTTGTTCTAGTTTTAATTTAGTCATTTTTAACACCTTCTTCGTGGTTGGTTAGTAACCTATAGATTTTTGAACCTCTTTTAACAATAAGGCTGATTCATGTAGTTTTGCTAGTTCAGCAGTGCTTAGTTCGAGTTCAACTACCCTTTCAACACCGTTTCTCCCTACTACAACTGGAACACCCAGGCAAACATCACTGACACCATTATACTCACTTAGCAGGGTTGATACCGTAAGAACCGACTTCTGATCCATTAATACAGCTTCAATGATTCTTTTTAAGCCCCAACCAATAGCATAATAAGTCGCACCTTTACGCTCTATGATCTCGTAAGCAGCATTTTTTACCTGTTCAAAGATGCCCTGTAGCTCAGCCTGACAAATACTAGGTGAGTGTTTATGACAAAACTTATTTATAGGCACACCACCTACCGTAGCTTTAGACCAAACCGGAAGTTCACTATCGCCATGTTCACCAATAATATAAGCATGTACACTCCTAGGATCAACCTCTAAATGCTCTCCTAAAAGATATCTAAATCTGGCTGTATCTAGCAGAGTACCTGATCCAAAAACCCGCTTGAAAGGAAAACCTGTTTCTTTTATAGCTACATAAGTAAGGATATCAACCGGATTAGCTGCCATTACTATTATAGCATTATTAGTATGCTTTACAATTTCGGTACAGATTGATTTAACTATAGCAGCATTTTTTAAGGCTAGGTCAAGACGGGTTTCTCCGGGTTTTTGATTAACTCCAGCAGTAATAACAATCACATCGGCAATAGCAGTATCAAAGTAGTCACCTGCCCAGACTTTAACCGGATTGACAAATTCAATACCATGGTTTATATCCATGGCTTCGCCCTCTGCTTTTTTTCTATTAAGATCTATTAAGACTATTTCGGAAACTAAACCCGTTTGAGTTAGAGCATAAGCAAAACTAGCGCCGACAAAACCTGTCCCTATAATAGCCACTCTAGTTGGCTTAGCTACAATTTTAGTCATTATAGTTCCTCCTCCAATATAAATAGATACCCCTACTAACTCTTCATTAACCTATTCTTTCTCAAAAAAAACAAATTAGGCACTAAGGCAGGTAAATAACTGACCTAAGTAGAAAAAAAGATAATAACTATTAACCGAAAGGAGTTTTTTTATGAAAAAACTTTTCAGCATAATGCTGCTATTAGGTTTATTGGCCATTTCCACCTTTGCTTATGAAGATTTACGTTATGGTGTTGCGGTACTTGGCCATTTACCTGAAGGTTCTTCAGCTGATGCAACGTTATATGCTAATTTAGCAAAAGAAGTTACCGAACTAATTGATTATGAACTTATATCTGTTGACAATATTGATGGAGAAGTATTAACTTTGGAGGCACTAGATGGCCACAAAGTCCTTGTTATCCCTTCTTTGGATGCAATAAATGACAATTCTCTAGCAGTTATTAAAAACTTTGTTGAAGATGGTGGCAAGCTCATTATCAGTGCTGATAAAAATATCGACCTACCACTTGATTTTTTTGAATTAGCTGGTTTTACTTTTTCTGGCAATGGAGGCAATTTAATAAAATTTACTCCTGAAAATGGTTTGTGGGATAGTGAAAAAACCCTAGCCTTGAATTCAGCTTTAGCTATCTTACCTACCGCTAAAAGCACTGAATTAGCTTACTTTATTAACAATAATAACAAGTCTGGTTCCGCTATTTTATCATCTCCTGATGCCATTGTTTTTTCCGGAGTAATATTTAATAATCTTAAAGATGACCAACCCCTAATAGACTTGCTTATCGAAGCTATTTATAAGCTTGGCGATGAAAGGATCTTATCTGGTTTTTCTCCTTTAGGTTCTGAGGAATGGCGTCCAATTGTTCAAAATACTAAAGCTATTGTTCGCCGGGCAAAAAACGCACTCAAAACATCAGAAAAACAGTTTGACCCTCCCAGTGATGAAACTCTAGATAAATATGTTAAAGCCGACAAAACAAGAGAATTAATGGAGCTAGCCTTTAATACCGGCAACTTGCTTAGAATATCACCTTATTTCAAAGTCGCAGAGAACTTAGCCAAGGAGGTTATTGCTATGACCCAGCCCGTTCGTTTATATGAAGCCAGAGCAGTTTGGATGGATAGTTCAACCGTTAGCCGCGCAGGAACCCCTAATGTTTTAAGAGATATAATCCGTCAATTCCATGAAGCTGGTTTTAATATGTTGCTTCCCGAAGTTGTTTATCACGGTAAAACTATGTACCCCTCGAAGCTTGATATTCAAGACACCGCCTTTGCTTCCTGGAGCGAAGATCCTTTCCGGGTGATTGTTGATGAAGCAAAAAAATACGGTATGGAAGTACATCCTTGGTGCTGGGTTTTTTGCGCCGGTTATGGCCATAAATTTGGTCCAATCTTGGAAAAGCATCCTGATTGGGCTGAGCAAGATGAAGATGGCAGAGTCTTTTCCAACTGGCAGTATGGTACAGCCTGGTTAAATGCCTCAATGCCAGAACCCAGAGAATACCTCAAAGAACTCTTTTTGGAAATTGTCAGTAAATATGGTGTAGATGGATTGCATCTAGATTATATTCGTTATAACGAAGATAGTGTCGGTCATTTTGGTCTCTCTGAATACAGTCGTAACGTTTTTAAGAGTAAATATGGCTTCGATCCTAAAAGTGTAAGAGTCGGTAGTAATGAGTGGAAAATCTTTGACCAATGGCGCGAAGATAATGTAACCTCATTTGTAAAAGAAATGACTCAGGCTGTTAAAGAAATTAAACCCGATTTAAAGATCTCGGCAGCTGTTGTTCCGGATCCTAACCATAGCCGCAAAAACGTTTTGCAAAACTGGAAAAACTGGGCCGATAACAAACTGCTAGACTTTATTCTTACCATGGCCTATACAAGTAATAACTCTGAACTTAAAGATAAAACCATCGCTGGACTTACCGTTACTGAAAATAAAATCTGGGTTTACCCCGGTTTAGGTGTTTATGTAAATACAAGTGAAAATAACATGTCTCAGGTTCAATTAACACGCAACCTAGGCACTACCGGTGTAGCTATGTTCTCAACAATTCACCTGTTAAATGATGCTGTTAAATTAGAAGACCTAAAAGCAGGTGCCTTTGGTAAATCAGCGATTATTCCTCACCGTGAGCCCTTTAAGGCCCTAAAAGGTTTAATAGAAGAAGCCGCTGCTACTCATCTGCGTGCTGAAATGAAAGAAACTGCCGATCAATTGCAAGCTCTTGCTGTTACTATCCCCGAAAAACCCGCTAGTCCTGTTGCTTTGATGGACGAAGTAGCTTTAGTATTAACTAAGCATTTAGAATCTCTTGAGCAACAAAGAAGCGAACGTACTATCAATTCTCTTGAATACGAAGCATTAAGTGGCGCTTTGCTATCTGCTTGGCGCATTACCCAGATATATATCTACCAAAATACCGAACGTCCATTTATTATGCCTGAACCCCGTTAATAGCTCAAACGCAGCTTTCGAAAGCTGCGTTTCTTTTTGTTTACCTTTTTCTACCATTACTAGCAATTTTAACCCACTGTAGGCTATAGTAGACTTGGAGGTGGTCGTTTTGGCCTGGGCAATGCTGCTTTTGATTGTTATTTTTGGAGGCTGTTTTAATATAGGAGTTAACAAACCGGTCAGTGAGTTACCTCCGCAAGTCGGTTTTTGGGTGGAAAATATTTCTAATAGCCGAAGCTTCATGGAGCTTCCTACTCATATGTATAGGCTTCGAAGTTCAGGTTCAGATATTACGGTTGAGGCTAAAGGTTGTTTATCATACCAAGGTAAAAGGACAAATGTTATTGCCTTAACACCTGAGCCTGAATTTTGGTTGGCGGCACTTATTTGGGCTGAATCACGTGGTGAATCTTTAGCCGGACAAGCTGCCGTCGGACAAGTTGTACTAAATAGAGTTAACGATTCTCGCTTTAACAACTCTATTGTTGATGTAGTTTTTGAATCTACTAAATCAGCTTCAGGAAAAACCATCTGGCAATTTTCATGCGTTCTAGATGGCCATATATTCGAGGCTTGGCAAGATCTGAATTTTTCTAATTACTTGTTGTTAGCTAAAAGTCTTTTGGCCGATACCATGCTTGATAAAAGTCTTATCACTGCTTTGGGCTTTTTTAATCCCATTAAAGTTCAAGCTATTGATCCCAATAAAAGCAATTGGGTTTGGAAACAACCTGTATTAAAGCAAATTGGCAATCATGTTTTTTTTACTATTCCTTAAAAAATTAGAGGGGGTTTTACCCCCTCTAATTAGTTTTAACCACAATAAAATAACTGCCACTTGACCAGACTGTTTCATTGGGAACAAATCTCAACCCCATTTCGTAAGCTCGGGGATAATAAAGTTTCACATGATCATTTGCCAGATCCCAGACAAAAGCTCCGCTTTTGGCGTAATCATAGTTATCTACAGCTGAAAGATCATTAATTCCAGCAATCATTCCCCAACCGTTATCACCATAAAGGTAAGTCTCGGTTACCTGCTGATAACCTTTGTTAAGGTTGGTTCTTACATTGTCAACAAAGCTATCCTTAACCTCTCCCATCTCAAAGTGACGACCATGTTTTTTATATATTGGCAGCATACACATATAAGCTCTTTCCACATACATATCCATAAACCAGGTTGTCTTTTGCCAAAAGTTAATACGATTTGGAGAGGCAACGTTAATCTCATATCTTCTTTCCACACTACCTACAATTAGTTTTCCAGTTGGATAAACTAAATTCGTAGTTTCTATAATAACCAGTGAATTTTCCACCTTAAAAATCCCATTTTTTACAACCTGACCATCAATTATAAATTGCAATGTTTTTAGTTGTTCATTGTTATGGTTGCCACCCATCCATTCTAATGAAGTAGCTGTTGTAGGCATTGCTAGGTAGACATATTCCCAGTCTGTGCCTGAAGGGGCCGACAGATATTGTTTATTGACGGAAACAGAGCTTATATTCCAGGTCCCCCAATTCTTTAAAGAAAAGTCCCAGGAAATGGTTTTATCTTCCCAGGGTATATGCAAAACAGCATTTTTAACTGTCTTTTGAAGAAGTCCAGCTTGGGCACTAACCATGCTACTAAAACAAAGTACTAAGATAAGACTAAAACACAACATACATTAACCTCCTCTTTTGGTGCTTGCACCTGTAAATACTCCTACCATACCTAAAGCAAACCAAAGTAAAGCTGCTACAATTCCCCGACTTAACAGGAAGGTGGCTAAACTGCTTTTAACAAAGTGTATCCCATATAAAGCCGGTAGATAATTATAAGCAATACCTAAAATAACCACGTAGCTAATTAAGCGAATCATCGCTTTGAAAGCTTTTTCAATCTCTTCCCATTCCTGACCAATTACCACACCACAGAAAAAAATCAGGCCACTCCCTATTAGATAGAAATGTTCGATTAGCCATTTTGGTGCAACTGTTTGCAAGGTAAGCCCTTGAAAAACCATAACCATAATAATAGTCCCTGAGAGCATGGTGATTATCTTTCTAGCTTTAATCACTTATGCTCACCTCCAAAACCCTGTTAAAACTAAGATCCCCATAATCTGATATCTCATAAAGCCCTGTTATAAACAGTACTAACTGAGGTGCTTTAATTGCCTCGTTAAATTTTTCCTCAGGTAGCTCCATAAAGAGATTAATCCGTTTTGTAGTATGAGAACTAACAACATCCTCATCTCTTTGAAAATTCCAGCTGGAAAACCAGATATATTGGTTATCTTGTTTGTTTAAACGTATTCGCATTAGTGCTAAACCGATATCTAAAGGGCCACCATTGACAATATCAATAGTATAGTCAATGCCTTTTTCTACTTTTTTAGCTACAACTACAAGATCAAATTCAGCCATAGTTAATGATGTTTTAATGTATTTAACACCCAGTAGATAAAGTTGCCAACCAAAAATCAAAGCTAAAATAACCAATAGCGGTAAATAGCTAACCTGTTTTTTTTTCATTTAATCCCCTACGGCTTTCATTCCTAAATAATCTCTTATTTCTTTAATTATCCCGTTTTCCCTTTATAAAACTTCTAAGGCCTCTGCATTTTGCAGAGGCCTCTTTTTACTTCTTAGCAAAGTGACAGGCTACAAGATGGTTATTACCCACATCTTTTAATTTAGGAGACTCTTTAGTACATATTTTCTGTGCTATTGGACAACGAGGATGGAGTCTACATCCGGAAGGAGGGTTAGCAGCGTTAGGCACTTCCCCTTCCAAAATAACCTTGATACCGTCTTTTTGTGGTTTAGGTGGCAAAACTGCAGAAATAAGAGCTTTGGTATAAGGATGAAGCGGACTATAAACCAATTCGTCAGCACTACACTGCTCTACAGCTTCACCTAAATACATCACAACAATCCGATCACAGATATGTCTAGCTGTGGCCAGATCATGAGTGATATAGATAAAACTAACTTGTTTTTCTTTAGCTAATCTTAGCATTAAGTTAAGAACTTCACCGCGAATAGATACATCCAACATCGAAACAGGTTCATCAGCTACTATAAACTCCGGATCTAAAACCAAGGCTCTAGCAATAGCAATACGCTGACGTTGACCACCTGACAATTCGTGTGGATAGCGGTAAATGTATTCATCAGCTGGTTTTAGCTCAACTTCCTCCAAGGTTTTGCGGATTTTTGCTTCAACTTCAGCTTCATTTTTATCTAAGCCTTGAATGCGAAGTGGTTCTGCAATAATGCTATAGATATCCAACCTTGGATTCATAGATTCAAAGGGGTCTTGGAAGACCAGCTGCATTTTACGACGGTAGGGTTTCATTTTTTCGGGAGAAAGCTTAGTAATATCCTGACCTTCTACTACGATGCTTCCATCAGTAGGTTCAAGTAGCTTGAGAACTACGCGTCCCAGAGTAGTTTTACCGCAGCCACTCTCTCCCACCACACCGACAATTTCGCCTTTTTTAACTGTAAAGGAAACGTCATCAACAGCATGTACTACAGGTGCAGCCTTACCTTGAAAAGTGTCTTTTAATGATTTACGAAGGAAAAAGTGCTTTTTGAGATTTTTAGCCTCAAAGACAACTTCGTTCATGACTGTTCACCTACCTTACCAAGTGCTCCGGCCTTATGGCAAGCAACTAAGTGATTCTTACCATCTATAGCCATTAATTCCGGTTCATCTGTAAAACATTTGGAGTCTGCCAGTGGACAACGAGGACTAAAACGACATCCACTTGGTGGTTCCAATAGATTGGGGGGTGAACCAGGAATAGATTGAATAGGCGATCTTGGTGCCATAATATCAGGAAAGGAACTCAATAACCCATAAGAATAAGGATGAAGGGGATTATTATAAACTTTTGTAGATGGACCGTATTCAACAATACGACCAGCATACATAATTGCTACTTTATCACAGGTTTGAGCAATAACAGAAAGATCATGACTGATTAACAACATAGATAAACCCATTTTTTTACGTAGAGATTGTATGGCTTCCAAAACTTGAGCCTGTACCATAACATCTAACGCTGTTGTAGGTTCATCAGCAATGATTAAGTCAGGGTTGCATGCTAGGGCCATAGCAATAACAGCTCGTTGTTTCATACCGCCTGAAAATTCGTGAGGATAATTACGATAACGCTCGCTATTAATACCAACCATTTCTAACAACTCTTCAGCTCGTTTTTTAGCTTCATTTTTGCTGACATTTTCATGAGTTATAATAGCTTCGCTTATTTGTTTTCCAATCCTGTGAACAGGATTTAATGCATTCATAGCGCCTTGAAAGATAATAGACATTCTCTGCCAGCGGTAATCTTGTCTAAATTGTTCTTCAGGTAAATCTAATATTTCTTTGCCATCGAACTTAATACTACCATCTAAAATCCGTCCGTTATTTGGTAAAAGACGTAAGAGTGTCGTGGCCATACTAGACTTGCCACAGCCAGATTCTCCTGCAAGTCCCATAGCTTCGCCTTTTTCTATTTCAAAACTAACACCATCAACAGCCTTAACATCACCACGGCGGACTTTATAATACATTTTTAAATCTTTAACTTCTAAAAGGGCCATTATGATCTCTCCCTATTCCGTGGATTTAGAATATCGTCAAGGGTGTTGCCTATGAAAACAAATGATAAACTGAGGAACGTAATAGCTAGACCAGGGGGCAAAATCCAGTTCCAAGAACCGGAGGTAAACGCACCAAAGCTTCTTGCATTATGAAGCATGCGACCCCAGGTTGGTGTAGTTGGATCGCCTAAACCTAAGAAACTTAGTGTAGCTTCCAATAATATAGCTCCTGGAATCAACAAAACGAGTGAAGCAAAAACCAAAGGAATAACGTTTGGCAAGATATGCACAACCATGGTATAACTTTTAGATGCCCCTGAAGCTCTTGCTGCTTCTACAAAAGACCTTTCCTTAAGAGTAAGTGTTTGCGAACGGACAATTCTAGCTGTTGATGTCCATGAGAATAAAGAAATTAAAATAACAACATTCCAAATACTCTTACCCATTAAAGCTGAAAGAATAATTAAAACCGGCATCGAAGGAATAGAGAGCATAACATCAGCTAGTCGCATAAAAAACTCGTCTACAAACCCTCCGATATAGCCTGAAGCGATACCAATAGCTGTACCAATAAAAACTGAGATTAAAGCTGCTACAATACCGATCAAAAGGGAAATTCTTGTACCATACACTAACTGACTCCAAAGATCGCCACCCATATGATCGGCACCTAAAACTCCATGTAACTTGCCTTGGATATTAACAGCAACTGGAATAAAGGAGATCATGGCAGGTTCTCCGTCAGTACTTGCTCTTAATACAATTTTATAGTTGCCTTTTTCTTGAAATACTTTTTGACTAACTTCATCAAACATTGTTAAGCCGAGTTGAAATTTTAAATTCATTTGACGTGAATCTATTAAAAGCTCTGTCTCGTCCTCTGAGCCATAAATGGTTTTTTTCCAAAGTGGCCATTCTTTCCCGTTTGGAGATATCATTAGTAAAGCAAGAGTTGTAGTGTTATCCTCTGGAGCTTTAACTAAATACTGAGTTTCAAAATTAAATGTTCCCGGTGGATCGGATTCAAAACGAAACTGGTATAACAACTCAGTTTGTTTCTCGGGGGAAACTTCAAATGAGAAACCATTTTCCCCTATCTCTTCATCGCTTTTTAAGTTAAATTGAGAATTAGTTTTCCAGCTATGCAGTCCAAGTTTTGCATGCACCGTAACAGGTAAATTACGATTATCAGGGAAAACACGTACCCAAGCTGGCTTAGCCATACTTTCAGCTAAGTATAGATCATCTATGGGATCATATTTAGTAATAATAGGAGCTGCGAGGGCGACAAACAAAAAGATAGCTAGCATAAAAAGGCCGACTCTTCCCTGCGGTTTGGAAATAAATTCTTGACTGAATTTAAGCAGATTAGGCCAAAATCCTCTTTTTTTCATTTGCCCTCACCTCCGCCAACTCTAATGCGAGGATCTACTAAACCGTATACAATATCAGCCACAAAGTTTGAAATAATTGTTAGTAAAGCAATAAAGTAAAATGCACCTTGAGCTGCTGGGTAATCCTGTTTTAAAACAGCATCTAGTAGATATCTGCCAACGCCAAACCATGAAAAGATTGTTTCTGTCACCACAGCACCAGAAATAATCCCCGGTAAGCTGAGGAAAATGATAGTAATTATTGGTGGCAATATACTTCTAAAAGCATGATGTCTGAGAACTGTCTTTTTGCTAAGTCCCTTTGCGCGGGCTGTAACAATATAGTCTTGACCTAAAGCCTCAACCATAGCATTACGAGTATATAAAGCCCAATAACCAAAATTAATAATCACGAGACTAAAGACAGGAAGAATTAAGTGATGAATGCGATCTAATAACTGTGCCCAGGCACCAACTGGTGGTGGAGCTGACATTGTTCCGCGAATTGGGAAAATAGGTATTAAAAACCCAAAAAGAAGCAGTAGTATTAATTGAAAAAAGAAACCCGGTACCGCATGGGTAAATAGACCAGCACTTGTAACAAAGGTCTCTACAGCCGAACCTCTTTTAGATGCGGCAAATATACCCACCGATACACCAATAAGTATTTCTAAAATCAAGGCAATACCCAGCAATTTAAGAGTATTTGGCAATCTTTCCAGAAGTTCATCCATAATAGGACGACTGGTTGTAAAAGAAAGTCCAAGATTTAAGGTTAAAAGATTTTTTAAATAAAGAAAGTACTGCTCAGACATTGGTTTTTTTAACCCATATTGTTCATAAAGAGCTTCTCGCACTTCCGGTTTCATCTTAGGATCGATAATCATTTTGACTGGATCCCCCGGCATAACACGGAAGATGAAGAAGTTTACAGTTATAATAACAAACAAAACAATTAGGGCGTATATTACCCTGCGTAAAATATAAGAACCAAAATTCACTTGCAAATCACCTCGTAGCTTTGCCACTTTTGCCCAAATGGCTTTTAGGGATCCTATCAAAGGTGCGCCGCCCCCAAAATGAGGGCGGCAAACACATTTTTAATGTTTAAGAAAACTCTACAGGCTTAATCTCCAATAATCCTTGAATTTTTCCAACCTGACATATTCGCCAACTTTGTATTCTTTGAATACAAATGGTCCAATACCAATAAGTTTAGTCAAGCCTTTAACTGTTGGATGATCTTCCTTCCATGGCTGGAATGCTTTATAGTCTTTTACATCCTTCCAGATATGAGGCGCTAGCCATGGCAGGCCTTGAATATCATACAAGTGGAGGAACCCAGGTGTTGCAGAGTAAACAACCACAGTATAATCATCAGGAGTCTCTACTTTTACTACATCTTTTGTACTACCTAGATAACGTGCAACCTTATTATCGCGTAGATACTCTATAGTAAATTTAACATCTTTAGCAGTAAATGGTACGCCGTCGTGCCATTTTACATCATTGCGCATATTGTAGGTAACAACAGCAGCATTAGGAACAACTTCTTTAGTTTCAGGATCTGTATATTTCCAAGTCTCTTCTTTGTACTTTACAACCCAGTTTGGTTTATCAGCAGCTGTCTCTGGATCATAGGCAAAAGGCATATCCATAATACGGCCGAGGATCTCCCATTCATAGGCGGAGGAAGCAGTACTTGGATTTAAGGTACCTGGTACTTCTGGAAGTATCCAGCGAACAGTACCGCCACCGTTTACAGTTTCAATATTTATTGTTGTCCAGAGGTTTTGATATGCAGCAGCACCATAACCCATCATTGAAACATAACCTTTTACCTTATCTTTTCTAAAGGCATCCATATATGGACGGCTATAAAGCGGGAAGTAAGGTGCATGGTCAGCTAAAAGAATCTGTGACTTATTAGCTGCTTTAGCAAAATCCGCTTTGTTGGTTGCATAAAGCAAAGCTTCGAGTTCTTTATCGATTTCAGGAACCTTGGTTTGAGTTGTATTATAACCTTCTTCTACAGCCATAGAAGAATGGAAGAAACTGTATAGGTGATCAGGTTCGCGGCTTAAACCCCAAGCTAAAATAAACATATCAAAATCAAAGACATCGAGCTTACTAATGATTACATTAAAGTCTAGAGGAGTAGCAACCATAGGTAAGCCAATTTTATTAGCTTCTTGAACCAACATTTTACCAATTTCTGCAGATGTTGCAGCCACTTCATAAAGTGGAGTTAGAAATTCGATTTTTGCCATTTCTTTGCCGGTTTTAGGATCAATTCGGATACCATTTGAACCCATCTTAAAGCCTGCATCGTCAAGAATTTTAGCGGCCTTCTTAGGATTGTATTCGTATTTTTTAATCTGGTCAAAATAATAGTTTGAGGATTGTGGTACTAAGCTATCAAGAGGTAGCATATAACCCTCAAAGAGATTGAGAATGATCTTCTCGCGGTTAATTAAATGAGAAAACGCTTGTCTGAAGGCCTTTTCTGACAAAGGCCATCTGCCGGTATTAAAAGCACCATAGAACATATGGTAACCCATATTTTGTGTTATCTCAATTTTTTTCTGCAACTTAAGCGTGTTAATCTCAGCTGGCTTGGTTAAGCCTGGATAGATATCAACTTGACCAGTCATAATTGCAAACATTCTAGTTTCATCAGTAGTGTAGATAGGAAATAAAATTTCATCGGCTTTAGGTCCTTTTTCGGAATAAGACACCGCCAACGTCGAGCTAGCTATTAAACAGACTAAAGCCAACAGCACCGTGTAATAAGATAATCTGTTTTTTCCTTTCATTAACTAATCCCCCTTAAAAGATGTAGAATTTTTGGATGGAGTATTATAGCGTTTGTTTCTACTCCATTCCAAGATCGAAGCCGTTTTTACTTCGAAACTACCCTGTTCTGTAAAACATTACTAGCGAGCTTAGTATGGTTATTAATCCAGGGTTTAAGAATATATATTCTCTATACATAAAGCAATTCCTTCTTAATACATTTCTATATCCGTTGCAAAAACCCTGTTTTATAGTCCATATTTGGTTTTTTTCGTCCCGAGAAGTGCTTTTTCGATGACTTTGCTTAAAGGAATGCCTTCTATTATTCCATTATGCACTAATGTTTCGTAAAAGACAAATATAACAGCCTATACTTAAACCTTTAACAGAATGTATACATTATGTTTCTTCGATATCTAGTTAACCATAGTTAATTAGGAATAGTGAACCATTTTCTCCCTTTGTTTTTAACGTATATGGGAGCAAAGTTTGGTAAATCAAGCTTAATAAATAGCGAACCCTGAGTTTTGCCATAACTCATGGCATAAAACTGCATAAGAAAGATCTTCTAACTAGTTTGGTTGAGAAGGTCTTTGAATACCTGTAAGCCATAAAACGTTTACGTTTATAACTTCGAATATTCTATTTTACATTTTCCCTTTGACAATGCTTCCAGCAAATTAATAGACATGTGTGGCACTCGATAAATTAAAAGAGAGAGGGTAAACACCCTCTCTCTTTTAGAATTAAGTTTTTACTTGAGTTCTTCTATAGTTAGATTTTCGATTATGGTTTCTGCACTTGGACTTGTTGAACGCAGCCAGATATAACCAGCTTCTAAAAATTCACCGGCTTCAACCTCATCGTCAATTACAACATCGCCGTCTTCAGTAGTAATAACAAATCTTACAATATCACCTTTTACAGTGACTTGGAAATGGACGGGATCTCCCCAAGCTATAGGAGTAATTATCTCAGCAGAATGGTTATGAGCTGGTGCCCAGCCGCCATCTTCCCAGCGACGCATTCGAATATCGGATGCAGATACTAAGTCAATTCCAGAGCCAAAGTAATAGGGAACTCCCTCGATTGTACTACGTACAAGAACTAAAGTACGCCCGTTTAATATAGCATCGAATTCTAAAATGAAATTCTTATATTTTTTATGGGATCTTAGCCAAGATTGATCTTGTGGGCCTGGAATCCAAGCACCTTTAACATCTTCCCAACTGCCATTACCTATGTTTTCTCCATAGTCTTCCATTTTAGCAAACTTAACTTTTGCTGCCATACCACTAACTCCCAAAGATAGAACCAACAACATGATCAGAAACAAAGCTGTAGTTCTCTTCATCTGCTCAGCATGTACCTAGTTAAGGTAACATGCTCTTTCCCCCCCTTATAATGGTATTCAAAAGACTCTGAAAAAACGCTCTGAGTAAAAACCAACGGTCTTTAGCCTGTCTAGACCAATCAGTTTTCTTGCGTTAGTTCTCAACTAAGTTTTCGACAAGAAGAAATTTCTTCCTTCTCAAATTAGACATTGTAGTAAATTATACTGTTTTATTGATCTTATTATTCTATACAGCCTTTTTCCCAATCTCTTTAATAGGTTGGCTATATTTAACTTGAAAAAAACATCCTTTATCACTCAACTTTAAAAGTTCGTTACTTTAATCATCAATCGTTCCAACTTATTTGTTCTCCTTTTAAGTAAATCTCTACCAAATTTAACTGTTGATCTAGTCTTAAAAGATCCGCCCTGAGATCTTCTTTAATACTACCTCTGTCTGCTAGTCCTATAGCTTTGGCAGGGTTGTAGGTAGCACTTCTGATTACACTTACCAAATCCAATCCCCAACTAACCATATTTCTTACAGCCTGATCCATAGTTAATGAACTACCGGCAATTGTAGTCCCATTGGTTAGCATGATTTGTTTACCTTTAACTGTTCGCCTACCATACTGACCATCTGGCATACCATTTAAGCTAACCGAATCGGTAATAGCTAAAACTTTATCGTAAGGTTTAACCTTAAAAAGTAATCTAACGACATCAGGATGAATATGAAATCCATCACAAATAATCTCAGTAGTAAGCTCGTCATATAAAAGCGCTCCGCCTACTACACCGGGTTCTCTGTGGTGCATTGGAGGCATGCCATTAAAGGTATGGCAAACCGATGTCACACCCCAAGTTATAGCTTGAAAAAGCTGCTCTATTGTAGCAACTGTATGACCTGAAGATACCACAACACCATGTTTTAGAGCAACCTTGATCAGCTTTTCAGCCTCAGGCAATTCCGGTGCTATGGCCATATAAGATATTTGGGTGCGAAAACGTTTTAGAAAATCATCTAAAGCTACTGGGTCTGGCTCCTGCAGAAATTTCGGATCAATAGCTCCGGGACGCTTAGGACTAAGAAAAGGTCCTTCCATAAAAATACCTACCGCATTTTCAGGCATTTTTATCGGTAGAGAATTTTCCAAATCATTAAGGGTACCTTCAACACCCATTAATAAGGATGTTGTGCCATGCTTTAGATGAAAATCAGCGGCCCTATGACAGGCGTGAGGATCAGCTACTTCAAAACCTGCCCCTGCACCACCATGTACATGTAGATCAATATATCCAGGTACTAAGAAATCTCCGTTTAAATCTTCACCCTTATAAGGACATTCACCTAGGCCTACTTCTGAGATGAAATGGCCTTCAATTATTACATATCCTTTAACTATTCTCTCCGGTAAAACCAGAGTGCAGTTTTTCAAAACCTTCACAGTTATCCTCCTTCTAAATAGCAGCACTATCTATGGCCTTGGCTTTTTTAAGTAATATTTCAGCTAGCAAATAACAGGTGTTTGGCTGAGAATTTAAATAATTTTTACTGTTTACTACCTAAATACCCACTAAGAATTTTTTTGGCTAACAATATATTATTTCTCTACTGCAAAGATCTATTCCTCCAGAACAAAAAGAACAGCTTCATGGCTGCTCTTTTAATCTTCTGCTTCCCGGTATCTCTATTGCTATTCCTTTTTGGCAGAGAGGACATTCTTCTTTTTGGAAACTGGCTACCTCTATTTTTAACAAAGGCAGATACAAAACTCCGGGATTAAAATTACTACCCCGATCAACTAAAGAACAAACAGCAACAATTTCTCCACCTTTAGATTTTACCAGATCCATGGTTTCAAGGACAGAGCCCCCTGTAGTTACCACATCTTCAACTACAATTACTCTATCACCAGGTTCGATTGTAAATAAACGCCTCAAGGCCAACTTTCCGGCTTCTCTTTCGGCAAAGATAGCTCTTTTTTTTAACTGTTTGCCTAATTCGTAACTAAGAATAATACCGCCTACCGCCGGCCCTACAACTACATCGCAAGAGAGCTTTTCCGACTGGTTAAGTTTTTTAACCCACTTTGAAACTAGTTTCTCTGTTACGACCGGGTTTTCTAAAACTCTAGCACATTGGATATAGGTGTTGCTATGTCTACCACTGGTAAGTTGAAAGTGACCCTCTAAAATAGCACCCACACTTTCAAAAATATCTCTAATTTCTTCCATCATCTTTAATCTCCCTTAATATAGCTTCAAGAGCTCTAGCCGGATCCGAAGCTCTAGTAATAGGCCGACCGATAACCAAATAATCTGCACCTTTTGCGATAGCCTCTTTTGGTGTAGCTACTCTTTTTTGATCTCCCTGTACTTCTCCTTTTGGTCTAATCCCCGGTACAACTGTAAGAAACTTCTCACCACATATAGCTTTGACAAGTGGTACCTCTAAAGGTGAAGCAACTACACCATCAAGCCCTGCTTCATGACATAAAAGAGCTCTTTTTTCGACAGCTTCAGCAATTGTACCTTGCCCACCCATCAAAGACCAGGTCTTTGCATTTATAGAGGTAAGAACAGTAACACCAAGCAGTTTGGGTGGTTTAACTGTGTTTAGGCTTGCTTCTTTGGCAGCTTTTAGCATCTCTATTCCACCGATAGCATGGACATTTAACAGATCACAACTATCTGCTACTTGCTTGACTGCCTGAAAGACTGTATTGGGAATATCATGAAACTTCAAATCCAAAAAAACATTATAACCAGCAGCCTTTATTTTCTTCACAAAATCCAAACCCTCTTTGAGAAACAGTTCCAACCCTATTTTTATACCTAATCCTTGAGGCAACTTTTTTAGTAGATTTTCAGCTTGAGTTTTATTCGGAAAATCAAGAGCCAGATAAATTCGTTCCAACATTAGACACTCCTCCTTGCAAGGCCTATAACCTCTTCTATGGATAACTGTCTTTGTTTTAAATAATCCTCTAATTCCTTAGGTAGTCTTTCTAAAAGAAGTGGGTCTCTAAACAATGCTGCGCCTACCTGAACAGCAGAGGCTCCGGCCATAAAAAACTCCAAAGCATCCGAGAGTGAACTTATCCCGCCAACCCCAATAATAGGCAAGTCTACTTTAGTGGCTACTTGATAGACCATGCGTATGGCAATCGGTCGAATAGCCGGACCCGACAAGCCCCCGGTAACATTTCCAAGCAGGGGTTTGCCGGTTGTAATATCAATTACCATACCGGTTAGGGTATTGATTAGGGTTAAAGCATCAGCTCCTGCATCTTTGACGGCACAGGCTATCTCCACAATATCTGTGACATTGGGAGAGAGCTTGACCCAAAGTGGTAGAGTTGATTGCTCTCTTACGGCCTTTACTACAGAAAAAGCTTTTGTAGGTGAAGTACCAAAAGCTATGCCCCCTTCTTTAACATTAGGGCAGGAGATATTGAGTTCTAAAGCTTCAACTCCGGTTTTTTCTAATCTGCGAGCAACTTGAATATATTCATCTAGGCTGTGTCCGACAATATTGACCACAATGGGAATATCTTTAGCTTTTAAAAAAGGCAGATAATGATCAATAAAATAATCTACCCCGGGGTTTTCAAGGCCGATAGCGTTTAACATCCCAGCCGGAGTTTCTGCAACCCTAACACCTTTATTGCCCGGCCAGGGTTTTAGACTTAAACCTTTAACTACAATTGCACCCAAAGTGTTAAGATCCATAACCTTGGCAAACTCTTTTCCATAACCAAAACAACCCGAAGCACTCATAAAACGATTTCTAAGCTTAGCACCACCAAGGTCAATCACCTGCTTCACCCCACTTAACAAAACCAAGAGGAAATACCGGTCCGTCATAACAGACTCTTTGTCTTAGTTCCTTTTTGTCCTTTGTTAAAACCGTGATGTTACAACCAAGGCAGACCCCAATACCGCAAGCCATGCGGCGTTCTAAAGAGTAATAACCGGTGAGATTGAATCTTTCTAAAGCCCTTAAAAGTGCTTCTGGACCACAGGCATAAACAGGTGTAGCGTTATCTGTTATGAGTTCAGTTACTAAGCCTCTGTGGCCAAGACTCCCATCTAGTGTTGCTATTAAAACTTCAGCGTAGTTTTTGAATTCATCAATCAAAATAGCATTTTCTTTAGTATTAAATCCCAAAAGTGCTGTTATCTTCATACCTTGTTGCCACATTTTTTTGGCTAGTCCTAAAAGCGGTGGCACTCCAATCCCGCCACCAATTAATGTAGCCTTATTTCCTATGATGGGAAAACCATGTCCTAGGGGGCCAAAGATCCTCAAATAGGTTTTACCATAGTTATTTTGGTCTCTGGAGGCTAGCTTGTTAGCAAGAAGCTTAGTGCCACGACCTTTTGTGCGATAAACCAGACGGATCCCTTTTTTATCTATCTCGCAGATAGAAATTGGTCTTCTTAAAAAAGGCTCTAAGCTCTCACTCACTTCTACCTGAACAAATTGACCTGGCTCATAGTTTTTTAAATTACCTTTAAGATAAAGACTAAATATATCAGGAGCTATCTCTTTATGTTCGATAACTGGTAAAAGGTATTCATTCATTCTAATCCTCCTCCTATAAAAGAGGTGTGGCTTGAAGATTAATCTTTTTCAGGGCTTCATAGAGAGCTTTGGCCGTATCTAAAGAAGTAAGGCAACAAATTCCCCGCTCAGCTGCCTGACGTCTAATTTCAAATCCTTCTCTCTTTGGTGTTTTCCCTCTGGTAATGGTATTTACAATCAGGTTTATATCTCCCTTTTGTAATAAATCAATGATATTAGGAGAGCCTTCAAAAAGTTTGTTTACCCGCTCGGCTTTTATACCATGAACATTAAGGTAAGCTGCTGTTCCAGTAGTAGCCATTAGGTGATATCCTTGTTCATAAAAGCCCTGAGCTAATGGTAAAATTTCATTTTTGTCTTTATCAGCAATGGTAAAAAGGACACTGCCTTCTTGGGGGATAGTAATTCCGGAAGCAATTAAGGCTTTATAAAGAGCCTGATAGAAAGTTGGGGCCCGGCCTAATACTTCACCGGTTGATTTCATCTCCGGACCTAAAACGGTATCTACATCAATTAGTTTAGCAAAAGAAAATACCGGCGCTTTCACAGCCACATCACCCTTATGCTTTCTTAGACCTGCTTCTTTTAGCTTTTCTCCTAGCATTATTCTTGTAGCTAGTTCAGCCAAGGGGATGTTGGTAACCTTACTCATAAAAGGAACTGTCCTAGAAGCTCTAGGGTTCACTTCAATGATATAAACCTCATCATTTGCTACCACAAATTGAATATTTAAAAGCCCTACTGTTTCCAAGGAAAGAGCAATTTTTTCAGTATAGTCGACAATAGTCTTTTGTGCTTTCTTAGAAAGAGTTAACGGCGGATAAACAGCTATCGAATCTCCAGAGTGCACTCCCGCTCGTTCAATATGTTCCATAATCCCGGGGATATAAACTTTTTCACCATCGCAGACGGCATCGACTTCTGCTTCCTTGCCTTGAATATATCTGTCTACTAATACCGGATGTTTTTCAGAAATCTTTACCGCTTCTTCTAAATAAGTCTCTAAATCTTCATCACTGTAGATAATCTCCATAGCTCTGCCACCCAAAACATAAGAAGGCCTAACTAAAACCGGGTAACCAATAGAGTTGGCAGCTTGAAAGGCCTCGTTTTTGTTTCTTACAGCAAAACCTTTAGGCCTAAGAATATGCAAGCTCTCCAAAAGTTCTTCAAACCTTTGTCTATCTTCTGCTTCATCTATTGAGTTTACCGAAGTACCTAGAATCTTATAACCTGCCTTTTCGATCCCTTCTGCTAGTTTGATTGAAGTCTGCCCACCAAACTGCACTATGACACCCAAGGGGGTTTCTCGCTTAAGAATTGGAAGGACATCTTCTAAAGTAAGTGGTTCAAAGTAAAGAGCATCCGAAAGATCAAAATCAGTGGAGACTGTTTCCGGATTATTATTGATAATAACCGCTCTTAGCCCTAGTTCTCTAATGGCTTTAATCGCATGGACTGTAGCATAATCAAACTCTAGACCTTGACCTATGCGTATCGGACCAGAGCCAATAACTACTACCGACTCTTCTTTCTTTATAAAAGGATCGTCTTTTCCTAGGTAGGTTGAGTAAAAATAGGGTGTATGAACTTCAAACTGTCCGGCACAACTATCCACCATTTTATAGACAGGAGCGATTTTGTTTTCGCTTCTTAACTTTTGCACCGCAGTTTCAGCTACCTGCCAAGCTTCTGCTATTTCGTAATCAGCAAAGCCTAACTCTTTGAGTTCAATCAGATTGTTTACTGTCATTTGCGAAGTTAACAGTTTCTCTGTTGCAGCTTGCATCTCTTCTAAGAATGCTACATTTATACCGGTTAAAGTCGCCAGTTTTTCAACCTCTATACCTTCTTTTAACGCTGCCTCCAGAATAAAGATGCGTCTGTCATCTGGCTTTTTTAATAGTTTTTCCCATTCTGATTTAGGAGGAAGATCGGGTTTATATTCAAGCCCTCGCATAGCCTTTTTTAGCGCTTCCATAAAACAAGAGCCTATAGCCATGACTTCACCTGTCGCTTTCATTTGCGTACCCAGACTGCGATCTCCGCTTATAAATTTATCAAAAGGCCAACGAGGAATTTTAACTACCACATAGTCAAGACTTGGTTCAAAAACAGCTGTAGTCTTTTTGGTAAGGGAATTAATAATTTCAGGCAAAGTATAGCCCAAAGCCAGTTTAGCTGTTACACGGGCTATGGGATAACCTGTGGCTTTGGAAGCTAGGGCACTAGAGCGACTTACTCTGGGGTTTACCTCAATAATATAGTATTCTTTGCTTTGTGGGTGGAGGGCAAACTGAACATTGCAGCCTCCTTCAATTTCTAAAGCCCGAATTATCTTTAAGGCTGCTTCTTTCAGCATAGTTAATTCGTCTCTGGTTAAAGTAAGTGCCGGTGCCACCACTATACTATCTCCGGTGTGGATCCCCACTGGGTCAATGTTCTCCATGCTGCAGACAGCAATCGCATTATCATTTTTGTCTCGGATAACTTCAAACTCTATTTCCTTAAAGCCAGCCACAGATTTTTCAATCAGTACCTGTCCTATAGGACTAGCCTCTAAGCCTTTTTTGACAATTCTCATTAGCTCTTTTTCGTCGCTGACCATGCCTCCCCCGGTTCCACCAAGAGTAAAGGCCGGCCTTACTACCAGAGGAAAGTCAATCTCATTGGCAACATTTAAAGCTTCATCTAGGCTTCCTACTGTTTCTCCTTTACAGACTGGTTCGCCTATAGATTCCATTAACTTTTTAAACAGTTCTCTGTCTTCTGCTTTTTCAATAGCTTCAAGATTAGTACCCAAAAGCTTAACCTCATATTTTGCCAATACTCCCGTTTTGGCTAGGCTAAGAGCCATATTTAAACCCGTCTGGCCTCCAAGACCGGCAATAAATCCATCTGGCCTTTCTTTGCGAATGATCTGTTCGAGAATCTCGGGGGTAATGGGTTCTAGATATACCTTATCAGCCATTTCTTTATCTGTCATAATCGTAGCTGGGTTAGAGTTAAGTAAAATGACCTCAATACCTTCTTCTTTAAGTGCTTGGCAGGCCTGGGCTCCGGCATAATCAAATTCAGCTGCCTGACCAATAACTATTGGTCCTGAACCTACTACCACAACTCTTTTAATCGTTTGATCTCTCAAAGGCCTACCCTCCTTAATAGCTTTTTAAGCGTAAAGATATCCGGCAAAAACTCAAAACCCAAAATATTGTTTATAACAAAAGCAACTGGTCTTGTAGTTAAAAGATCAATATAGAGAGGTTCTCCCGGAACTTTTTTTAGCAAATTTTTGAGTCTAAAATCCACCGTCACAGTCTGTCCTGTTTTTACCTCTAAAACAGGATAGCTTTCGGTAAATAAGCTCTGCTCTAATAACTCCCCACCTAAACTGACTGCCAGCTTCTGAGCGGCTTCGCTAATTGCAATAACCGGTATTTGAACATTAAGTAATGATTTTTGCCAGCTATCCGACAAATTCTTGGCCGTTATTATCCCTTGGATTTGGGTAAAATCCGGGGGTAGTTCATCTACATAAAAATCCAGTTCATACCCTAGCTTAACCAGTAATCTTAAGAGATTGTTGGCCACCTCTTCTCCAAGTACTGCTAATCGCGGGCCAGAGTTTGGTAAAGAATAACTAGGCCTTCTAACTATTCTTTCGTTTAAGTCAGTATTTGTTTTTATTTTACCATTAGCATTACCATGTGAATTTAGATAAAACCCTAACACCCTAGTATCGACGCCTTCTAGTAAAGCTATACCCTGACTCTGATAAAAATCCCTTAAAGCCCGGCCATTTCTGGTGCTTGCGATCTTTTGCACTACTACTCCTTTGGCCTTACCTGTAAGTGATTCAATCTCTTTGAAATCAACAGGGGCAAAACCTGCCTCAGGAAAGCTAAAACAGAGAATCATACCCTCAGCTAGACTGTCTGTAGCTATCTCAATAAAATTAGCAGCCCTGACCATGGTAACCTGACCTTCACCATTTCCATAACCAGCTTTAGCTGCAAAAAATGTGCCATCTTCCATATAGAGCCCCTTAGCTATGCTCATACACAATTTGGCCTCCTTTGATTGTAAGAAGCACTTTTCCTTGAAGGTTTTGACCAAAATAGGGGTTATTTTTTCCCAACGAAACCCAATTCTCTCGGTTTACTACGACTTTTCTCTGACTATCAAAAACCGTTACATCCGCTTTTTGGTTTTCTAAAAGGTCGTTTTCCTCACCGAGTATCCTGTATGGGCCTTCGCAGAACCTAGCATAGATAATTTTCGGATCTAAATAAATAGTATGAACTATGCTAGCTGCAATCTCTATACTGCTAATACCAAATGGTGCTTCGCTTATACTTTGCTCTTTTTCTTTTTGAGTATGGGGTGCATGGTCTGTAGCTACTACATCAATAAGGCCACTCTTTAGCGCTTCCCTTAAAGAGTTACGATCTTCTATTTCTCTTAATGGAGGATTCACTTTATAGGTGGTATCAAAAGGTCTCACATCACTATCAGCATAAAAAAGGTGGTGTGGGGTAACCTCTGCAGTCAGATTTATACCTAGCTCTTTTCCTAATTTTATTAAATGAACACTTTCTCTGGCTGAAAGATGGCAAAAGTGAATTTTGGCACCTACTTCCTTGGCCAGTAGCATATTTCTAGACACAGCTACCGACTCTGAGGAAGAAGGAATACCCGGAATACCGTAATCTCGTGTAAGACAACCTGCGTGGAAATAACCTTTGGCCAGAGAGCTTTCTTCAGCATGAGATAAAACTGTATAGTTGTGGTCTGAGGCATAGGCTAGGACATTTTTCATAAGGGATGCTGATTGCAGATCATTACCATCATCACTGGCAAATCTAATACCTAAGGTACTTAAACTTGCTAAATCTGCTATTTCCCGACCTAATCTGCCTTTAGTTAGCGGGGCTACCGGAAGAACCCTTATTATTGCTTGATCCTCCAGATACCTTAAAAAGTTTTCCATCTCCCAAACAGAATCTAGAACTGGTTTAGTGTTGGGCATGGCCAAAACAGTAGTGAAACCACCTTTAGCAGCTGCTTTAGTACCTGTTTTCACAGTCTCTTTAGCGCTAAAGCCAGGTTCACGTAAATGACAGTGTAGGTCCACAAAACCGGGGAAAATATCTAACCCTTGTGCATCGATAACCCTATCAGCTTCACTTTCGCCAAATCTGGCTACTATTCTGTCTCCTTCAATATAAAGATCATGCTTAACTCCTTTGCCTTTAGACCAAACACGTCCATTTTTAAGCAGATATTTCAACAAGCTTCCTCCTCTCTATAGCGGTATAGAGCATAGCCATACGCATAAAAACTCCATTAGTAACTTGTTCATTTATTTTGCAACGTGGATTGTCTAGTACGTTATCAGCTAATTCTACACCTCTGTTTACAGGACCGGGATGCAAGATGAGACTTTCTTTTGGCATCATTTCCAGATAGTCTGATGTTAACCCATAAAAGCAATGATACTCTTGCAAGGAAGCAAGCAGTCCTTGCTCTTGTCTTTCCTTTTGTAACCTAAGTAAAATTAACACATCTGTTTTTTCTAAACTCTCCGGCCAAGGTACTTTAGGTGTTTTAGGCGGCAACAGAGTTTTGGGCCCAGTTAGATAAACCTCTGCTCCCATTTTTTTTAGAGCTTCGGAATCGGATCTAGCAACTCTACTGTGTAGTATATCCCCGGCAATTAATACCTTAAGCCCTGGAAATGTTTTGTATTCTCGGATGGTCATCAAATCCAAAAGACATTGGCTAGGATGCTCTGACCAGCCGTCGCCAGCATTTATAATGGGTATATCGACATATTTTTGCAGAAAGCGAGTAATCCCACTTTCTCTATGGCGAACAACTAGGCAATCTGCTCCCATAGCTGAAATCGTCATAGCAGTATCAATAAGGGACTCTCCTTTGGCTATACTTGAACTGTTTTCATTAAGATCAAGCACTTTAGCGCCTAGTTTTTCTGCAGCTAAGGTAAAAGAAAGCTTGGTACGCGTGCTATTTTCTGAAAAAAATAGCGCTACCGTCCGACCTTTGAGGTTTTTTCTGGCAACTTTACCAGCTTTGTACTCATCAGCTAGATCAAGCAGACGCTCAATATCCTTTACCGTCAAATCTTTAATTGCATGGATTCCTTTGCCTTTCATGCTTTTCACTCCTTGTACAAAAATACCTCCCGTAAGGGAGGTATTTACGCCATAAGAAGCTATTGCCCTTATTGCTTAGCGCCTTTTCTCCCTTACCGGACTCACAGGACCGCATTTAAAGGGTTATAATTGGCTAAAAAAATTCGCACTCAGGCGAAAGGGCAAAGGTTATAGATCGAGAAATATATTCGCTTTGCTATTCGCCTTACTGGTCTCACTGGACCAACTTAAAGGTTTTATCCGTTTAAGTATAACTGTAGGCTTGACTTTTTGTCAAGGTTTTTTATCAATTTTCATTTCTGGTTTTTGACCAAAGGATAAAAGGAAATGCGATTAGTTAATCAAATTTTATAGGTGTGAATACCCGAAAATAGATTAATTGGAGGTATATTATGTGGCTTGATATTTCTATTGACTTTCAACCAGCAATGCCAATCTATCCTGGAGATCCTGTTTTTAAAGCTACAGCTGTTAAAATTGGAGACCTGAATTCACGAGTTACTTTACATCAGTTAGAACTTGGCACCCATACAGGTACTCATGTCGATGCTCCCGAGCATGTTTTCCCAGGTACAAAAACAATTACAGACCTTCCTATAGAAGCATTTATTGGTCCTTGTTTTGTTCTTGATGTTAAAACCTTCTCTTTAAATGAGCTAAAAAGATTACCCCCCAAAGCCGAGCGAGTTTTGATAAAAGCCAATAATAACTTGCCAGAAAACTCGTCTTGGCTGGAATCTTATCAAGGGATGCCTCCTGAATTTGCGGCTCAAATAATTAAACAAAACCCGCTAGTACTTCTTGTTGGTATTGATGCTATGTCTATCGAAGAAAAAAGCCGTAGTGTATTAGAAACCCATCAACTTTTTCTGGCCAGAGATATTGTTATCTTGGAGGGGTTAAATCTTTCGAAAATAGTTGAAGGATGGTATGATCTATCTGCTTTGCCCTTAAAATTAAAAAATCTCGATGGCAGTCCAGTTCGAGCAATGCTAAAAAAAAGAGACGGGGAGGTTTAGCCTCTCCGTCTAAATTATCCTTCTAATTACATCTTGGCGACAGTGAGTAAAATATTAATATACTGTCTGTATAGGGCAAAGAAGTTACCGGTTGTAGCGGTTGCACCTGCATAGCCGTCAACATCAAGTAGACTACCACCGTTTTCTAGAACTCTTTTTGGTAATGCTTCGATAGCTTCGAAATAAGCATCCCACTTATACTCACCTTTAGTTTTTGCCTTGCCTGTTATTTCATTGTATTCATAATATTCAATCTTATCTATTTTTCCGCCCTTAACAGTAATAACCATTTTGGCTTTATTACCCCGGCTATCCGCTTTGGTTTCCAGAGCAGGATAGGTTTTATCAACTAACTTAGCAGCTTTGATCTGGGCTGCTACTAGAATATCCATAAAATTCGCAGAACTGTGGGTTGCTCCGGCAGCAGCATCAATTTTGGTAATGTCGCCATTTACTTCTACAGCCTTTTTATTTAAAACCTCAATGGCTGTAAAATAAGGTTCGTAAGTATAGTTATCTTTTGATTTGAAAGTTTTAGCATTGCCATTGTATTCCTTATAGTCAACAGAAGAGATTTTCCCATTTTTTACAACTACAGAAATTGTAGGATAGTTTCCCCTGGTATCTTCCTTCCCACGCAAAGAATATGTCCCATCAACCAACTTTGCTGCAACAGCTAATGAGAACACAACTACTAAAGCTAAGACAGTTGCTATAAGTAGAATTCTTTTTCTGCTCATTTTTACCCCTCCTAAAAGTTAGACTAGATTATGACAAATCTTCAGTTTCTTACTTCTATTATATCAGCTAAAATCCTCCCATTGTCAGAATTAATTTTAATTATAAACATATTAATAAGCTCGACCCCAAACAATCATGGTTTTGGCAGGTTTACCACAAATAGCACATTTAGTATCTAGGTTTTCCTGTTCAAACGGTATACAGCGACTTGTGGCTTTGGCTTCTTCTTTAACCTTCTCTTCGCAAGCTTTTTCATTACACCACATTGTTTTTACAAAGCCAGGATTTTTATCTAAGCTTTCTTTTATCTGTTCTAGTGAGTTTGCAATTGAAGTGTGAGCTTCTCTATGACTTAAGGCTTTAGCTAATAGGCTCTTTTGTATATCTTCTAAGATCTCAGGAACACGTGTTTTAATCTCAGATAGAGCAACTATAATCTTTTCGCGGTTATCTCTTCTTACTAAAACAACCTGGCCTTTTTCAATATCTTTGGGACCAATCTCTAATCTAAGCGGAACTCCCCTCATCTCGTGTTCGGAAAACTTCCATCCGGGATTTTTATCAGAGCTATCAATTTTTACCCTGACAAGATCATTAAGTTGATGATAAATATCGGTCGCCTTTTCCAAAACTCCGCCTTTATGACTGGCAATTGGTATGATCACTAGTTGAGTAGGTGCGACTTTGGGTGGTAAAACCAAGCCACTATCATCTCCATGAACCATAATTAGAGCACCTATTAATCTAGTTGTAACACCCCATGAGGTCTGAAAGACATATTGATGCGTATTATCCTGATCTAAATAGCGAATATTAAAAGCCTTAGCAAAGTTATCACCAAAGTTATGAGTAGTACCGGTTTGAAGAGCCTGTCCATCATGCATCAAGCTTTCGATGGTATAGGTAGCTACCGCACCTGCAAATTTTTCTTTGTCTGTTTTTTGACCTTTAATTACCGGAATAGCTAGAAAATCTTGACAAAAATCGGCATACACATCTAGCATCCGCAATGTTTCTTCTTGTGCCTCAGCATAGGTTGCATGGGCAGTATGGCCCTCTTGCCACAAAAATTCAGTAGTACGCAAAAAAGGCCGCGTGGTCTTTTCCCATCTAACAACATTGGCCCATTGGTTGTAAAGTTTAGGCAGATCACGGTAAGAACCAATTATATTAGCATAATGTTGACAGAATAAAGTTTCTGAAGTGGGGCGGACACATAATCTTTCTGTTAACTCTTCTTCTCCTCCATGAGTTACCCAGGCTACTTCAGGAGCAAACCCTTCTACGTGTTCTTTTTCTTTATTGAGTAGGCCTTCTGGAATAAAAAGAGGTAAATAGACATTCTCATGACCAGTTTCCTTAAAACGTCTATCCAGTTCAACTTGAATATTTTCCCAAATTGCATAACCAAGTGGTCTAATGATCATACAGCCTTTAACCGATGTATAATCGGCTAGATCTGCTTTTTTTACCACATCTGTATACCATTTAGCAAAATCAACATTCATAGCAGTTATCTCTTCCACAAACTTTTTGTCGTTAGCCATGTTAACTCTCCTTTCGTAAAAAAAAACCGTATCCGATTAAGGGACCGGAGTACGGTGGTACCACCCTTATTGCCTACTGATATCAGCAGCCGCTTAAATGCCGTTAACGGGGCTTTCCGCTGCAAAATTGCAGGAGGCTCCAAGAGTGGGTTCAGTAGTAAAGCGAGCAGGAGTTTTCAGCTTGTCTCCCTCTCTTTAGCTAGCCCAAACTACTTACTATTTCTTATCAACGCAATCTCTTATCTTATATTAGATTAGTCTTTTATAGCTGTCAATTATTTCGAGAATTTTAGCCACCAAAACTCAAAGCCTTTATCTTAACTTTTAATAACAACGATAGTGTTTAACTGCTCTACTCTACCCATAAATGTGATCTCACAATCTAAAGCCTTTTCTATTTCATGTAGCACCCTTAACTTATACTCTTCAAAGGTTTCAAATCTTCTTTTTTGTAGCTTAATGATTCTAGGAAGCCTACTTTTTTTTAACACTATTATCACCTCTGAGCTTGCAGGATGCTCTTTTGTAATAATCTTTCCTTGTTTTTATTCATTATATACTACCTAATACCTCTTAAAAACCTTTTAGTACTTTCATTAAGAACCTTTTTATCTCTTTTTATATAATCTCTATGCTAACTCTATCAAGTATTGCATGGTACCTTATAGAAAAAAGGATCAGGATATTTCCTGATCCTAGCAAGCAATAATTGATTGTTCACCTTCTGCAGCTATCTCATTTTCTGTTGAAAGATTTTTTTGATACTTACTAAAATAACCACGGAATAGTTCACCCTCAAGACGTTCTTCTGTCCGAATTACATCTGCTAAACTTAAGATAAACCTTTTATATGGTATCAGTTTTTCCCTAACTACAAGGCCTTCGGTATTAATAATACGCATAATTTCATAATTTAATTCATTAGGCCCAATATCCTCTGAAACAATACCTAGTCTAGAGAGCCCTGCTAAAACCATTGTTTTAGCTAATCTTGACGCTTGGGAAAAGTCATTTTGGCTACCTGTGCTCATCGAACCAAAGATAAGTTCCTCAGCATAAGCTCCAGCTAAAGCTACCTTAATCTGAGCTAGTAGTTCTTCTTTAGTATAGAGATATTTATCTTCACTAGGAGCTTGTCTTACAAAACCTAAAGCCTGACCACGCGGAACAATTGTTACGCTAGCAACTGAATTAGGTCTTACTAATTCGCTTAAGATGGCATGTCCGACTTCATGAATTGAAACTCTTTTTAGTTCTGTTGCAGGAGGTTTGTGATCAAGTTTTTCCCCTAACATAACTTTTTCCTGAGCATCGGCAAAATCCTGCCAGGTTATTTTATCTTCTTGACGCCGATGTGCGTTAATGGCTGCTTCGTTAACTAAACTCTCTATATGAGCCCCCGAAAAGCCATAGCATTGACGAGCCAGTTCTTTAAGATCGACATCAGCAGCTAAGGGTTTAGTCTTGGTGTGAATCTTAAGAATATGAAGTCTTCCTTCTTTATCCGGCAGATCAACTCTAACAATTCGATCAAAGCGACCTGGTCTTAAAATCGCCGGGTCAAGAATATCAATACGGTTAGTGGCTCCAAGAACTAGAATCTGTTCATCGGTGCTAATGCCATCCATTTCTACAAGTAGTTGATTAAGAGTTTGATCGTATTCTAAATGACTTGAATGTCTCCCTCTCAAGCCACACAAAACTTCGATTTCATCGATAAAGATCACTGCACCTTTTTTTTGCTGTCTAGCTATACCGCGGGCTTTTTCAAACATCTCCCTCACTCTTTTTGCACCCACACCTGCATAGACTTCAACAAATTCAGAGCCTGAGGCATGTAAAAAAGCTGACCCGGTGTAATTGGCAGCTGCTTTAGCCAAGAGTGTTTTGCCGGTTCCAGGCGGGCCAGAAAGTAAAATTCCCTTCAGGGGTCTAATACCTAAAACAGCAGTTTTTTGCCGATCTAAAGCGAAATCTAAAGCTTCTTTTAACTCTCTTTTGGCTACTTCTTGTCCACCAATGTCGACAAAAGTGGTATTTTGGACTGTATTTTTAGCCACACCAACTTTAGTACCTGCAAGCTCCCTGCCGGGCATAAAATAATAAATAAAAAAGCCTGCAACAATTAATAACAAAGCTGGTCCAACATTAACTCCGGCTTGGCCTAGAAAACATAAGACAGCTAATCCTGCTCCTACCAATATCTCTTTCCATATATTACTCATTCTCTGTTACCACCTTGCTTATAAGCCGGATGGGAACGATTTCTTCATTCTCCAAAGAATAAAGCTGTCCCTGATCTAAAAGACTCACATAGAGGTAATTATCACATAGAATCACCTGAGCATTTTCATTTAGCTCTTTAAGTCTCTTAGTGGCAGTATAATATTGCTTGTTTTTAATTCCTTCGACTATGATCAATTCTTCTTGTTGCCATATAGAATAATTTTCTTTAGCTTCCAAAACTAAAACAACCTCGTTAAAGCGTTTTTCGATTGGCTTTTCTTTAAGAAGATCTATTAATGGCCAAGGATTTTTTCCATCCCAAACCAAAGTCAGTTGATCCTTTGTATAAGAATAAGCTATCAAGTTAGCTTGGTTTAGTAAGGATTCTATGGGTTTATTAATTAAAAAATGATCAAGTAAGAGGCGAACAGAGAAGATGGCCAAGAAAATGGCTATAAAGGCAAGTATTATAACATTGATTCTTAGATCAAAAAGACGCATGGCCTTATCTCCCTTCTTAAGACATTGTCTGAAAACATAGTCTGATTATAGCACAAAAAAAGCCGGCTTAACCTAAATTGGCAGCCGGCAATATCTACCTGAACTGGGATTATTCCTTTAAGACGTAGGCTCCTTTAAGATAATACTCTACTCCTGAGATCACAGTTATGACAGTAGAGATGTAAATAAAAACTGTTCCCCACCAAAGGCCTAGCATAAGAGCTGTAACAGCGATAAATTGTGATGCTGTTTTGATTTTACCAAGCTTTGAAACCTTGATAGTTAGACCACTTGAAGAGGCAATCAACCTTAAACCCATAACTGCAAATTCTCTGGCAAGTATAACCATAGCAATTAGTGCATTAACCTTACCTAGTTGAACTAAAGACAGTAAAGCTCCCGTAATTAAAAGTTTATCAGCAATAGGATCTAAAAGAGCGCCTAGTTTGGTAACCATCTTCCCTTTGCGTGCAAGATAACCATCAAAATAATCAGTCAAGGCTGCAATAATAAATAATAGCGTGGCAATTAATTCTCCGTTTGGCAACTGAAATATCGCAAAAACCATAAAAATTGGCACTAGAAATATTCTTATAAAAGTTAACCAATTAGGTAAATTCACTTTTAAGGCCTTCTAATGAAGGCCACACCTCCTAGAAATAGCATTTTTTATTAGGGAGCAACAACTTCGCCTGCTAAATCATATTCTAAAGCCTGGGTAATTCTTACTGAAATAATATCTCCGGGTTTAATTGGCCACTCCGGTAAACCGAAATATGTTAAACCATCAATTTCAGGAGCTTGAAATTTTGTTCTACCGGTATAGACAAGCTCACTTTCATCACATTTTCCCCCAACCAAAACCGGGTATACTTGCCCAATACGGGCTTTATTTTTGGCTTTAGAAATACTTTGTTGCAATTTCATAGCTTGGCTCAACCTATCTAAAGCAATATCGATAGGGACAACAGGAGTTAAATCATAGGCTTTAGTACCTTCTTCAGGAGAAAAAGTAAATATCCCGACATGATCAAATTTCACTGTGTCCATAAAATCTAATAATTCATTGAAGTCTGCCTCTGTTTCACCGGGATAACCTACCATAAAAGTAGTTCTTAAAACTATATCAGGCATAATAGCTCGCAAACTTTTAATTAAACTATAAGTCCGTTCTTTATTAAAGGGTCGCCCCATTTCCCGTAGCACTTTTTCTGAAATATGTTGCAGTGGGAGATCAATATAGTGACAGTACTGTTTCACTTGAGCAAAAGTATGGATAATCTCAGGAGTTAAACGTGTAGGATAAGAGTATAAGCTTCTTAACCAAGTATCTTGAGGCAGTACAGCTGCCAATTCTAATAAAAGCTCGCTTATTCCCAAAGAACCAGGTAATTCCAAGCCATAAGCTGTAGTATCCTGAGCTACTAGAGTTATCTCCTTAACCCCTTCTTGAACAAGTTTTTTAGCTTCAAAAACTATATCTTCAAGTTTTCTACTTCTTTGGCTACCCCGAATGAGAGGAATGGCACAATAAGAGCAGTGATTGAGACAGCCTTCGGCAATTTTAAGATAAGCGGTATACTGGGGTGTACTTCTTATTCTTGGTAAACTCCCCACAAGATAGCCTGTCCGATCAAGGCATAGGGGTCTTTGGCCCAAAAGCGCTTCCTGGATTACTTCATTTATCTGAGGTAGTTGTTCTACACCCAAGATACCATCGATCTCTGGCATCTCTTTTAGAAGTTCAGGCCCATAGCGCTGAGCCAGACACCCTGTTACTATTAGAGCTTGACAGCTTTTCCCTTTTAAATCGCTGACCTTTAGGATCATATCTATAGCTTCCTGCTTAGCACTTTCGATAAAACCACAAGTATTAACAACCACTACCTCAGCATCTTCTAAAGAATTTACAATTTCAAATTCTTCGTCCATAAAACCTAATAAAACCTCAGAATCCACTAGGTTTTTAGGACATCCTAAATGAATCAATGCCACCTTGTGCAAAAAAGAACACTCCTTTGATGATATCTACAACGATTATAACATATTGGTCAGCAAGTGGTTGTAAAAACAACCACTTTATGATCGATCAAGCTTGTTTCTGGCAGCTAAAACCAGCTTGGCTCTTTCTCTATAACCAGTCTTACGATAGATACTACTTACATGGTTTTTTACTGTTTTAATACTGATGTATAACTTGCTCGCGATTTCTTCGTTGCTTAACCCCGCTGCAAGGTTTATTAATACCTCTTGTTCTCTTGAGGTAAGGCTTTTAAAGGGAGCATTCATAAAAAGAAGAAGCTGATCTAGAGAATAATCAATCCGTTTTAAACTTTGTTTAAGGCAAATACCTTTTTGGATTTTTACCATATCGTCAACTCCAGCTTTAATTGCCTCAAGGAGAACTTCTAAGCAGGTTATATTCTCTTCCAGTTCAATTAGAGCATAGCTGCCTGTCTCTTTAACTACCCCTCCTGAATCAATATTATTCTGTTGAATTACAGTAATTTTAACAGCGATATTTTCTTCCAGCATAGCTATTTCATGCTCTAGCTCTCCGTCTATCTGTTTTAACCTTATCTTTAATTGCTCTAATACTGGTTTTTGTTTTTTATAAAGTTCGATTAGACCTGTTGGATTTTTATTCCATCTTAGCCCTTGAAATTGACTTTCTACAGACATCTGTACGCCCTCCTTGTAGAGGTCTAAAAAGCAGATACTTGTATGTTTACACAAGCAGTGCTCCGGAGATTTTGGTGCTTGCTATAGAATATGTTAAGAGTTAGAGAGTAGCCACAACTCCAACTACTCCTTAATAATATAGTTCTCAAGTATAGGGATTGAAGTCACGAATCTATTAATAAGCCATATCTCTTGACTATTAGTTAATTTTGCTAGTAATGGTTTGCATAATTCTTCTTTTACCCAAGAAAAGAGATAGAAACATAAAGCTACAGGGAGGTAACCGGTCATTTGAATTTTAATAGACATCGTTGGCTATAATACTAAAACTTAAGTTAAAAATCAAAGACAAATCCCTGGCTAAAAAAGATAAGCTATCGTAACTGCATTTAATTTTAAAAATATTCCGTGAAAAAAGTTAGAAAAAGACTTTTTACCAGGTTATAAAAAGTCCTAATGTTTGGGGAAATTCCAAGTCAAGAAGATTAAATTATTAAAATAATATCTCGTGATAATAGCTTTAGGCTAAAATAGAAAAAAGAGGGGTAATCCCTCTTTTTTTAATCGTTTGGCAGTAGATAGTACAAAATAAGCCTTCCGATACCCAAAAACAGTGGTATCAAGCCACCTAAAATCAATGGCCCTGCATTTAAAAAGCTAAGCCCTATAGTAATTGCTCCCCCTACTGCAATTAAAGTTATACCAGAACGGAGATTCGCCAGTTTTGTTTTTGGTTCACTTGTATTATCTTTTTCGACTAGCTTGTCAATTACCTCAGGTGTTGAACCTTGTTTAATCATAAGTTCTTTTTCTTTATATGAAAAAAAGCTAGTTACAACTACCATCACAGTAATAAAACCAAAGATAACACTAAGAATTCCAATTACGAAATTCACCAAATCACCGCCTTATTGATGTTTATAGAACCTAAATCTGCTTTAATTTTAAGGTTTCCGGTCGGAGTTCCCTCTGAAGAGCCTAATACGCCCATAACACTTTTCCCTAAACCACTCTGTTTGGTTTGACTAACCGGAAAATCGCAATCAAAGCTGCCTAAATCTACATCGGCTTCAATATTAGTTACCGTACTTGGTGGAAGTTTCAATTTGATACTTCCAAGTGAAGCGATAAACTCGGAGCTATCAGCTAAATTACCGGCATATTCTATATCTCCCAATTCTGCTCTAACAACTAGTCTCTCTCCTGGTTTGATACTATTTAGTTTAACTGCTCCAAGCTTGGCCCTAATGGATAAAGAACCTGTATGCTGTTTTATTATAACCTCTCCTAAATCTGCTTTTAGATCTAGCTCACATTCGCCGTCTATCGAAACAACTTTACCTATAGAAACATTTACTGTTAAATTTCGCACTGTTTTAGGTATAATGACCTTGCCAGCAAAACCGGTTGTAGCATTAGTAAAATTGGGTTTTACCAAACTAAATATAGCTTTATTCCCCAAGCGTTTTTCTTCTATACAAAAATTTTCTAAAATATCCAAATCCTTTTTTTGACCAAAAAGCAATTTCTCACCAGTAAAAATAACCTCGTCAACATCAGCATACTCAATTTCTAGATCCCCAACAAAGTTTTCTATTTCGACTTGATCTGCCTTAACAAAACTAGCCTTAAAAGGTTCATGGTAATTGGGGTTTTTAAGATCAAAGCCCTGGTAAAAAAAGAAGGGTAGTCTGAAGTCTGTTACATAATTAAACTCATGTGTTGAATCATATATTCCCCACAGAATTAATAACTGAATAACGATTAACAACAATATCCAAATTTTTTTCATCTTTTCTAACTCTCCCTTCCTAAAAGGTAGAAGATTAGATACATATTACCGACAAAAAGCGGGATAAATCCTCCTAATAACCAAGGTCCCTTCCCCAGGGTAAAAAGTCCGATTAGAAGAGCTAAGCCTACAGCTATGTTGTTTACACCTTTTATCAGAAAAGTTGTAAGCGCTGCTTTAGAGCTCGAATAGAGTTTGCGTCTTTTATACTCCATATACGTGGTATAGACTCCCAAAGCAGTAAAGAATAACACTATAAGCGCTACTAAGATAACATTATCCACTCCACCTTACCTCCTTAAGTATTCACTTTAAATACAATGTACGCAAGATTAACTAATTAGCTAGTAGTTCTTAAGCTAATTTTTGATGTGACTGATATTGCAATTGATATAGTCTAAAGTAAAGGCCACCTTGATCTAACAGTTCCTGATGTTTGCCAACTTCTTTTATTTCACCTCTATGCATGACAATGATTTTATCTGCATGTTGAATTGTAGAAAGCCGGTGGGCTATAACGAGAGTAGTCCGGTCTTTGGCCACTTTTTGTAATGCTTCCTGAATTAACGCTTCGGTTTCTGTGTCAATATTGGCTGTGGCTTCGTCTAAAACAAGAATATCCGGGTCAAAAGCGAGTGCCCTGGCCAAAGCTAGTAACTGCCTTTGGCCTTGTGACAAGGTCGCACCTCTTTCGGTGACCTTTTCATCATATGCTCTTGGTAATTTAGTTATAAAATCATCTGCCCTTACAGCTTTACAAGCGGCATGAACCTGAGCTTGGCTAATCTTATCGTTATAAAGCCTGATATTAGTTTTAATATCACCGGAAAAAACAAAGACATCTTGTAAAACAACGCCTATTCGCTGGCGTAATTTATAAAGATCCCAGTCTCTTACATCTACCCCATCAACAAGGATCTGACCTTTTTGTATGTCATAAAAACGGTTAACCAGATTAATAATTGTTGTTTTCCCAGCTCCGGTATGACCAACAAAAGCTACGGTTTCACCAGGGTTTACTGTAAAAGAGATGTCCTTTAGCACATAATCCTCGTTTTTATAAGCAAAATAAACATGTTTAAACTCAATCTTACCTTGACTTTTAGCTGGTACAATCGGATCTAAGGGTTGCGTGATAGTGGGCTTAGTGTCTAAAAGCTGGAAAATTCTCTCAGAAGAGGCCATTGCAGATTGCATAATATTAAACTTTTCGGTTAGCGCATTAATGGGACCAAAAAACCTTTGCACATAATTAATAAATGCAAATAAAAGGCCAAACTGTATTCTAGCATCTAATACACCTTTACCACCAAAATAGATAATCAAAGTAATAGCCAGATAGTAGAGCAGATCCATAAAAGGTCTAAAAATAGCATAAATGTTAATTTCTTTCAAAGAAGCTTTTTGATAATCACGGTTAATCCTGTTAAATTCCTGGTGCTTCTTTTTTTCTTGATTGAAGATCTGGATAATTTTCATTCCTGATATGGACTCATTTAAAAAGCCATTAAGCTCGGAAAGATGACGCCTAACTAAGCGATAGGCTGCTCTAACTTGCTTGCGAAAAACAATAGTCGCTAACAATATCAATGGTACTACACTAAAAGCAACCAGCGATAATTTCCAATCCAATTTAAGCATGATAATTATTATACCGGCGAGAGTAAGAATATCCCTAAAGGTATTGACTAAAATATCGGTGTACATCTCGCTTAGGTTTTCCACATCATTAGTGGCACGAGTGACTATTCTTCCAACATAGTTTTGATCGAAGAAGGTAAGATCCAGGTATTGTAAGTGTTCAAAGATCTGTTGTCTAATGGTAAAGATAATTGACTGTCCAGTATAAGTTAGAAGGTAGGTTTGTAGATAGCTTAAAAGACCTAAGCTTAACATTAAAGCAAGATAGAAGCTACTTAGTTTAATAACCTGACTGTAATCGCTCCCGCGCATAGCCTTTAACTCAGACTTGGGAACGCTTATAAGTTTATAGGTATTACCCTCATAGAATAATTGGTCGTCGTTAATTTTATACAACCCATTGACTTTGATCGGTGATAGATACCAAGCGCCATTTTGGGTTAAAAGGTAGTATGGACCTTTACCCTCAGTGGTAAAACGTACAAATGCCAGGTTTTGTATTCCCGCACCTTTGTATTCTGGCACCTCATTAAGAGGTCTTGCATAGAAGGCATGATTGGAAGCATCAAGATGATCATCTATTATGATTTTCATGAGATAAGGTCCGGCTAAATCACCGAGAGTAATAATAATTAAAAGTAAGATTGAGAGCAATAATTTATTAAGATGAAGAGTTGCATATGTCAAAAGACGTCTCATTAATTTACTATCATAGGCTTTGCCCATTATTTCATCAGCTTCAGTCATCTTGCCACCACCTTTTTAAGCATATTGTTTAATCTGCTCTTCCAACAACTGCATTCTATATAGTTCAGCATAAAATCCACCTAAAGCCACCAGTTCCTGATGTTTACCTCTTTCTATAATTCGTCCTTCATCTAAAACGATAATGTCATCGCAATCTTCTATAGTAGAGATCCTATGAGCTATAATAATGACGGTTTTTTCCTCAGAACTAGCACGCAAATTATTTAAAATAAGGTCTTCGGTAGCCGTATCAACAGCAGATAAACTGTCATCTAAAATAAGGACCGGTGAGTTTTTAATAAGTGCCCTGGCAATGGCCACTCTTTGTTTTTGACCCCCTGAAAGAGTAACCCCTCTTTCCCCAACCCTTGTTTGAAACTTCTCCGGGAAGTCCATAATGTTATCATAAACATCAGCTTTTTTACTAGCTGTTTCTATTTCGGAAATAGCAGCATCAGTTTTACCAAAAGCTATGTTTTCTGCTATAGTTGCTGAAAAGAGAAAATTTTCTTGAGGTACCTCACTAATGTTGTCACGCAAAGTCTTTAAAGGATATTCTAAAATATCTCTGCCATCTATTAAAAGCTCTCTTGGGTTGGGATTATATACTCTTAGAAGAAGTTCGGCTATTGTAGTTTTGCCACTGCCAGTTTTACCGACAATAGCAACTTTACTGCCTTTTTTAATCTTCCAGTTAATATCTTCTAAAACTAAATCGCTGTTTGGATAGTTAAAAGAAAGATTCCTAAACTCGATGTCACCACTAATCTTATCTAATACAGAATTTGTAAGACAGCCATCTTTAACCTCAACTTCGGCTGAAAATAGTTCCCAAAGACGGAGCATAGAAGCTTTAGAGCGATTGAGGAGATTAAAAAGCCAACCTAGGTTTAAAAGAGGCCAAGTCATATTACCTAAGTACATGGTAAAAGCCATTAAATCTCCAAAAAGCAGTGTTCCTTCAATGACTAAGCTACCTCCATACCAGATAACCACTATAAAAGTAGCTGCGCCGACTAACATACTTAATGGCCGCATAAGATTAGCAATACGTACCATTGCTATTTGCGCTTGGAAATTTTTCTTGTTGGCTGTTCTAAAGTTTTCGATCTCTGCTTTTTCTTGCCCAAAGGCTTTAACTACACGTATACCAGAAATATTTTCCTGTACTTTACCAGTTAAATTAGCAAACTCTTCTTGTACAACTCGAAAACGAGCTCCGATTATTCTAGATAAAAATACTGAAACGAAAACCATGATTGGTAAAGGTAAAAGTGAGTATATGGTTAAGGATGGGTTGGTTTTTAACATCAGAATAAAGCTCATAGCAATTAAAGAAATAGCATCAAAGGTTAATAAAACTCCATTGCCAAGAGCTTGTCTTACAGCTCCAACATCGTTTGTTGCATGAGCCATTAAATCGCCTGTTTTTTGATTGTTATAAAAGTTCTGAGAAAGAGTTTCGAAATGTAAATACAATTTTTCTCTTAAGTCGCATTCGATAATACGACTTGTACCCATAACATAAATTCGCCACGCCCACCTGCCAATAGCCATAAAAAGTGCTAAGCCTAATATCCAGCTCACTTCTTTTAAAATACCACCGCTATCTAGGAGCCCTTCTGAAATTCCGTTGACCGTATTTCTAATTAAGCCAGGTATATAAGATTGGGTAAAATTAACAAATAAAAGAGCCATTATGCCAATTAAATAACGCTTTCTATATGGCTTAACTAATAAATAAACAAACTTGCGCATTTTTTACTACACCTCCTTAAATTAATAAAAATTTATAAATCACCTTAGCTAAAACATTTAATTACTAAAGCAACAGGCCTCATATATGGTCCTGTTGAATAAATCACTTTATGACTAAGTTAAACTACAGTCGAAACTTTCCTGCTTTGAATACTCACTTACTCCTTATAAAAAACAATTTTTATAGTTCAGCTAAAGGGGGCTATTATTGCACAAAAATTAGGATTTAGTTGTGCTTTAGGTTTGGTTTATCTAAGTTATAACATCAATAAAAAAGCCTTAGCATAAAGCTAAGGCTTAAGTTTTTAGACTTAATTATCTGTGATTTTCGAAGCACTTGCTGCAATAAACCGGGCGATCACCTCTAGGTTTGAAGGGAACCTGGGTTTCAGCTCCGCAGTCGGCACAAGTTGCACTGTACATTGTTCTCTCACTACTTCTACCCTCATGATTTCTACTGCTTTTGAAGGCCCTGCGGCATTCTGGGCAACGTGAAGGTTTATTGGCAAAACCCTTCTCAGCAAAAAACTCTTGTTCGCCTGCTGTGAAGACAAATGTCTTGCCACAATCACGACAGGTTAAATTTTCATCCTGATACATTAAGTGACCTCCTATAGGTACCACTACCTAGTTTATTGCGCTAGTGCTCTATACTAGCGTTAATAAATTATACCATCTTAATCCTTGATTGGCAATAGAAACTAGCAACAAAGGTGTTATTTGGAGAGATATAGGCTTTTAGTTCTAGAATTTTATCTCTTAAATTCTAATGCCTCTCAAAAAATAGGTTTCCCCCTAAAAGCTTGTCCTATGCATACCAGTTAAGAAAAAACCCTCTCTAAAATTCAATTGCCTTTCTGATACTCATACTTTTCTGTCAACTTATATTGATCTTTCTACATTAAAGTTGCTGAGCTAAATTAGGTTTATAAGCCGCCAAATCAAACTTGCACTTGGCAATCCCTGGTGTTATAATAACACCACATGGGGGTATAGCTCAGTTGGGAGAGCGCTAGCTTCGCAAGTTAGAGGTCGGCGGTTCGAACCCGCTTACCTCCACCATTTCGATATACAACCTTACATCTACTTGATGTAAGGCTTTTTTCTTTCTTTTTTCAGATGCGAACACTCTAATTTAAGCGTTTCATCTGCTGTTACATACCTTTCTGAAAGCAAATTGATAAACTAACGATAGTTAAAAGGTTCAAATTGTAAAATGTTTTGGCAAAATATAAGCCACCCTATAGCACCTTCTAAGTTTCAATCTTTTTCTTTGGGGCTTGACAGCTAGGACAGATTCCATAGAGTTCCAAAGCATGATGCGTTATCTGGTAAGCGGTATTATTAGCTATTTTATTTTCTAAACCAGCTATAGCACAGCCATCAAGTTCACAGATCTGTCCACACCCGGTACAGACTAAATGATGATGATGGTTTTTATCACCAATATATTCATATCGTATCGAACCGTCAGCTAGAAAAAGCGATTTGACAAGTCCGAGCTCGGTTAACAGATCAAGGGTTCTATAAACAGTCGTAAGACCTAAAGCCTTATCTAATCCATCATAGACCTCTTTGGCGGAAAAATGGCCCCCAAGTTTGAGATAATTAAGAACCATCTTGCGAGGTAAAGTAAGCTTAAAGCCTGATTTATGAAGTATTTTTCTGTCATTCATTGTAGCTTCCTCCCACACCCTGATGTCGTTTTTTGGGTGAAAAGATTGTGCCTAAAACAAACTCCAGCCCTAAAACCAAAACAATACTTGCTCCTGAGGGAATATCCCAGATAAAAGAAAGTACTAAACCCAAAACCGAAGCTAAACCTCCGAGGATCACACTTAAAATTAGCATCTTTTTTAATGAATAAGTCAACTGATAAGCAGTAGAAGCTGGAATAACCATAAAAGCAGTCACTAGAAGCTCTCCTACTACCTTTAGAGAAGCCACGATAGCTAAAGCCAAAAGACTTAAAAACAAGAAAAATACCTGCGGCATAGCTACACCTGAAGCTTCAGCCATAGTTTCATCAAAAGCCCAGTAATAAAAGGCTCTGTAACCTATTAACAAAACAGCTGAAACCCCAAGAAATACCCAGCTCATAAAGGTTAGATCCCTGTTTGTCACAGCCAGAATGTTGCCAAATAAAAATCCAAAAAGTTCGGTGTTATATTGCTTGATTAGGCCTATAAAAAGTATGGCCAAAGCCATGGTAACAGCAAACATTATACCTATTGACGCATCTACATTTAGATTGCCTTTATTGGCAGATAAGCCAACTAACCATACCATGATTAAAGCAAATAAAAGTCCCATAATAAAAGGATTGCTACCGATTAAAAAAGCCAAAGCAACACCAGCAAAAGCACCATGAGCAATTCCAGCTCCGGCAAAAGAGAGGCCTTTTAAGACAACAAATACTCCTAAAAAGGAGCACAGACTACCAATAAGAAGAGCAGCTACCAAAGAACGCCACAAAAAGGTATATTCAAGGATTGCCAACATTACTCTTCACCTCTTTGAAAAAACTTAGAAGCCAGGCCATCGAATGTTAATTGCTGTTGAATTTGAATTACTCGCTCGGCCCATCTTCTTAAAAAGACTTGATCATGAGTTACAGCAATCACTGTTAAATGTTCCTCTTCTGTGAGTTCTCTGACTACTTTCAAAATGCTTTCTTGTGAAAAAACATCAAGCCCAGTTGTTGGTTCGTCAAGCAGTATAATTTCCGGTTTACTAACTATGGCCCTAGCAATGAGAACCCTCTGTTTTTGACCTCCTGAAAGATGTTCATATGGTTCTCCAAGCATATCTTGGAGGTCAACTTTTTCTAAGGAGGCAATTACTCTTTCCTTATGAGCTTTAGTTGGTCTTTTTAATAGTCCCAACTCGCTAAAGAGCCCAAGTTGTACTATATCTTCAATTAAGGCCGGGAAATGCGGATTAATGGTACTTTGTTGGGGAAGATAGGCAATTTTGCTTTTAAGGTGATGGTTTTTATAAGGCTTTTCACCTAAAATCAACACCTCTCCCCTTTGTGGTTCAATAAGGCCCATTATAACTTTTAATAAAGTGCTTTTCCCACCGCCATTTGGTCCTACAACAGCGATAGCTTCTTTTTTCTTTACCCTAAAACTGATATCTTTAAGAGCAACATGTCCAGGATAACCTGCAGTTACCTCTTTTAATTCCATTAAAACATCTGTCTGCAAAGAGATCAAACCCCTTATAAACATAGTCTGCCAAAACTAAATGAAAATGTTTTTCACTTAAAGTATAATGCAAAAAACCAAAAAAAAGAAGGGCCTCCCTTCTTTTTTACTATTTGCTAGCCAGCCATTTGGTAATATGTTGAAGCGAATAAGTGTTAATAATATTATCCTTGCTAATTAAAGCTCTTCTTGCTGTCATAACTCCCCACAAGACATAATCAAGTCCCTCTATTGAATGAGCGTCGGTATTTATCATCAGTTTAACCCCAGAGTCGACCAACGATTTTAATAACTCTTCAGCCACATCAAGTCTATTGGGAGTTGAATTAAGTTCTAAGGCGGTCTTTGTTCTTTTGGCCTCTTTTAAGATTCTCTCCCACTCCAACTCATAGCCAGGTCTCTTATCGAGCATACGCCCTGAGATATGGCCAATGACCTTAACATATGGGTTTTCCATAGCTCGAATGATTCGCTCGGTCATCTCAGTTTTGGTTTGGCGAAAATTGGAGTGCACCGAAGCTATGACAAAATCTAAGTTTTTCAATACTTCATCCGGAAAATCCAGACTGCCGTCTTTTAAAATATCAACCTCAGTACCATGAAAGATCTTGATGTCTAGCTCACAATTTAACCCTTGTATCTCTTTTTTTTGCTCCACTAATCTCTCCGGAGTAAGACCATGGGCTACAGTTAGTGACTGTGAATGATCCGTAATAGCAATATATTTATAACCCCTCTGCTTAGCCGCTAGTGCCATCTCTAATATAGATACGGCACCGTCTGAATAGCAGCTGTGCATATGTAGGTCGCCTCTAATATCCTGTAGCTTTATTAAATCAGGGAGTTTTTTCAATAGATATCTTTGTGCTTCTTTATGATGTCTAATCTCAGGCGGTAAATAGTTATAACTCTTTTGCCTAAAGATCTCTTTTTCATCATCTAAAGCAGATATCTCACCAAACTTAGTTAGAAACTCCCTAGGTCCTGTTGTCTGTAAAAGTTTGGTGCCAAATTCTTTATCAGTTATTTTACTAAAGTGAATCTTTACAGGATAACCAGTTTTTAACCTGCTTTGTCCGGCATCGGTTATGATACCTAAAGAATCGAGAAGCATTTTCTCAGCAAAATCAGTCCGTTTTTCAACTAAAAGTTCTATTTGAGAAACAAGTGGTTCAAAACGACGCAGTTCTCCGGTAATTTCTACCCGACTAACATCAGAGTGTTCGAAAAGTCTCTCTTGAAGTTCTTTGGCTACCTCTAGGGCTTCTGCTCCCAGAAAAAGGTCTTTATATCCCTGTAAAAGATCTAGATCTGTAAGAATTCTGTATTCGGTCTTCGCACCAAACCCGGGTATCTTTCTAAGCGTATGATCTCTTGCCCGTTGCTCTAAAGCCTTAAGATCGGTAATTTTATTTTCCAAAAGAGTTTTAAGACTCCTTGGACCTAAACCCGGCAACCTGGCAATCTCTAAAATACCAGCAGGGATCCTTTTTTTAAGTGCGATCATTTCTTCAGGCTCAGCTCCAGAGAGAATACTCTCTATTACTTTTTTTATGCCAGGTCCAATGCCCTTTACATTTTCTAGTTGTAATACTGATCTAACCGGTGATTCAAAAGCACGTATAGTCCGTGCCGCTTCTTTGTAGGCTTTTACCTTAAAAAAATTAGCTCCTTCTATCTCTAAAAGCAATGCTAGTTCATCAAGTGAGTCTGCCAGATACAGGTTGCGTGCAAACAATAACTAAATCCTCCTTTGAGGCTCCTCTTGGGGTTTAATATATTGTTCTCTATATGGTCGTAACTGCTCTCCCCAATTAGAAGGAAAGTTTTTCATCATAAAATCATAGAGCTGTGGTGTCAAACTAAGAATATACTGCGCCCATTGAGATTTTACTACAGGTTCTTTTAAAAACTGCAATGGTCCTAAAACAACCAGATTCAACACAATTACTAAAATAAGTAAGAGTTTTGTTAAGGAAAAAAAGCCACCCATAGCTGAATCCAAAACTCCAAAAACACCATCTTTGGTAAACGAACTGAGCAAATAGATGATTATCTGAGTAGCTATAGCTACCAAAGCCAGTATGATTGCATAGCTTAATACCGCGGACAAGTTTTTTTGCATAGCCCAATTATTGGTTAGGTACACAGCCAATTCAGGTGAATAATGATTAGCAATTACAAAGGCGGCAATAATACCTAAGATCTCTAAAATTTCACGCAAAAAGCCACGCAAATAACCTTTCCAGATTGCGTAAACACAAAGGAGTACAATAAATACATCGAGCCAGTTTTTCATTATCAGTGAGCTCAGTAGCTCGCTTCCCCCCCTATCCAGAATCGTTTTTGCGGTGATAATTATTTATTAGTAGCTTCTCCTAAAAGTTCCCATAGTTCTTTTTTTTCATCTTTTAGCCTTACGATCTCTTCCATAAGTGTCAATCCTGCCAGAAGGGCTAGATCCGTGTTGGTGAGATTGGGAAATTTTTTGCCTAAATTACCTAGCTGGGTGTTAAATTCATTAGCCATAGCCTGGATTTTTTTAGCAGGTTGGTCTGTCCTAATATTATAATCTTTTCCTAATAAGCATACCTTTACCCTGTTAATCTGCTCGTCCATATTTTCACCTCCATAAGAATATCCCATGCAAGAAAAACTCTTCCTGCATGGGATAAAACTTTTTTAACTGCGTATAGAAAATCCAAGCGTTGCCATTTTTGCGGTGATGTTTTGCAGGAAGCTTTCAATTTCCGCATCAGTTAGTGTCCGTTCTTCACTTTGGAAGATTAAAGCATAGGCTAAAGAACGATTTTCTTCTCCGATTTGGGGACCGGTATACATATCGAATAATTCTACACTCCTTAGATGCGTTCCTCCTGCTTCAAAGATTGCTTTAGTAAGATTTTCTGCCTGAACTGTTTTTGGTCCGACTAAAGCGAGATCTCTTAACACTGCGGGAAACCGTGTTAAAGCCCTGTAGGAAGGGATATGAGTCAATCCCCCTGCTAGAGGTTCCAGTTCCAGTTCCAAGTAGTAAACCGGCTGGCTGACAAGACTGGGAGCTACCTGAGCTAGATAACCGATTGTCTTACCCTCTAAAAGAATATCTGCTGTTTGGCCCGGGTGCATTTTCGGTCTTTGGGCCACAGTATAACTCAAGCCTAACCTTAATCGAGCAGCTAGGTATTCTACCGTACCTTTGAGATCATAAAAATCAACTTCCCGACCTTTAGTATCAAAATACTCAGCTGTCCTTCCCGTAAGAACCATTCCCAACATTAATTTTTCTTCAGGCAGAGCCGCTTCTTTTTTGTTGTAGGTTTTGGCGATCTCATAAAAGGCCAAATTCTTTTCCTGGCGGCTAAAATTAGTTTCAAGTGCCCCGAGTAAACTGGGAAGTAGACTTGTTCTTAGGGCTGCCTGCTCTTCACTTAAGGGATTGGCGATTTTAATCGGTGCACCGGGAAGTCCCTCTAGCTTTTTCTCAGCTAAAAAGCTGTAGGTAATAATTTCTGTATAACCTTGGCTCGCTAACTCCCTGGCAATTATTCTTTCCACCTTCTGTAAATTACTAAGACCTTTGGAGGCAAGTTTGCCCTTGGGTATGGTAAGAGGAATGTTATCATACCCGTAAATACGCGCAATCTCTTCAACAAGGTCCATGTCATACTCAATATCTCGCCTGTAACTTGGTATCGTTGCGGTAAACTCACCATTGGATAATTCCACTTTGATACCGACATCTTCAAGTATTTGAGCCATCTCATCTGCTTTTAAGGATAATCCCAGGCGTTGATTTATAAAAGAGACATTGGTTTTTATAAGGGTTTTCTTAGGTTGATAGTTGCCTGCCATTACAACTCCTTGATAAACTTGACCTGAGGCATATTTTTCTAAAAGAGCTGCTGCGCGATCAAGTGCCGGAAGCACAATTTCCGGATCTAAACCCTTTTCAAAGCGTGATGAAGCTTCGCTTCTTAGGCCAAGCTTTCTTGCAGTTTTGCGTATAGTAGCGCGGTCAAAATTGGCAGATTCTAACAAAACAGTGATGGTTTGATTTGTAATTTCACTTGACTCTCCGCCCATTATCCCAGCTAAAGCTAAGGGTTTGTTTCTATCAGCAATCAAGAGCATACCTTTTTCTAACTTACGTTCTACTCCGTCTAAAGACCTTATGGTTTCGCCTGCTTGCGCTTTTCTTACAATTATTTCTCCGCCTTCTACTAAGTTAGCATCAAAGGCATGTAAAGGCTGACCCATTTCCAACATGACATAATTAGTTATATCAACAACGTTGTTAATAGGTCTCATACCTGCAGCGATTAATCGCTGCTGCATCCAAAGCGGTGCCGGCCCCAGTTTGATATCGCCAATGATGCGGCAAGCATATCGGGGGCAAAGATCAATGGCAGCTATCTTAACTTTAATTACCTCGGCTGCCATTTTAGATATTTCAGCTAAGTCGATTTGAGGAAGTTCTATAGGCTTTTTTTCTATAATACCCACTTCTCTGGCCATACCTATCATGCTAAGACAATCCACCCGATTGGGTGTTATACCAAAGAAGAGTATCTCGGTGCCTAATTTAAGAATAGGATTTAGATCTTCACCTGGAGTATAATCATTACCTGGTAAAGTAAAAATGCCAGTTGATTTTTCCTCCAAAGCCAGCTCTTCTTTAGAACAAAGCATACCCTCTGATTCTATACCTCTTAACCTTTGAACATTAATTTTCAGACCATTTGGCAGCACTGAGCCGGCTAGGGCTACTGGGACATAATCTCCTTCTTTGATATTGCTTGCACCTGTTACAATCTGAACCATTTTACCCACATTGATCTGGCAGATGCTCAATCTATCAGCCTCAGGGTGTTTTTCAATACTTTCAATCCTACCCACAACCAAGTTTTTTGTTTTTTGGCTAAAACTCTCTAATCCTTCTGCTTCCGAACCTGTGGAGGTAAGAAGTTTAGCTAGTGTTTTAGCATCTTTATCGGTATTTATATAGTCTTTTAACCATTCCACTGGAACTTGCATCTTTTTTACCTCCTTAAAACTGTCTTAGAAAACGCATATCACTTTCAAAGAAGAGGCGAATATCATCAATACCATAGCGAAGCATGGCTATGCGTTCAATACCTAGGCCAAAGGCAAAACCACTTACTTCCATGGGATTATAGCCCACATTTCTTAAAACATTAGGATGTACAAGCCCAGAACCGAGAATCTCAATCCAGCCGGTATGCTTGCATAAACGACAGCCAACTCCTCCGCAGGCAAAACAGCTGACATCTACCTCACAGCTTGGTTCGGTAAAGGGGAAGTAGCTGGGACGAAATCTAACCTCCCTCTCTTCGCCAAAAAGAGTTTTAAGAAAGATCGTAAGTGTCCACTTAAGATCACCAAAGGTAATCCCCTGATCTATAACCAGACCTTCTACCTGATGAAACATAGGTGAATGAGTTACATCATCGTCACAGCGGTAAACTCTACCAGGAGCAATAATCCTAACTGGTGGATTTTGCTTTTCCATGACACGGCTTTGCACTGATGAGGTATGTGTTCTGATAAGAACATCCGTATCGATCCAAAAAGTATCCTGCATATCACGGGAAGGGTGATCTTTGGGAATATTTAAGGCTTCAAAATTATGGTAATCATCTTCTACTTCAAAACCTTCGGCAATTGTATAACCCATATTTAGAAAGATAGTTTCAATCTCTTCCATGACTTGTTTAATAGGATGTCTATGTCCAAGTATAGCTTTTCGACCTGGTAATGTTACATCTAAAGTCTCCTTCTTTAATTGAAAAAGTCTGGCTTTTTCTTTTAGCTCAGCTTCTCTTAAAAGAATTCTTTCTTCTACCTGTTTAGATAGATCGTTAACAGCTTTACCGAAGATTGGTCTTTCTTCTTTAGCCATATTACCCATTGATCTTAAAAGGCTAGTGATAGCTCCTTTTTTCCCTAAGTACTTAACCCGGAATTTTTCTAAAGCAGCCAGATCTCCAATCTCCTCAAGTTCAGCCCAAACATCCCGGGCAATTTTTTTTAGTTCCAACTTAATTCCCTCCTAAAAAAGAAATGGCCTGACTCGCAAGGGACGAGTCAGGCCCGTGGTACCACCCTGATTAAGAACAATTAAGTCCTTCTCTTAAAATTCACTGTAACGGGAGAACCCGGCAGTACCTACACACCAAAAGGCTTCAGGCTGCAGCTCAGAAGTGAACTTCTTAGGTGCGCTCTACCCAGAGAACTCTCAGTCTTTGATTCTCTGTCCCTGCTGGTGGCACACTTAATACTTTTCTTCGTCTTAGCTTTTATTTTGCAGTTCTTTATACATAAGATAAGCTACTAACGACCCGGTGAGCTCGAATAACCGCCAGAAAAATTCAGCATTAAACAAGTGGAGCCCCACCTTTCACAGCCGCTATGTTTGCTTAAATTATAGCATATATATCTGGTCTGCTCAAGTACGACCAAAAAGTTCAAAAAAGACTAATTCCGCTTAGCAATTACAAGATTTTGCTGCCTTATGGCTTATTAATGAAAGTTATTTTAGCAAAGTTATTTATTGTTTTTTATTGTTCTCTGGTTGTAAGACTGATGCATCCCAGATCTTTTTGAGATCAGCTTCTTCAAAATATAGCTTTAGCCATTAGCCATTTATATAGATTAACTTTTTTCAAGTAATTCTTTTCTTAAATAAAAAAGTAACACCCCAGCTGCAGTGGCTGCGTTAAGAGACTCTGACCGTGGATCGATTGGAATGTGAACTCTATGCTTAGCTAGCTGTGCAGTTTTTGTAGATATGCCATTCCCCTCGTTGCCAATAATAATCCCTACTCCTTTTTGAGGCTGTATTTCATAATAGGGTTTGGCCCCATCTAATACTGCTGCCCAAAGTTCTGAACTAAAACCTTTAAGCTCCTCTGGTAATACCTCAAATACAAACGGTAGTTTAAAAAGCGCTCCCATGGCACTTCTTACTACTTTAGGATTAAATGGATCAACCGTGTTTTTTAAAAGAATTATACCACCGGCACCAGATGCTAACGCACTACGAAAAAGGGTGCCGAGATTTCCAGGATCCTGAATACCATCTACTACTAAAAAAAATGGCTCTGGATTAATATCTACGAGTGTATATTGTGGCATTTCAGCGATAGATAACACACCTTGAGGTGTAACTGTTGAGCTTAACATTAAAAATTCTTTGGTACTAACCCTATAAACAGGACAAGCTTTTTGGGCGGCGTAAATAAGTTCGGTTTCCTTAGCAGTTTCACTAACTACAACAGCTCGCAATTTAAGCTTAGCACTTAATGCTTCTTGTAATAATTTGGGACCTTCGAGAACAAATAAGCCTTCTTTTATACGTGTCTTGCGATCATCAAGGGCCTTGATTAGTTTATTATAAGGAATCAAACCCACACCCCCTTAACAATAATATAGGTAATCTTCACATCTATCCTTTTAAGTCAGTGACGTTGCTTCTAGAGTATTTATATCTTTAGCTTACTCTATTACCTTATCTTAGAAAATAAGTCGTTATTGTTACCTGGGTCTTTACTAGTCATATTGTTAGAAAAAAGGCCCGCAATGCGGACCAGAAAATTATTTTGTAGTTTTAGCAACTTCCACTAGTTTTTCAAAACCAGCCGTATCTTTTATAGCCATATCGGCTAATATCTTCCGGTTTACCTGAACACCTGCTTTTCTCAATCCACCCATAAAGGTAGAATAGCTCATACCGTAATTTCTAGTTGCTGCATTAATTCTAGCAATCCAAAGGCGACGATATTCGCGTTTTTTTGTTCTTCTGTGGACATAAGCATACCACAAAGATTTCATAACCTGTTCATTAGCGGGTCTATATAACTTATGTTTGGAACCAAAATATCCTTGAGCCATCTTAAGAACTTTCTTATGACGATGGCGTTTAGTTACTCCACTTGCTGCACGTGGCATAGCGGTTCACCTTCTTTCAAATTTCCTTATGAATATGGTAGCAGCTTACGTACTCTTTTAGCTTCTCCTTCAAACATGATACCGGCTTTACGTAGCTTTCTTTTTTGCTTTTGGGTTTTATTATTCATTAAGTGGCTAGTATAAGCCTTGCTTCTTTTAATCTTGCCAGTAGCTGTAAGTTTGAAACGCTTTGCTGCACCTCTGTGGGTTTTTAGCTTAGGCATTTTAGTTACCCCCTATCATTACTGCTTTGGTACTAAAATCATGACCATATTCTGCCCCTCAAGTCTTGGAGCTCTTTCTAGCTCAGCCGAGTCAGAGAGTTTTTCCGCAATCCCAGATAGCATTTTTTGTCCTAAATGAGCATGCACAATTTCTCTGCCACGAAAGCGAACACTAAATTTAACTTTGTTACCACGAGAAAGGAACTCTTTGGCACGATTAGTTTTAACATCTAGATCGTGTACATCGGTAGACGGTGTAATCCTAAGTTCCTTGACATCAATGACTTTTTGATTTTTGCGTGATTCTCTCTCACGTTTACTCTGTTCATATTTATATTTACCATAATTCATAATACGGCAGACCGGTGGTGTTGCAGTAGGTGCTATCTCAACAAGATCAAGATTTCTTTCTTCAGCAGCCTTGATAGCATCCCGAATATCCAAAACTCCTAACTGTTCACCAGCCTCCAAAACAACCCTGACTTTTTTAGCCTTAATCTGGTCATTGATTCTAAGGTCTTTGCTAATATTTCTTCCCTCCCTAAGATTAAAAACTAACAAAAAAGAGCGGAATTTTCCCGCTCCTCTCAAGCAATCTATTAAATGCTTAATCAGGTAACCTTACTAGCAATGCCGTAAGGTGAGAAGCGGGTGCTTCTTCTTTATACGCTTTGAATTATAACATCTCTGTGATTTGGTGTCAATAGTTAGCAAACAATAGTTAGCAAACAATAGTGCAAACAATGGATAGTGTTAAACCAGTCAAACCACTGTAGGTTAAAGATATCTGAGACATCATACCAATACACATTCTGGTT
>JAHDNZ010000022.1 GCA_018435125.1 Bacillota bacterium | reverse complement strand
CTTAAGGTTATTAGTGGTATGATCATTATGATCCATAGTGATTGTGCCTCCTGTTAGATTTGTTTCTTGACAAAACTATCCTAACATGGAAATCGATCACTGTGGATCTTTTTTTAGTTCAACTTCATTTTACAATGAAGCTATGAGAATTGTAATTATAAATAGCATAACCCATACTAAAGCTAAGCTCATACGGTTGAACACTAGACTCATTATATTTTTTAATACAATCATCAATTCTGGAAACAATATCTTCCAACTCATCGCTATTAGATGTGTCCAGAACAATAAAAAATTCGTCTCCACCATATCGAGCAATAAAATCAGTAGCTCTAATACAGCTACTGAGAAGTTTTGCAGAGGTCTGTAGTGCAGTGTCTCCCATATCATGGCCATAGATATCATTTATAGCTTTAAAATTATCTAGGTCTATCATAATAGCTGAGAAAGTTTTATTCTTAGTGCTTGTACTAACTTTTCCCTTCAAATAAATTTCAAGCTTCTTGCGATTATTTACTCCTGTTAGAAAATCAGTATCCATACTGCGGTTCTGAATATTTATGAATACTATGAATAAAGACAATACAACACTGTTCAATATTAGGGGTACTCCATAAAAAAGAATTTGAAGAATGATACACACAAACGGTGGAACCGCAAAAAATGCAAGAGAGAAATAATACTTTTCTACAATCTTTTCACGATTTACTACTATTAAAGCATATGCCACAAGAAGCAAAGCACCTGTTATTGATGCAGAGACCAAAAACAGTGGTCCTCTGTGGTAAATATTATCGGAATCGATATAGTAAAACCAACCGTTAAATTGTGTTAAAACTAACATTACTGCATTTACCACATTTAATAAATACACCGTATAGGTTAGTTCTTTGATATGCTTTACATTTTTATATACTTGATAATAAACATATCGTAACCACAGAGAAGGTAGAATAGGGCTCAGGAGGAAAATCAGGAAATTTCCGATATGATTGATAAGGGGATAAATCGTACAAGTCTTCCCATCAAATCTACTGAGTATATCTATAACTAGCATTAGCATAGTAGTTAATAGTATTTTCATATATATCTTATATTGCGAAGATTCTTTTTCCGTGTTTTTCATGGATTGAAGATAAATAATAAACAGTAGTATGATAGAGTAAACATTTATTATCATATTGCTTAAAAAACTCAAAGTAACACTTCCTATTTTTCCTAACCTCTTTATTTTAATTTTAGATTGACTCAAATATTTGATTCTTGTTTTTCCCACTACCATATTTAATGCAGTTATTTCTCCAGACCGTTTCCACCTTATATAATAATAACTGCCTCAAAATAAGTTTTTTGAAACCATGTTTAAATAATATTTTAAATGGAAAAAATGTCGCAGGACTTTCCTTTTACCTTCATGAAAATATCAAATTCCTTATCCTCGTCTAGAAATAAAAACTTCTAAAAAACTATTATCTTTTTCCCTTATCATAACATTATATAAGTAAAGCTAAAATAATCTAGGCCGTATTTAACGCCTAAGTCCGAAATTTATACTACAATCTTTTTAGTTTTGAGGTTTATTGTCGTGCATTAAAAAACTACATTGAGGACTAATATCTTAGACTTCCCATGCTTTCCTTTTTGCGTGTCCAAAAATTGGTCCTTTAGCTTCAAGTTCTTTTACAAGATTTTTATTTTTTTCTGACCACTTGCTCCCTTTTCTTCATACATTAGAACTCCCGCGGCAAATCCCATATATGATCTTATTTTAGCCGATAATCAACGTGTTCGTTTTGCTGGGACTCGATAGAGCGGTTTTAACTGTTATGCGGGAACGTACCTCAACAGAAACCCATGCAGGCAAACCTAGAACAAAGTGAAACATATTTGTGGCAAGGACACTCTCTTTATTCTAAAGAAGGGGTTCTTGTTTTTTCATTTCTACGTTACATATCACCGATATTCCACACCCTCTAGATAAAATAAATTAAGTTTATGTGTAGGTTTAAAGGAGTTTTTTGACCCTCTCGAATTATTTTTTACAAAATTCTGAGCGAGATTAGGGCACTCGCATCCTTCGAATCTGTAGTTCATTTTGGCATGTGCAATTTTGATTACGTGTATCTGAGATACTATCAGCTGTTAATGGACAAGTTGTAATGTGCAAAAACGGACAAAAAATTCAGCATTTTAGTTATAAAAAAGGTAAAAAAACCTACCCCTTTAAGTGTCTATTGTGACAAAAAATCAGACAAAGGAGTAGGCAAAATGGTTGAGGTGACTAAATTGTTGAAGATTAATAAGTATCGAGATGAGGACCTAACTCAAATAACACTCTTCCAAAATTTCATCTAAACCTTGAATTGTTGCTGACTCATTAGCCGGTTGCCACGCATCATAAGCGAAAGCAAATAGATTAAAAAGTAACAAACAAACAAATATAACTTAAACACAAGCCATCCGTTTGTAAGAGCGCTTATTCTTATTGACCAACATAGCAAACCCTCCCCGGTACTATAACTGTAGGTAGCCTACCCGCGACGTAGCGTGGAACAGCCCTTTACTACTTAAATAGCAAATTATTACAGCTCTTACAACGCTCACTTTCTATAGAATTAATCATTCGGCAAACGTTGCAGTAGATAATACTGTCCCTGGACTTATCATACTTCTCGAAAGAATCAAAAGCGGGGTAATACCGAACACGGTCACCAAGAGCCAAATAATCGTACATTTCCTTGTGGCTGTCTCTTGCCACAAAGCGTTTTGTTTTCCCCGCCTCTGTTCTGATCACCAAGGTAAACTCTGTATAATACCTGAAACTATCATCACCTCTATTTTGCTCCCGACGTTCTTTATGAAGCTTTGCAGTTACCACGCCCTCCCACATAGGCTTCTTTACATCCTTAATGCGCACGAGATTGATCCCAAACATTGCAACACCCAAAATCGTACCACTGATGAATACTTCCTTGAGAGGCATTTCATCGACACATAGTCCGGCTAGTAAGAATCCCAGAAGAAACACCACCAGTAGAGCCCAAGCGTAACCCCTGGCTGATTTTTTGTTTTTTTTGGCCACTTCCAAAATCTTGGGAGCGCTACTTTGTGACGACCAACCCACTAGAGAAGTTTGTTTCTGCTCGATCGACATAAATTTCCTCCCTGAGCCTACGTTCTGGTAGCCTTTTTTTTATTTTCGGGGTTCCAAGCCTTCCGCTTGCCAGTAAAAAGAGGAATATCGAACCGGAAATGCTGAGGATGTGAAAGAATAATCCCCCTACACCCAAGGCACGACAATCTACTAAATGAGCAGGCCTGCTTATTGCCGGCAATAGCGAAAAATACGTGATGCGTTCCATACGCGTTTCACCGTCCTTCAAGTAGGGCCATGCCTCATCGCTGGCATAGATGACATACCCCTTATGCTATTTACCCCGTACATTAAAACGATAGCCCTTGGTAACTGTGCGACTGCGATTCAGCGAAGCATTGCTGTCATACAAGTAAGTATCATAACTAGTTATTTGTTCCTACAGTGGTCGTTCCAAAAAGGCTTAACAGCAAAACGGTTATGCTGTTGTAAGCAACTAACAGGAGACAAGCACTGATTAGCAGGCAGATAACCGGATTGATTCCATTTGTTTTCACCAAGCTACCCCCTGTGAAGCCATTCTTCCTACCAGCCGACAATTGTTGCCTTCACCCCAGTTTCACGCCAGAATTTCTCCTTTACATCAAGGGCTTCTTCTTTATTAGTTATGCCGTGCATCAGCTCAGCCCACGTGGTTTCACCTTCATTGCCAAAGCTTAGGTTTATCTTACCTTTATGAATTTCCGTTGAAATTAATCGCACACCCCGTCTACCTCTTCGACCCCATTCATGGATTCTTTCACCATCCCACAGGCCAAAAGTTGAGACTATTGTTGCTTCCTGTTCTTGCCTAATTGGGGCGGTATCACACGACACAAAGAGAATGGGATTTTCCCAGCTTAGCTTGGCTTGATGAAACAAGCGGCTTTGTTTGGATAAAAGGATAAGAGAGATGATGGCTGTAGCACCACAACCGAAAGTTACCTCGGTCTTGAATCCGACGGCATACCACATGGTTAGGCACAGGCTGCTAGTTAATAGTAAGACGCATCTTTGATACCAACTTTATAAAAGGTCAAGGATTTTTGTTAAACGATGGAAAAAAGCCTAATACCAGATAACTGGCCTACTTTATACCTTAACTTGCTAAAATGGGTACACTTCCCCCTTGGGGTTTCGGTGGAAATACTACAACTATCTAAAAAGTAAAAAAACTTCTCTTTTAGCGGATTGAACTAGTGTCTCCCCATCTTCACCTGCGTTTTTACACGAAATCCTAAACATACTCAATTGGCAATACCATCAAATTGTCATCTAGCCACAGCTTCTTTTCATATTGACACAAAATTACACCAGGCTGTACTTCCTTATTGGAGATTTGTTTTAGTACAGGAAAGTGTCGACCCATCGATTTAACAGGATTTGCTGACAACTTAATCTCCACCGGATAAAGTTTGTCCCCATCTTCAATTAACAAATCAATCTCCTTTTGGTCGCGATCGCGATAGTAATATAGGGGTGGATTTACTTTGCCCACGTTTAAATAGGTTTTAATAATTTCTGCGATTACAAATGTTTCAAAAATGTTTCCAGCTACTGCACCATTTGCTAAGGTTGCTGCCGTAGGCCACCTTGTTAAATAGGCCACTAGACCTGTATCCATAAAATATATTTTCGGTGTCTTAATAGCACGCTTTAAATGGTTATTTGCATAGGGTTGAAGCAAGTAAATAATTCTCGAACTCTCCAGAATAGATACCCATCGTTTTATAGTTTCAGAGCTTACACCAACATCCTGTGCTACCGATTGGTAATTTAATAATTCTCCTGAACGTGCTGCTAAAGCTACCATAAAGCGTAAAAATACATTTTCATCTGCTACTTGAGTTAATTGGCGAACATCTCTTTCAATATAAGTCTGAACATAAGAACTATAGTAGATTTCCCAATCGATATCAGAATTTAATACCAACCTTGGCATATATCCCCGATGGATTACATTCCACAAATCAGTATAAGAGACGAAATTTTTCTCTCTAGTTTTTATATACTCATTACTTGGAATAAAGGCTTCGTTAAAATCGACCTCGTTTTTTTCTCTAAGAGATAATCCTTGCATCTGTAAAATTCCTACTCTACCAGCCAAAGACTCTGAGACACTCTTCATCATAGAAAAAGTTTGTGAGCCTGTCATTAAAAAGCGTCCATTTTCTTTACTTTCATCAACGATTCGCTTTAAATAAGGGAAACCTTCAGAAACATATTGTATTTCATCTAATAAAAGTTTCCCTGGATGATTCTTTAAAAATAACCCCGGATCTTCACTAAATACTCGTCTTTCAATCGGATCATCCATAGTTATGAATTCGTACTCTTCGCCCATAATTTCTTTAAGAACGGTTGTCTTTCCTATCTGTCTAGGACCTGTCAACAACAAAATAGGAAATTGCTTTTTCACTTTCTCTATTGTTTCTTCAATAGCTCGTCTTAGATACATTAGAACACCCCCAGCATATCCCATATACAATCTTATTTTAGCCGAAAATCAATGCATGTTCAAGATAGTATTGCGGCAATTCCCACATATAATCTTATTTTTGCCAGATACATTAATTTTATTACCTGTGGATAGCAAGGTTTTTTATTTTTAAAAAGAAGCCATTGATCTCAAACCTCTTTATCTATTGAACTCATATAGTTATGGAAATACGTAGTTATCGTTGTAGGGGTTATAGGTGATTTGATTGATATATAGCGGTTTACCAATACCTTTATTGCTTTGATAGTTATTAAACTTAGAATTTGGTGTAATAGCCAATTTGTTCACACAACCTACCAAAATCCTAAAATCATCTAAATCGACCACTCACAAACCCCTGACATCTATCCTAACCACTCGCTAGACATCGACATCGTAATCGTTCTGTCGCAAGGGTTAATGCTTATTTTGAAATATTCTCGCGAAGTAAAAATATCACGTTTTTTATGCTCTGATTTTAAAAACAACATCGCACAAAAGGCTTATATCAAACCTTTCCAGACATCACGCTCTAAACCTTTGACATCAATACTACTGTCTCAACATGACGTGATAGGCTCACCCTGATGTCTGGTCTGTATTTTCCGTTTTGTTCGTTTGAGGCAATAGGTCATTAGTGGATTTTATGGGGTATTCTGTTCAAGGAAACAGTTCAACAGTTTTTGTCCGTTCGAGCCGTCCACTCGCCAGACTATGACATCTAAATCGCTCTGTCACAAAGAAAAATGCTTGTTTTGACTTTCACCGAATGAATACCTTATTATATTTTTAATAAATATATTAATTATGCATTTTTAATTATAATATTCGCGCTATATCGCAAATAACACTTACTACGTCTTCGCTTGTTACATCAAAGCGCAAACACCGCGAATTTACAAAACGTCCTTATTAAATCGTTATCTACCTTAATAACGCTTTCCCACCTGTCTTTAAAAACTCCGTTTAACCAAAGTTCAGCATCATTTTTATCAAAATTGTCACCATCGTTATCAGAGCCAAAATAGTAATCACCACTTATTATCTCGATTGGCTGCCTATTAAATAAACTTCTGAAGTATTCGTTCATGCTACACCGCCTAAAGAATATATTATTATGTTTCGACTATGTTAATTAGCCTTCCTGAACTTATAATACCCACATCCAACCTGACCACACAAGCCCAAAAAGTCCGAAAAACATCTAACCCGACCACTCGCGGGGCACTGACATCTAAATCGTTCTGTCACAAGTAAATTTGTTTGTTTCGACCTGTTTCCTCGAAGCAAAAATCAGGCAATGCCCTTATATCAACTTTTTCACATCTAATTCTAGACCCTTGACATCAATACGACTGTCTCAACGTGTTTTGAGATGAGTGGATAGCTGTCAAAGGACAATTTCCATTTTCCTTTTTTACTGAATTCTCTTTGAGGGAACATATCCACTGTGGGCTTGCGTATGTGGGAAGATATCGAAATTCTCTATTGCTGTTAAAGAAAAAAGATTCTAACAAGGACTACTGTTGAGTTAGCAGTAATAATTGCACCTTCTCCATTTTTAACACCCGGCATTATGATTACATTTTGACCTATCCACACATCATTGCCAATCACTGTGTCACCCTGAAAAGGAAGTTGTTCTATTGCAGGAGTTACTTTTTCCCATCCACCGGTAGAGATATTAAAGGGGATAGGTTGTAATTTCATACATCCTATGAGTTGCTCCATTCATGATAAACCTAACACCCTCTGCAATAGCGCAAAATTTACCGATGATTAGCTTATCTCCAAGAAATTCATAGTGGTGCTCTATATTATTGTAAAATTCCTCAGGAGACTTTTTCATCATCACTATAGTAAGTGTATTCACCAATCTCTACATTGGGTTTTTCGATAGGTTACTTATAGAAAAAACCGTTTTGATATTTTTATTTGGGTATAATTTTTTCTTATCTGATCCTAACATAGGATATAACTCACCCTCATATTTTTATATATTTTATTGTGTTTTATATGATTTATTATTTTGATACCACAGCAAAGCATCCTTTTCTAGTTGCTTTACAAATGCATCCTTACCAGCGCAGTAGCCTTCAATATCCTCCGGGAACCGATTAGCCAGTTTCATCTTTAATTTACCATACTCTAAAGCGATGTCAGGATGTGTACGCAGAAAGTTCCTTACTGCTATGTGCCTAGTAATATTTTTGTGACTGTTTTGCTCAAATATATGAATTTGGTGTGTCCTGTTATCGCCACCTTTACGGAAATATCTCCGCCCTTTAATACCAAACTCACCCATACACTCATACCCAATGGCTACAAATTCTTCGTTATGCTTATCAACCAAACTAATATTTGTCACTACGGGCATTATATCTATGATTGGTTTAGCATGTAACCCCTTAACTGCTGTACTGCCAATATGGTAAATCTCCACCAATATATCCTTCAATATGTTACTTATCTTCTGTGATTCATTTTCATACTCTACTTCCCAAAAGGGGTCGTACGGAACAACTCGTATAAACAATAATAACCCTCCAATCTCTTTCTCAACAAATAACGTTACGACATTATTAGAAAAAGTCTTTATACTCTTTAACAATGGAGTCGCCAGCCAGAATAGACTATATTGACCAGCGACTACCTTAAATTTAATGTTTCAGATTTATTTTCTTATCACTAATTTCATAAACCACATCAGCCACATTATCGAGTAGCCGTTTGTCATGGGTGATAAACACTATAGTTCCAGAATACTCCTTCATTAATATTTCCAAAGCCTCTAAGCTTGGTATGTCAAGGAAGTTGCTGGGTTCATCCATTAGTAGGATGTTATATCTACCCATAAGCATTTTAGCTAACAATAATTTCATAATTTCACCACCGCTTAAAACAGCTAAGCTTTTTCCTATGTCGTTTTGTTTAATTCCCATTGATGCTAACACAGAACGAATTTCTGAAACATTGTAATCACAATCCTCCTGCATAAATTCCAAGACTTTTTGATTACTGTTGTACTTGTAACCATTTTGTGCAAAGTATCCTATTTTGGCCTTAGGTGAAATAGTAATTCCATCTTCATGATTTAAGATCATTTGGATTAAGGTTGTTTTTCCTGTTCCATTACCTCCAGTTATCGCTACTTTTGCTCCTAGCGGAATTTGAAAAGATGCATTTTCAAACAGTGCCTTATCCCCAAATATTTTATTAATTTCCGCACCGACTATAGGGTATGGATTATGGAGCTCCAATGCTTTACTTTGCCTGAAACGAATTCTGCGAATGTCTTCCGGAGCCTCTACTTTTCCTAAGGCCGCAATCCTGTGCTCTAGGGATTTAGCGGCATTATGCATCTTTTTTTCCTTACTTCCTATTGATTTTTGATGAGCTAAACGCCCTCCGCCTTCAGTACTTTTTTTCTTTGAAGCACCTTTTGCCTTCTGTTCTATTTTACGAGCCTGTTTTCGCTTTTCCTCCGCAGCCCTTTCCAATCGGGCACGTTCCGCAATAAATTGTTCGTATTCTGCAGCTTGGCTCTTACGTTCTTCCTCTTTCTGACGAAGATAATCAGAATAGTTTCCCCAATACTCAGTGATTTTGCCATCTTTCAGTTCCCATATTTTATCTACTATTTCATCAAGAAAATAGCGGTCATGGCTAATAACTAACAGTGCACCTGTAAAATATTTTAGCTGTCCAATTAGAAAATCAATTCCTTCACGGTCTAAATGGCTCGTAGGTTCATCCGCTAAAATACCATGAACCTGTGCCGATAAGGCCTGTGCTATTTTAAGCCTTGTTTCTTCACCACCGCTCATGGTCTGTATATTTAATTGCTCAACACCTAGCTTGCCTACAAGTGCAAAATCTTTTTCCTCCTGCAGAGTTACTTCGTCCAACTGGGGAATATAGGCAAGTTCACCCAGACGATTCATTTTACATCCTGGGGGAATTAATTCTCCTAAAAGTACCTTGAGTAAAGTGCTTTTTCCTGCACCATTTGCTCCTACTAAACCAATACGGTCATAATCATATACTTCTAATTCATTTATATCTAAAACATCGCGTCCTTTGAATTCCACACGAATGTCTTTTGCTTTTAATATTAATTCCATAACATTTCCTCCTGTCTATAATCGCATGCTTTCATTTGCTTGTACGCAGGGAAAACCCTGCGATTTTAGCAGGAAGAATTACATGAAAATAAGATACATAAATATCCCTCCAATATTGTTTATTTTAAATCTAATTTTCTAACCTCAGTTATCATTGGGCAAACTATAGCAATGCCAATAATTAAAATACCTGATAGTAAAAACCAATGATTTACACCGATTTTATCAGCAAAGAATCCAGAAAGAATTAACCCAATTGGCATAGCAAGTGACATGATACTTCCGGTCAAAGAAAATACACGTCCTAAATATTCAGGCTTAATTTTCTCCTGAAAAAGAGCTGTTTGCACACCGCTATAAAATGGCACCGAAAGCCCCATTATTGCACAGCAAACTACAAATATTACAAATCCATTTGGAGGAAGTATTCCCGAAACGGCTAAACTGGCCCCCATTATAAAAAATGAACTAGTTATTAGTAATACACGCTTTTCGAAGCTCCCTAATCTTCCTAACAATAAGCCTCCTGCTAGCATTCCAAAGGCAAAGGAAATTTCCGTAATAGAAATATGCACAGGTGTTCCATTAAAGTATTCCATGCTTATTAAAGGAAATAGTGCATTAATTGGCATATAAACAAAAGTATATAGTGTTCCTAAGAGTAATAAGGCAAACAATCCTTTGTTTTGTCTCAGAACGACAATTCCTTCTTTCATTTCTCTTATGAAATTTGGTTCCAAACTTTGCACTTGATTACCCAGCTTAGGTATACGTACAATCGCTACCGTAATAGATGCAATCACAGCACCCAATACGTCGATGGCAATAATAGCATTTAAATCCCAAACGGAGTATAAGAGTGCTGCAACTGCCGGACTAACAATATAGCTTATAGACTGCAAAGACTGACTATAGCCTGCGCATTTCGTTAGCTGTTCTTCTGGTACTAAAAGTGGTGTAACCGCATTGAGCGCTGGGGTATGAAAAGCTGTTCCAATGCTACGGATAAACAATACTATCATAACCATCCAGACAGGTAGCTCCATATAGAATGCAACAATAGCAAGCACTGCACCAGCTGCTGCGATAATTAAATCGGCACCAATCATTATCTTCTTCCTATCATGACGATCCACTAGCACACCAATTGCAGGTCCAAAGACCGCATAGGGTAAAAAACCTACTAGTGAAGCCATAGACAAGACCATGGCAGATCCTGTTTTTTCTGTAAGGTAAAAAATAATCGCCATTTGCAGGATGGCACTAGTGATTAATGATACTGCTTGCCCTGCCCATATTGCATAAAATTTTCGTTTCCAATTGTTGTATTTTTCCATTTATATTATCTCCTGCATATTATTTTGCTTGAATTTCTATTTTGAATAGCATTCTAGGCAATAAAAAATGCAGGCCAAACCCCACAATGTGGCTTTTGGTCTGCATACATACAATTTGGAAACATTCATATTAAAGACATAGTTAAATAAAGGTATAGTTAAATAACCAATATCCTCACCGTAACTAACGAATGCTCAATATCGTATAAATAAGCACAACAAAAAAGCCTATCATCGGGGATAGATTCTGCTTTTTTTATTGCCAGCTTATCTTAAACGCATTGAGGCTGTCATAGTTTCGGTTCCTCCTACATCTTTATTTATATCAATTTATAGAATAACACAACAAGATGATATGTTCAATATAAAAATTATGGAATGAGTCTCATACTTCCAATTCGATGCCAGATTTAAAGGTTATGATAAAGTGGTCTTCATAGACTGTAACGCTCTGGATTATCTTTCTCACAAGCTTATCGTCGTACTCTAAGGTACGGAATTTATTATTGCGGATGAATTCAATCAGCTCATTGATTCGCTCGTTCTCGCCACTGAGGGAGGCATCTTCTACTAAAAGGATCTGTCGCTTGTCTCTCAGCTCATCAATCTCATCTGCTAGGTGTTCATAGTCTTGACCCTTGTTCGCCAGCTTGATAAGTTCTTTTTGCTTTTCCTCCAGTAAGTTGTTAATCTCTGAAATTTGGTATTCTGTCGTTTCACCAATCACAGCATGAATGTTCTCTTCCAGGGTCTTTATCATGTTGTTGCCACCTGCAAGTAGCTTATTAATTGCGGTCATTACAGCACCATAGAGTTCATCTTCTTTTACGGTTCGGTTCTTACAAACTTCAGGACCTTGCTCGATTCTAGTCACGCATCGCCAGACAAATTCTTTTCTACCATGAATATTCCAATAGGTTTTCCTATAAATATCGCCACAATCTCCACAGAAGGTAATGGCACTTAAAGCGTACTTGCTACTATAAATTCGTTTGTTCTTGCTTGCTCCTGTGTAGATATTGCTTCTTCGATGAATCTCTTCCTGCACCTGCAAAAATAACTCTTTAGGAATAATCGCCTCATGGCTATTTTCAACATAATACTGGGGAACATGCCCTTCGTTCTTAACTCGCTTCTTGGTAAGAAAATCTACTGTGACGGTCTTTTGCAGAAGAGCGTCTCCGATGTATTTTTCGTTTTGAAGGATCTTCTTAACTGATTCTGGTCGCCATCTTGGTTTTCCTGCTGCTGTTAAAATATCATCTTCTTCAAGACCTCGACCAATGCGCACTAGACTCTGACCTTCAAGGTACTCTCGGTAGATGCGTTTGATAATCTCAGCTTCTTCGGGAACAATGATTAAATTTCCATCTTCATCTTTGGTGTAGCCCATAAATCGCTTATGGTTGACCTGCACCTTTCCTTGTTGGTATCGGTACTGTAGCCCAAGCTTAACGTTTTGTGAAAGGCTCTGGCTTTCCTGTTGTGCCAAAGATGCCATAATAGTCAGCAAAACCTCACCTTTGGCATCCATGGTGTTGATATTCTCTTTTTCAAAATAAACGGATATGTTCTTATCCTTGAGCTGTCTAATATATTGAAGGCAGTCTAGGGTGTTACGTGCAAATCGGCTGATGGATTTAGTAATAACCATGTCGATGTTACCATCCATACACTCTGCAATCATACGATTAAATTCGTCACGCTTTTTAGTGTTTGTACCGGAGATACCATCATCTGCAAAGATGCCAGCAAACTCCCATTCATTATTTTTCTTTATAAACTCTGTATAGTGTGCGACCTGAACCTCATAGCTAGAATTTTGTTCTTCTGTTTCTGTAGAAACACGGCAATAGGCAGCAACACGAAGTTTCTTTATCTTTTCTTTTGCGGCTGTACTTCCTACCCTTTTACGAGCAGGAATAACCATTATATTTTTCTCTGTCACTTTATTCCTCGCTTTCTATCAGACTGTATAAGTATTCTGCTCGTTCAAAAGGATCCACTGGCATCTTATTATCTGCCTTTTTCATTTTGAATCGTTCTTTGGGAGGGGGAGAGGTGAAAGCGGCAAGCTCTACCACTCGTCCTAAATCCTTTGCACGTTTATCTCTAACTTCTTCAGCTTTATCAAATATCTCTTTATCAATAATTGCTGGATACGTATCATTTCCAAGGTAGTTGACGTTTTTCAAAATGCGCCCCATCACAGAATGTGTCTTTTCAATACCTGCCTGTTCGCCAGCCACTGTAAGGGATAGTCCTGATATGTATTTCTCAAAGAATACCTTTACTTGACCTGCTGCCTTTTCATCGACAGTAACCACTCCATCTTGAATTTTGTATCCATATGGAATATATGCCATTTATCTCACCACCTTTTCTTTCAGGGAAAGACCGCATTTCAAATTGAATGTCAGCTCATCCCTGGAATTTACAATGATGTTCACTACAAATTCTTCAAATAGTTCTTCCGTGTAGTCACCATTAAAATTATCTGCTGACACATAATTAATGAGGTCCTTTATCTCGTTTGCTCGCCAAACCCTACTCGCGGAATTTGATACAAGGTTTGTTTTTTCGGTTGAAAGATTTTTCATCTCACTATCCAAAACATTTCGTTCCTGATTAAATAGAGCAGGCTCCAGGAAACCTTTGGCCATCAGTTTAATAAGGGTGTTGCGTTCTTCCATGAGTTGTTCCATTCGCTTATCAATAGCATCCATTCTTTCACGGTCGCTTTCTTCATCGATTTGGCTAATTGATTTGAAAAGTGGCTCAAGGATTAGCTTGTTACTGAAAGCAAGTTTATTCATCATGGTTGTAAATGTGGCTTTGATTTCCCCATCTCGCAAGAACAACATGGAGCAACTCTCTTTGTCTTCGATATGACCGATGCAACTCCAAGCAATGTAACTCCTACCAGCTGAGTAGTTTGTCTTTCTCCTAAAATTGCGACCACACTCTCCACAGACAATCTTGCCACTTAAAGCATATCGATTAAGATAAACGTTCTTTTTCACGCCCTTACACTTCATCTTGGCTCTTTCATCAATGAGATCTTGTGCCTTAGCAAAGTCTTCTCTACTTATAATAGGTTCATGATTGTCCTTGTAATAGTACTGGTCTTTTTCACCTGTATTCGAATGGCGGTTGTAGTTACTATCAGTGTAGGTCTTTTGTAACAAAACATCTCCCATGTATTTTTCGTTTCGGAGCATGTCTATCACCGTGCCTGCATTCCAGTGATTACCTCTTCTTGCTGGGATTTTGTCTTTGTTCAAACCTCTTGCTATAGTACCTCCACCTTTCCCTGAAAGGCACTCAGCAAAAATACGTTTGATGATTTCTGCTTCTTCTGGGACGATTACCATTTCACCATCTATATTGGTGTAGCCGTAGGGTGGAGTACCAACATAACTGCCATTTTCAAATCTCTTTTGAATGGACCATGTTGAGTTTTGTGAAATAGATGCAGACTCTTCTGCGGCAAATCCTGAAAGAATAGAAAGCATCAGCTCACTTTCCATATCACCCGTATTTAGATTCTCTTTTTCAAAATAAATGTAAACACCGATATCAATCAGCTTTCTTACTAACTCTAGGCAATCTACTGTATTACGAGCAAAGCGGCTGATTGATTTGGTGACAATAAAATCTATCCGACCTTGCTTACAATCTCGTATCATGCGGAGCAGTTCAGTCCGTTTCTCCATCTTGGTGCCGGAGATCCCTTCGTCATAATAAAGACCAGCAAACTCCCATTCAGGATTAGACTTAATATAGCGCTCATAGTGTTCACGCTGTGCTTTAAGGCTTTCAAGCTGTTCATCACTATCGGTTGAGACCCTGGCATAGGCGGCAACCCTAAGTTTCGTATTAGGTAGTTGTCCTTGGGGCAGTTCATCTATTTTTGTTATCTTTTTCATCATCTCACCTCGCTTTCGCCCATTACATACATCACTCTAAAAGCTATTAATAGCAAGCTTTTTTGGACATAATCTCGGCTAAACGAGGAGAGAATTTCTGCTTGTTTAGGGCTGATATTTTGTGTAATTCATCCACTGTGATTTTGCCTTCTTTATATAGGTTTGCGACAATACTCTCGGCTATATGAAAGTCATATTCCTTTTGTAATTCTTCCTCTGTCATCTGATCGGTTTTGCCCTTTAACGGACAACCATCTTTTACTTCATAAATGTTCATAGAAAAACACCTCCTACCTAGTAGCCACGGCAGGAGGTGAAATCTGATGATTTCTTTAATCTTTTCGATAAAAGTCACATTCATAGCCATCGGCATCAAGAAGCAGCCCTTTTGCCCAAGGTGGCACTTGACTCATCTGTTTACATATTTCAGTAACCGATATTTGAGGATCGGCTTCAATAATTACTTCATCATGGACATGAGCCACAATAGGATAAGTACTAAGCATCTTCATTGAATACATCAAAATATCACGGGAGATGGCTTGAACAATATTCTCTACAAACTTAGGACCGTAACTTTCAAGACGCTCCCATTTCTTTGTTCCACCTACTCCTTCATAGGTCACAGACTCACCACCAAACTGATTCTCACCAATTCGAGGCTTTACATAGGCAAGCCTTCTGCCGGAAGGAAGAACGATAAAAAGCATGCCACTAAAACAATGAAACTCGATGCTATGGGTTTCTTGTGATTTATTTTCCTTTACGCATTGTTTAGCCGCCCGATCCACATCCCACCAGAACTGTGTGATGTTTGGATTAGACATTCTCCAGGCATTCACAAGCGGTTTTAATTCTTCCTCTTCAAGCCCCATCTCTAATGCACCCATGGCTTTTAGCGCACCAACAGAACCACCATATCCAAGTGCCAATTCAGCGATTTTACCCTTCTGTCTTAAGTGACCGTTCACACCATGCTTTTCAACGGGAACACTGAACATCTGGGAGGCAGATGCACAGTAGATATCGCCACCACTAGCAAATACCTTTGTTCGCCATGTTTCGCCTGCGAGCCATGAAAGCACACGAGCCTCAATGGCTGAGAAGTCAGCCACAATAAACTTATGACCAACTCTTGGTACAAAGGCTGTACGAATCAGTTGTGAGAGGGTATCAGGTATATCTTCATAGAGCATTTCCAGTGTTTCAACATCACCATTTCTGACAATATTTCGTGCCTCTTTTAAGTCTGGCATATGGTTTTGAGGGAGGTTTTGCAATTGCACCAGCCTTCCGGCAAAGCGGCCGGTTCTGTTGGCTCCATAAAACTGAAACATCCCTCTGGCGCGAGAATCACTACAAACTGCATTTTCCATTGCTGTATATTTCTTTACCGAGGATTTTGCCAGTTGCTGACGGAGCGAAAGAACTTCATTTAGCTCTCCGTCTATTTCCTTAAGTTTCTCTGCAACCGCCTTTTTCCCGAGTGTCTCCATCTCTAGACCATTTTCGGAAAGCCAATATTTCATTTGTTGTACGGAGTTAGGGTTTTTGAGATGTGTTATCTGTTGCATAGCAGTTAGTAGTTTTTCATGAGATATATCATCCATCGCGATGGCCTGCTTAACAAAATCCATATCTACCTTTATGCCTCGATCGTTGATTTCTTGATCGAGATGATACTCATCCCAGATGTCCTCTGGTACTGGAAACTTGATCAATCTTTGTTGTATCTGTATTTCTGCCTCCACATCACGCTTGTTATATGCTTTAAACTGCTGCCATTTATCTCTTTCATCGGTTGGCAAATTGCGAGTTCTACCGCCATTTGTTTTTGTTGAAGTACAGGGAACACAAAAGTAACGGATCAGGTCTTTACCCTCTGTCAGCTTTTGTTTTTCAAGCCCTAGCACTGCACCTACACCTTCTAAAGAAAGTGGTAAACCCATACAGGCAGACCAAACCATGGAACATTTCCATGAGGAAGGATTTAGATAAGTCCCAGTTGGGTAGCTTAAATAACGTGAAAGGCATACTCGCTCAAACTGAGCATTAAATGCCCACTTCGTAATGGTTTCATCGGTTAAGGCATCTAGGATTTCTTTTGGAATCCTTTCTCCATTCTTCAAATCGATGACCTTAACTTCATCACCGTCAACCGCATAACCAAACAGCATCACCTCAAAATCATCTGCTTCTACGTAACGATAAACACCACTTTTTTGTAGATTGGTAGATGAATAGGTTTCGATATCAATTTCTAAGTTCTTCATAGCTACCACCTTTCCTAAATGAAAAAAGGTGGCAGAGGGAAAATCTCCACCACCGTCAAGTTTATTGTTTCTATTAGGCAAGGAAGTCATCATCTACAAGAGTCGTAAAGTCATCTACTGCAGAAGTCTTACCGCCTAGAGGTTCTCCGTCTCTAATTTTTTGAATGTTACCAAGGCCACAAGCTACACCTTTATTACCATTTGAGTTGAAGGCATAGAAGTTAAGTGAAACCCTGCCATAACAACCGCTGTACACCTCACTGCGATCCATAATCGGCTTAACACTTTTATCTACAATCTGTGGCGCTGTCTTGCTATTCGCATTGATGAAGTAATGGCCTTTATAAGCCTCATCATCACGCTCTACATCACCATCACGCAGCGGTAGTTTAATGGCTGCCTTATTTGGTTTCTTACCACCAAACTTTGCGATACCTTCCTCAATGGCAGCATCAACTGCTGCATGGATAGCATTAATGGTTTCCTTGTCATCCTTTGGAATAAGGACGGATACGCTGTACTTTTCCGCACCACCATTAATGGATATAGGCTCCCAACCGTGGAAGTATGAAAATCTTGAGTTTACACCTGTGATAACTTTTGTCTTGTTTTGCATATTTGCCATAATATTTAATCCTCCATAATTTCGTTAAATTCGTTTTTAGCATCTGCTGCGTTCATTGCCGGTCTTTTATCTGAGTTTGGAACAAGAGTCGGCTTACCCGGTGGTTTGTAAATGAGGTCACCGAGGAGTTCCTCAAATTTGGATTTACCCATCAGTTTTTGCATCTCTGTCAGTGGAATAAGGCTCTTTCTGTAAATATCCTTATATCCACCTGCCACGGCTTTTTCTGCAATGGCTCCTTCATCTTTGTACTTACGAACCGAGCGACCTTCCACAACTTTAAAACCGTTCCACTCTTTACCGTGATTGACTGCTGCATCAGTGGCATAGGCTGTTATTTCATTCGCCCACTTGGTAAGGTCGGGAAGAATAAGTAAGATTTCTTCTATCTCAGCATCCGTCAGCAGAGGTGGCATCTTGAATTCTTTCTCTGCAAGTTTTAGCTTTTCTTCGGCTCTGGCCCGACATCTGTTTGCCGCTTTACAGAAGGTACACCATGGACCGGGGATGTATTCACCCTCACCATTAAAGGCCTTGACCGCCCTAGGCTTTAGTTCCTCTTCCGCCCAGCCTTTTAGTTCTTCCACCGGTATTGTCCAGGTGCTGACATTTTCTCTTCTTGGCTGAAAGATCGTCATGGACACTTCTTTAATGTCGTACAGGTGATCATAGATTCCAAGTGCTCCTAGGGCATACAGTTTCATCTGTGGATTGTCCACTGCATCAACTAGCACACCCAGTCCATATTTAAAGTCTACGATGTGAAGTCTGTCATCTGAAATGATTACACAGTCTCCTGTCCCAAAACCATCTGGAACATAACAAGAGAAGTCAAGACGTTGTTCAATAAGAACGATAGGATCTGTGCAAGACTTTCTTGCAAGTTCCACCTGCTCCATAACAAAGTCCACGTAAGCATCTGTACATTCCTCCATCTCATCAGAGTTATACTCAGAGATAGGTCGCTGACTTCTCATATGAAGTGCCTTTTTTAGTTTGTGTTCACACAGGTCATGAGCCGCTGTGCCTTCTTTTGCTGCCTCACCACTTTGGTCTTCAAACTCCAGTTCAAGTCTTGCAGAGGGTAGGCAGTTAAGCCACCTGTGGGATGAGGATGCAGATAATATTGCATGATTACCCATTTCCAAGACCCTCCGCATCTTTCAAGATGTCAGCGTAGTAAGCCTTGTCAACCGCACTTAACTTGTCTGTACCATACTTTTGAATGAGTCCTCGCACTTCGGCAGTAAACCCAATCTGGCTCTTTTCAGCAAGTACCATACGCACTTTTTCCAGTGGGATATCCGGCTCGTTTGCTGTTTCTGTCTTTGTGGCAGGCACTTCTTTGGGAGCAGAATCACTTTCTGCCATTGCATTACAAACCGCCTGTATGCTGTCAGCAAGACTTCGCATATCATTGACCACTTCAAGCAGTAACTTTATTTTGCTCAAGGTCAGTTCCTCCTTTCGTCATTTCACAGATAGAGAGTTCCTCGATGCTATCTCCAGGAATCACAATCGTTACACGCTGTTTACTCCCTAAAAGAAAGCGAAGAATTCGTTCCCTTACGGACACATTACGATAGGTAACAAGTCCGCCTGTCTGTGGTTTCTTTGAAACACTGATTTTTAGATTGTGTTTCATATCCATCACCTCTTTCCAAAGGGCGATTTATTTGTTGCCCTCTACCTAGTAGCCACAGGAGGTAATAGAATCTGACGGTTTAGAAAAAAAGAATGCCTACCAAAGAGAAATACTCCTTGATAGGCAATCTTACTAGTTCTTATTTCAAGAGTTCATTGACCCTTTTTTGTACCGAAATGTAGTCATAACCGGCATTTGTAAGTTTGTTTTTTCGATCTTGTCCGTTACCCCAATCGCCACGAATGACTTCCTTTGCGATGGCATCAATAGGCTTCTTACTAGATAGCATTTCATTGACCTTTGATTGCACTGCCACATAATTATAGTCTGCATCCATTAAACGTTTCTTTCGTTCTTCACCATTACCCCATAAGCCTTGAATGACTTCCTTGGCCAGCGTCTCAACCGATTTCTTTTCTGTAGGAGCAGGTGTATTTTCTTCTTTGCCAAGATGATTTAGCCCTGCACTTTGGATAATTGCTTTGTAATCCTTATAAGCATAGTTCATATCCAAGTTGCCTGAGTAACCATTTAGTTTACCTTTGCTTGTGTACTGCCAGATACCATGACGAAGAGTCGGTTCTTTACTGGACCACTGAGCGACCCAGAAATCATAAGGTGCTAGACGATCCAGTTCTGTTAAATCTTGAAACCAAGAACTAGATGCATAGATACCGGCATAATAGCCTGCGTTTTCTATGGTTTCACAAAAGCCTACTAAAGCATCGGTAATGGCTTTCTTGCCACTTGGTCGCTGGTGATAATTATCCTCTGTATCAATAAATACGGGATAAGAGATGGACTTGCCTTTGATAATTTCTAGACATTTCTTCGCTTCTGCTACGCCTTTGGTTTTGGTATTGGCACAGCTGTACCAGTAAACACCGACAGGAATACCTCTCTCGTGAAAGGCTTTGTAGTGTTTTTCAAAGGCATCATCTTTGTGTAAACTCACTCCTGTACCGTGACCGGTGTATCCTGCACGTAGAATGACAAAATCAACCTCTTTTGCAAGCTGGTCGTAGTTTATCTGACTTGGTTTTTGCCACGTGCTGATATCGATTCCTTTAGTTTTCATGATTATTCCTCCTCGTCGCTCTTGTTATGAAGCTGTTCTAATACATCTTTTAGTTTTTCTGGGATAGGTAGTCCAAGGTGAGCTGAATTTTCTAACAGCGAAATTCCCTCATTTGATAAGTAGAAGAAAACAATCGCTGTTCTTAGTACGCTCCCATCACCAATCACATAAACGTCTAAAATATTGGCTACACCCACTAAAACAAAAATCAGCACTTTACGGCTGATTCCGATAAATCCCACTTCACTTGATAGGGTCTTATCAGCGATGGCACATAAGACACCTGTTAGATAGTCGATGACTACAAAGACTAGTAGCGCATATAAAAATCCGTCTGCTCCTCCTAAAAACCATCCGAAGAATCCACCGATTGCCGTTATCACAACTTGGATCCAGTTCCATATTTCTTTCATTTAAAATTCCTCCTTTTGATGAAATAAAAAGAACACCTACTTTTGCAGATGTTCCTTTGATTACTCTATTTGTTTTGGTAGCCACTCCCAGAGTCTTAAATCCTCCTGGCCTAGTGACCACATACACATGCCTCGAAGTTTCCACCGATAAGCTGCTTCATTTGCCCAGTACACAAGGCTATCCACATCCTGATAATAAAGAATGGAAAATCCGTCACCATCACCTAAGAAAAGACGAGATATCCAGATGTTAATATCCCTTGGAATGATGGTGACACTGTAGTCCTTTCCGCACTGGATGGATGGCATCATATCTGAATGAAAAAAATCATAATCTAGGGAGATGCTTTCGCTTCTTGTGGCTGATTCTTCAAGGTCTGCTGTTAAAGTAAACACTTGAAACTCATCATCCCAAGAACAGTTACTTCTTGATAGCCGACCATAAGTTTTAAATATTCCATCTGGCATAAGCACGTCAAAGCGTTCATAAGGCTCATAGGTCCAAGCATCGCCTAAGCGAAGCAACTGGCAATGGACTTTATTATCCGAACGAATACCTGCATACCCTGTCACATCCGAGCAAGTGGCTGTAAAGCGCAGTGTATTGGATGCAGAGGAATAGACCCGCACTTGATTGCCACGCTTTCGAATTTCTAGAGTGTAAAAGCTTGGATTCGATCGAATGTTTGCGGCCGATGTTTTTGAAAAGCTAGTGGCATAACTACCTTTTAAAGTAGAACCTTCATACAGTTCAATACGCTGGTTATCATAATTAAAGCAACAATAATTCGTTCCAATAAAAACACCTGCCTTGCCACTAAAGGTCTCGGGAAAAATAATCTGCGCCCTTAAATGTATATCTGAAAAATTGTTGTAGTTCCATGCTAACTGCCCCTTACCCTCCAGTTGGGAATAGGGTCTATTCATCGAACTGCTTGTATCTTGCCAAACACTCCATTCGCCTGATAATGTTGTCCAGTAGCTTTGGGGAAGAGGTGGATTATCTCTAAAATCCTCATACCACACCAGTGCAGAATCTGCTTTTCTTCTAAGCATCTCAAGTGTCAGCTTGAAGCCTGTGGCAGGTCCTACCATGTCACCATTTACATCTTTGAAATGTCTAGGAGCAAGTGTATATTCTGCTTCACCTACTGTTGGCTCCTCAGAAAATGAAGAACAAACCCTAAATCCATAAAACTGTACTCCTTTTGTACCAAGGGAAATGGTGATGGTATGTGTTCCTTGAGAAAGGCTCACTCCTTTTTTCAGTACCGTCCAGAAAGTCGTTCTCCAATAAGGCCACCACAGTCTGTTTTCAGAAAAATCTACTACACTCCCATCAATAGAGATGCGGATGCTATTCTTATCCCAAAAGGGAAAGCCTAGCTTTACTGCTACATCATAAGTACCTGCCTGAGCAAGCGTAAAATGATAGGTTGCCGCACCTTCATCCCCCAGTGTTGTGACGCTATTAGAAACAGAAACAACACCAGAATAACTATCCGGCATGGCATCATGATCCACATAAACAGTACCAAAGGCTGACTTTTGTTGTTTGCCATAGGCCGTCAGATACTGTCTTCCATTGTAGCTTGCAGATAAGAGTGGATAGCTATAGTGAGTGGCATCTCTTCCTTCCATATAATCGTAGACATGCGGCAAAGCCCAAGGTACTTTATTCTCATCATCCCAGTAAGCCACGATGGGAATAAACGGTTGAGGAGGCGCATCGTCTGTGAAATTATAGGCTCCTGTCATCCAGTATTTTACCGCATAGTAGGTATGAGACGTTCCCCTATAGGCTTTACCTAGGTTTTCTGGTGTGTCATAGATTTGCCAGTTCCAACCGTATGCAGGCATCCCAAAGAAAATCTTATCGGGATTCATCACTGTAACGGCATAATCATAAATCCCTTCAAGCCAGCTCCTTGGAGATACAGGTCCCGGTGCAGAACCTGACCAAGCCATACCATAACTCATAATTGATGCGGTATCGCAATAAGGGTCTAGGTCACCATAGACGCACCAGTTCTCACCACCTACAGAACCATTCACGCTGGTCATACCTGGAAGGCAAATATTCATCAGTTTACTTGAATCATAGGCTTTGATGGTGTTGTAAATATTTTTAAACATGGTCGTTGACTCAGCATGAGTGGAATAGTCATCGCCTCTTTCTAGGTCAATATCAATACCATCGCACCAAGGATACTTTTTCATAATACGAATAAGCTCGGATAGAAACAGTTCCTGAGCGCCATTCGTGTTATCTCTCAATGCTCTAAAAATACTATTTGCACCATCATTGGCGATGGTTAGTAGCCATTTGATGTGACGATAACGGTTGATGTAGGGGAGCATACTGCTGATGGTGACACCACTCTCAACAATCTCCCCGGTAGCTCGTACCTTAAAAGAAAAAAGACCGATGGTATCAATCCGGTCTCCGTATTTCTCTAAAGCTTCATACATCCGTGCATTTCCCATAAAAGTCCACACCATGATTTTCTTGCCTTTTAGTCGTTCCATTAGAATGGTTCACCTCCGTCTTGCATTTCCTGCATGGTAAACAGCACTCTTGCAGATTTCCCTTTTTCAAGGATCACTTTGTGCTTTGAGTCCCAGGCAGCACTGTACTGATAGAACCCCTCTTTGGGTTCGCTGACTCCGTTTTTGGTACAAGTTCGCGTGGATGCTAGGAGCGCCAAATCAACATCTTTTCCAATGGTTCCAGGGAAGGAGACCTGTTGCCCTCCTATACCTTGGCTTAGTTTCACTGTTCCAGCAGACATAGAAAGCTTTGGATAGATATGAATATCAAGTCCTGCAGAGGTTTCACCAACATTAAATAAAATAATGGTTTCCTCTGAACGGACCACACCGTTAAACCAAACAGGATTCTTGATACTGCCATCTTCCTTTAGTTTTTCTAACCTACTTTCTGTATGAGGTGCATAACCATTTAGAACAGGTCCTTCTTGTAACTGGATGTCCGTAAACCAAATCATGCCAGTGCAATCATAGAGGGTAGGTTTTATGCTTACACTCATGACACGCTTATCTTGTTTTTTATTTATCACTTCCGCTAACCTGATAAATTTAACCTTAACCATCTAACGTCCACCTTATTTCACAGGGATGACCTACCCATCCCGTGACCACTGAGCCTGCTTGTAAAAAGAGATCCGTAATATAAAAAGTGCCGGTGCAATTTGTGACACAGACACGGATGGTAATGGATTTTACTTTTGAAGAGTAGCTTTCTGGGAGTATCTTTTCTGATGTTCTTGAAAAATAAGCCACCAATCCACCTCCTTAATACAAATCAATAAATCTTGTTTCTGTCGTCCCATCTTCATATTCAATAACCACTTCAATGCCAACCTGTGAGTCGCTACTCAGCTTTTCTAGGTTTTCAGATGCGATTTGTGCCGAGAGTGTGTAGCTAGAACGATTCGCTGGATAGATGGTCTGAGCCATGCTCTTTGTCATATTGGCTACACCCATTGCTTTAAACGATGCAGTACCGCTCACGCCGTTATCACCATCTACTTCAAAGCCTGAGTTAACCCAATAAGCCATCGCATCATCACCACGAGAATTTCGCAATAAATTAAATGGCACCATTTCACGGATATCATTGTTTGTAACCATACTTGTGCCTTCTAGAGAATCTGCCACGTTATCCCACTGGCTTGCAGAACTACCCAGATTTTTAAGGGTAGTAGATAGTTCTAATACTGTATTCCATGGTTCTTGTAAGTTATATTCTCTTCGTATAACACGAGTTGTCACCGACAGTCCTAAATCTTTATCTTGTACATGAACATAATCGCCAAGCGACCATGCTTCATGCTCATAACCCGTTAACACCGATAAATCCATTGCGTTTAAAACATAAGAGATGTTTGGTTTTGAATACTGAGCAAGCCTCATCTCGGTATATTCTTTCATCTGATAGGGATTGGTAAAGGAAGAACAATCAAGCGTTGATATTCGAACATCAGACGAATAAGTATAGTCCTCCACATATGCCTTTCCTCCATTGATGTCTGCAAAAGTAAGACCCTCGCTACCAATGGCATAGAGCCTTGTTACAAGACTTCTGGTATCAACGACTCTTTTAATGCTCTTCATATTTTTCTTATAGGCGAACAATGCACCACTATCCGTACCATAGACCGTTAAGAGATGGACCAGTCTATTCGGGCAATCAAAGACAAGGTCTCCACCGTGTAAGTCAGCAACCGTGCGAAGGATGGAAAGTGCATTCTTTTCTGTACTCGTCCAGGTTCTTTTGGTTCGCACATTGACTGTGCCTACACTCCACTCTGTTCCTTCTAAGGCATAAGCCATGGAGACTTCAGCAGTTTCTGCATCAAATTTATGCTCTTCTTTTCGCACTGAAAAAGTCAGGTCATAAAACTCTGCCTCAGCATACACTTCAGTCGCTAGATTTCCTTCGCTGTCTTTTGTATCCGTCAAAGTCCTTACTTTGTAGACGTCATCAACAATCTGGATTTTCTTTTCACTATCAATAAATCCCCGCTTGGGATCACGGTAGGGGATCATAAAGGAGAGCGTATCCTCGCCATTGATTTCACCGGTTACCACAATGTTATAAGCATTTTCTAACACAGCCTCCCAAGCCCCATTTGAATCCAGTACGACCGGTCTTGAAAAACCAATCCTTTCATAAGGTGACTTTGGAATGTCATATAGCCTGATATCAATAATTCGTGGAGTCTTACTCGTATCTGTGGTAGTAAGCGTGACTCTAAAACGAATGTATGCCTTATTGGGAGACGTCAGTTTTCCATCAAGTGCGATGGCTGCCCAATCACTCCAATGAACTAGGTCATCGCTTGTTGAGGTTTCTATTGGCCCAACTGCAGTTACCCCAGAAATATATTCACTGGTAACGGAGATCCGACCTGTGCCAGATAGATTACACGTTGCCGGAGCCGTATATAGTGTTCCTTCCGTTGGATAGACACCTTCTGTCTCCCTTAAACTCACAACTCCCGGAATGGTAAGGGCGTCAACAGCACCGCCCATATCACCCCCGTTAGTCAAAAGAGACCCATTGAAATAATCAATCAAATCATCCACTGTAAGACTGGAATCCATATCAAAAAACCAATCATCAAATCTTCCAGCATACCAATAGGCATCCGCATGCATGCCCATAATGATGTCGGCCGTACAAGAAGGGTTTAGTGAGCCTGTAAAGGAATAGGTCGGGGATACCCAGCTTATCTCATTCGTCCTATCTCCTAGTACAATCCATGCATTTTTATTGTTTGGCTCTATGACCATGCAAATAAAATACACACCACCATTGATAAGTGAAAAAGGCGGCGTGGTTGTTTGGTCGAGTATGAGAGAACCACTAGCGTTATAAAGCATGATTCTAGGTCTGCCTGCAAAGAGCGACAGGTAAAAGATTGGCTGACCAGGACCATAGCGCGTATTTAATATGGGGCAATAGGTATTTCCTACCGAATAAGTAGTCGGTATCATCCAACCACCAACGATGATTCGTTCTCCCATTTCAGAAAAGAACGTACCATCATTGGCCACTTTAAGGCAGGTTTTTTCTGTAGCGGGATTGTTGATGTTGATTCGGATTTGTCTCCCTTTTTGGCCACTTAGAAGGCTCGCAGTTGTTCCTAGATAATTGACAAGCTCTATTTTTCTGTCTAATCCAGAAGAGTCTGCAAGATAACCGTTTTCATCTACCGATACATCATTAAATCGCCACAGTCCAGATTTTGCATACTCGATCGGAAACTCTCCCGTAAAATCTGTCTGTTTATTTAAAATTGTTTTTAGTGCCACTGGATCACCTCCATCTACTACCAGCCTTTATTTCAAGCGCTGTAAATACAGCATTATTTGTTGTTATTGCTAGGGTATTATTGCCTACATTGAGACTTGGAAAATCAATCTCCTCTAGGTAAGGCAAAGCGTTTCTTAAGATGATCCCGTTTTCGTCTTCCACATAAGCCGTCATCTTATCTGTATTAATGACAAGTGTTTCTTCCGCCAAAAGTACAGCATTCACTATTTTCATTTCCAAGCCATTGGTTGTAACAGAAATAGAATTGTTCACACCCGATGTGATGATTCCCTTCAAGCGATACATAGGATTGGATTCAACATTGCCGGTCTGTCTTAAAATCGTGTGACTTCCTTCGCTTTCTATTAAATAATTTTCATCCGTAATGGCATAAGCAAATGGGTCAGGGCAGAAAAACTTCAAGTTAAAACTTCCTGCAAAACGAATGAGTCGTTCACAGTCCACTTTTTCATTCAGCCTCGCCATGAAATACCTGTCTGGTACATCATCAAAAACAAGTTCTTTTAAACCTTGCATGGGATCAAGCCATGTTGAAAGTTCGTCAAGGGTACTCACCAGAGAAGAAAAGCTATGCTTAGGATAGATATTACAAGCTACATTGATTTCTCGGTAATCAAAATCAGCCCCAAAGTCTGTCACACCATACTTTCCAGGTACGGTGGTGGTAAAATTTCGCATTCCTCCACAGACCTGCCAGGAAGTGAGCCTGGCTTTTAGTCCCATGCTTTTTGAAGAAATATCGTCATATGAAAAACCCATCGGCACACCTCCTTATGTTGTAGAAAACCGACCCTGAGCACGAGAGCCTGTCTGAATTAAGTTATAAAGTTCCTGAGATACCCTTCTGATATCATCTTCACTTCGTACAATCATCTGCTGTACAGTAACTAGCGACCCACTGACGCCGCCTAGGGAAGAGGTCGCTGCATTTGAAATCACGCCGCCTACAGAAGTATCCACTGAAAAGTCTGTAGGCAAGGACGTACTCATATCACTGGCCAGACTGGTCATCACATCGTTGATATCCTCGCTCATCATCTCAGCCGCTTTCACAGCCTCATCACCGTTATCTTGGATAGAACCTGCAAGACCTTTCACAAGCATTTCACCAACCCACCCCATCTGTTTCGATGGTGATTTGATACCGAAGAAATCCTTGATGCCAGTCCAAATGCCACTAATCCAACCACTCACTTTATTCCATAACCAAGAAGCAAGGGATTGAATACCCTGCCATAGTCCTTTTACAATGTTGCCACCCACCGTCACGATGGAACCCATGGAGTTTGCAAATGCTCTGACGATGCCGCCAATAATCTGAGGCACAGCTTTTACGATCTCTACCACAATGGTTGGTAAATTCTGAATGAGTGCTACAAATAGCTGAACCCCTGCCATAATGATCTTGTCGATGTTTCCAATCAAGGCATTTACAATACTTGAAATGATTTGAGGGATTGCCGCCACAATGGTGGTAATAATAACCGGTAGATTTTGAATCAGTGCAACAAGTAAGTCGACACCCGCTTGAATCAGTTGTGGGATCGAACTTAAAATCCCATTTAATATTCCATCAATAATCTGTGGAATCGCCTCTACTATAGCCGTAATAATTTCAGGCAAAGCTGCAACCAGCGATGTTAGTAACTGAATACCAGCATCTATAATCTGAGGGATTGCGCCAATGATAAAATCAACAATTGCCAATATAAGCGTAGGAAGTGCTTCAATCAGTTGTGGTATTGCTTCAAGAAGCCCCTGAGCCAAGCCAAGAATTAACTGCAGAGCTGCATCTAGGAGCATGGGTAGATTATCCACCAAACCTTGTACAATCGTAGTGATTGCATTGACAGCCGCTGGAATCAGTTCTGGCAGTGCCTGCCCAAGACCATCCACTAAGGCTGCAATTAACTGAACGGCTGCATCCACTAGAAGTGGTAGGTTTTCAATCAAGGCATTGACAATCGTGAGAATGGAATCAACCGCTACCGGTATCAGGGTAGGGAGTAGACTCATTAATGCGTTCAGTACCTGAGTAAATAAATCTGTCACCGTAGTAAGTAGTGTCGGTAACAAATCAGAAACCGCATCCAATAATGCTTCAATTGCTATGGGCAGGGCCTTTACGATATTTTCAATCACTGGAGTAATGTTTTTTACCACCGACTGAAAGGCATCCACCATGTTTTTACTGAGTTGTTCCATATCCGCATCGGCATTTCCAAAACCAACTAAAAGATTTTGTAAAGCAGATTCAAAAGCATTCAAGGACCCTGAAATAGTCTCCTCTGCCTCAAGAGCAGTCGTACCAGCAATGCCCATGCTTTCTTGAATGACATGGATGGCAGAAACCACATCGGCATAAGAAGAAACATCGTACTCAATGCCAGAGATAGCCTCGGCATCGGCAAGGAGCCGCTCCATTTCACTTTTTGTACCGCCATAACCAAGCTTAAGATTATCGAGCATGGTGTAATTTTGTTTGGCAAAGCCCTGATAGGCATTTTGAATGGACTCCATGTCTGTACCCATTTTATTGGCATTGTCAGACATATCAGTAATCGCCATATCCGCATATTCAACAGCTTTTTCAGTATCTCCTCCAAGAGAAGAAATAAGGCTTGCAGAAAACGAAGTGACCGTTTCCATGTAGTCATTCGCAGAAAGACCTGCTGTCTTATAGGCATTCGATGCGTAGTCTTGTAATTGCTGAGAATTCTCTTTAAAAAGCGTATCCACACCACCGACTAATTGTTCGTAATCGGCATAAGCGGAAATAACTTCTTTACCAAGTTTGACAGCCGCCGCACCTGCTGCAACAGCAACAGCTCCCATCGCAATGCCGATTGATTTTAGAGTTGTACCTAAGCCTTTAAACTTAGATTCAGACTTTTCAGCGGAGTCAGCCGCCTCATCAATCTCTTTTCCCATATCATCTGCACTGTCGGTGACATCGTTCATTTCACGGTTCACGTCATCGAGAGCATCTTCGGCATCATCATAATTGGAGTTTGCCTCTTCAAGAGCAGCGTTATTGCTACTTAACTCTCGCTCCATATTGTTGAGTGCCGCCTCAGCATTGTTCAATTGAATCTGCCAGTTTTGTGTTCTTCTATCAGTTTCTCCAAAGGAGGTAGCTGCATTTTCTAGAGCCGACCTCAAGGTATCAATTTTGCTTTTTTGGGTTTCAATCTCTTTATTGAGGACTGAATTTCTGGCGGAAAGTGCCTGTACAGACTTATCGTTTTTATCAAATTCTGAGGCTACCAGTTTCATTTCAGAGCCAAGTACTTTAAAGGAACGATTGATATCTGTTAGTGCTTTCTTAAATTCTTTCTCGCCTTCAAGACCGATTTTCAAGCCGAAATTATCTGCCATGCTTTCCACCTCCTTTGTCAGATTCCATCAGGGATAATGTCATCGATAAATATCTCTCTTTTTGGTTTTGCCAGCCCCTGATACTGTTTGTGGCACTCCCACAAGTCTAGTAGCAAACCAAACGGCATCAGCCAAAATTCATCCATGGTCAGATGTAATAGACTGATGCCGTAATATAAAAGCCTCGTAAATAACTCTTCGTCACTTACGGGGCTACTGCGTTTTTTGGGCTTTCCTCACTGAGTACATTTCTTTTTGCACCCTTGTAAAGGGCATTCATTATTGCCTCTTTGTACTCTGCCAAATCAATCGGGCTTGTGAGAATTTCCACCTCATCTTCTGTTAGTAATTCCTTCGGTGCATCCTTGTGCTTGATGTTATAGACAAGGGTACTTTGATTGGCCAGTAAGGTAATCAGCCACACAATCTCTGAAAGTGCCATCTCAACATTCTCAGACTTCATTAGCTTATCGCCTAGATTTTCAAGACCACCATAACGTCCTGCAATCTCCTTTGTTGCCTTTGTGGTAAGTAGTAGCACATATTCATCGCCACCAATATTAATGCTTGCTGTTCGTTCGTTATCCATTGCTTAGCCCTCCGTAACTGTGTAATCCGGTTCATAGACTTCTGTATACCAGCCACTAATAACAGATGGTGGTACATCCTTATCGCCTTCGGTTACTTCTGCTTTCCACGGATGCTTTCCATTGGTATCTGCTTTGTTTCTTCTTAGAACCGTTCCTTCAATAGTCGGTGTTGAGAAAGTGATGCTGTCACCTTTAGTCGCTAGGTTTGTCGCAGGAATACCGAATTTCACTCGGTAGAGCCAGTAGTATTTATACTTGCCATTGGATTTCTTTGCTCTAAAACCGACAGCCACAGGATCCCCGCCATCTTCACTGTTAGAAACCACAACGTTGTTCTTATCAACCGTGACTCCGGTTAAGGCGGCTGCAGTAGTCGAGCCAATATCATCCACTCCAAGAGAGATAGTGCCATTTTTAAATTCTTTAACGATTTCTGCCGCACCATCATCTGCATAGAGGGTTGCCTCTGCCAGTTCAACAGATAACTCGGCTGAGATCGCTTTTGCCAGCTGAGTGGGTGTGCCATAGATTTCTTCGCCATTTTCATCATCTGTGATGGTCGCATAATAAAGTTTATCCAGACCAATTGTTGCCATTTTTAATTACCTCCTATTTCATAATGTTTGGCTACATCCACGTTGTAGTGGTAATAGCCCGTATCATCTTCAAAGCCGATGTAGCTCCGTGCGGTTATGGTAAAGCTAGACGCCAACAATAACTGCACCACTTGATTTTTTAACGCTGTATAACTGCCTTTGCTATAAATTGAAATCCGTGCCTCTTGAACATCGATGCCTGGTAGATTATCCGAATGAAGGTCAAAGCTATCGCTCATCGGAACAATCACCATGTACTTTGACGGTGCAGTATCGGAGAACACACCTGTTTCAATTGGAACATCCAGTGATTCTAAAGCGACTTGTAAGTCTGCTAGAATGCTCATATCTTTTTAACCTCCTCTTCAAAAGTGCTTTTCATTACCGAGATACACTCAGACTTTGATGCACTTTTAGCCGGTTTCAAAAAAGGTTTTGCAGGCTGACCGTGTTTACCGTATTCAAGGATGTTTGCTAGTTTTGCATTACTCTCGCCATCAGACCTTGGTTCAGAAAATCCAATTTTTATATCGTGGTTTCCGTTCCTATCTAGCCTGACTGAAGTGACACCGAGTGCCTTTTCTAATTCACCCGTTGATCGTGATTCATGCTTTGTACCTTTACCGATTACAGCAGAAAGATTACTCTTCGTTCGTTTAAAAACGACTTCGCCACCTGCTTTTAACACCTTTTCGGCAACAGGGTCAAAGTCAGATCCAAGCTTTGAAATCTTGAGCAAAAAATCATCGGGCATCTTAATATCAACTTTTGCCAATACTGCTCACCACCTTCTTTGCCAAAACTTCTGTATACATACCTCGACCTTTTACGTTTTCTACCGAGGTAATATCAAAACGCTCTCCATCACACACAATAAAATGTTCTGTCGTGACCTCGACTCCTGGAATCGCACGAAACCTGAATAAATCTGTAGCCTCTGAAAAAGTAGCTAGGTTAGCCCAGCGTTCACTGCCATGACGCCCTTCCCGGTAGACTCGAATCGAAGCAATCACGGTTTCTGATGTTGTCGCAAATCCTTCACTGTCTTTTGTTTTTGTGACTACCTTAATATCAGCAAATCCATTCATTTTTCCGAAACTCACAACCAGTACCTCGCTTTCAATGTTTACACCTTCCAATCCCGATCGAGTCTTAATAGTAGGTTGACCGTTTTCCAAACCTGCTGACCCGCCTGCACATTATCTGCAAAGAAGCCACCTGTACTGCCATCTCTGCTTTCATAAAAATGAGAGGAAAGCATAATAATGGCTTGCTCTGTAGTCGGTGGCATAGGATTGTCGCTATAGAAATTTTCTGGTACATGCTGATAACTCTCGGCATAACTGACAGCAGCGGCGATGAACATCTCTAAGAGTTCGTCATCAGCTTCATGCTCCAAAATCAAATTTGCCTTTACCTTTTGAATCAGTGTCATACCGCTACCATCCTTTCTCTTTTTAATCAGCTTCTATGAGTCCGGCTGTTTTTAGCTTTGAAAGCAATGCATTAAAATCAGCAACTAAACTCGTAATATCTTCTGCCACACTAGGTGCTTGGTTTTCTGCAGGAGTAAAAGAAGAAGGGAGACCTGTCACGGTTGCTCCCTCCTTAATCTCTAACGTTCCTGCGATGACGGTTTTATCTCCGCCTTGTTCGGTGTAGTTTTTTGTGTTGTAATCCATATCGCACCTCCGTTAGGCTTTCTGCTGAAGAACCTTGATTGCTTCAGGTAGTACTAACTTGCCATCCACACGTTCTTTAGCTACAAAACCGACCATGCCATTACCTGCAAACAGCTCACGAAGTTCTGCAAAGGAACGAGAACCACGATCTCCAATGTTGTAGTAAGACAAATCGCCAAAGATAATGGTCTTAGCACCTGCCTCAATGGTAGGCATATAAGCAGATGTATAAACAGGATAGCCAAGTAGTTTATCTGGTTCACCTGCAACAAGAGCTGCTTGCCACATATAGGCTCCGTTACCGTCCTTTAGTTTTCTAAGTGCCGCTATGGTCTGGTCATTTAAAATGAACACGGCATTTTTACGATAAGGACGCTTCAAGGAATACACAAGGTTAATCACTTCGTCAGCAGTAATCGCCGTTGCAGATGCTGCTGTTACACCGACTTCAGCACCACCACTTGCAGCCAGAATACCCAGTGGTTTCCCTGTACCATTACCATTAATAAAGGCATCTTCCTCGGCATTAGCCAGAGCCTTATAAAACTCCTCAATGATGTAGTTCTCCAGTTGGAAGGCATTGTCATAGAGCAGTTCCTCGGTAACCTTTACAGCTACATGAAGTTTGTGAGCATCCAGATTAATTTGAGAGAAGGTTGCATCACTAAAGGTCAGTGCCTCTCCCTCATCAATCCATGCAGCTGCAGGTTTTGTAGCTGCAATATTAATTTTTCGCTCACCAGATGTGGTAATGGTATGACCCAGCTTACGAATGATATTTTCGTCTTTCAGCCCATCAATCAGTCTCGTGTCATACTCTTCTGGAACCAGATATCCACCATCAGCATCAACACCTTCTTGCAGGACATTGGATACATTACGGAAGTTTGAACGAAGAGCTGAAAGCATTGCTGTCTTATAAGAATCAGCTGCTCGGCCAGTTTTAATTTCACTGTTATCCATTCGACCATTCATCGGATTTTCAATGATTGGCTTGCTGACAGGTTTTTCAAGTTCAGCCTCGATTGCTTCACGTCTTTCCATGCGATGGATTTCATTCGTGAGTTCAGTGATCTCATCTTCCATGGTTTTGTAGGTTTTATCATCTTCTCCGGACAATGTGCCATTCTTGGTTTTATGAGTGTCCAAGAACCCGTCCATCGTTTCAATAAGCTTTTTGCGCTTGTTACGCATTTCTGTAATCGTCATAGTAAAATTCCTCCATTTACATATATTTTTTGATAATTAAAAGACGCTCCTTGAGTTCATCAATTGAGCGCCCTTGTGGTTTTAGAGATTCCTCCGCCTGAATTGGTTTATTCTTTTCTGCCATTTTGTTAAGTAGGTTAGTTGCCACTGCTTTTCTAGAAAACGCATAGGCAGAAAAAGTGGGTTCGGATTGTTTCTCATCCTTTAGCACATCGTCTGCAAAGCCAAGTTCTATGGCTTTGTTGGCATTCATCCAGGTTTCAGCATCCATCAAATGAGATAGTTTGATGCGAGATACTCCAGTCTTAATCTCATAGGCATTGATAATGCTTTCTTTCACCTCATCTAACATCTCGATCGCTCGTTTCATGTCTTCATGATCGCCCATCGTGATGGTTGCTGGGTTATGAATCATCATGAGTGCTGTCGGAGCCATTAGTACCTTTGTTCCTGCCATGGCAATGACAGAAGCGGCTGATGCTGCAATCCCATCAATCTTGACGGTTACCTCATCTGGGTAATCCATCAACATGGTATAAATCTGACTTGCGGCAATGCAATCTCCACCCGGTGAGTTAATCCATAAGGTGATGGGTCCTTTTTTGCTAAAGAGTTCATTTCTAAACATCTGTGGGGTCACATCGTCATCAAACCAGCTTTCTTCAGCGATTGTTCCATAAAGCTCAAGAACTCGTTCTTCTTGTTCGCTTGCTTGGTTCTTCCATCGCCAAAACATCTTGTTCTTCATCCAAGTCTTCCTCCTTTCCATCCTCGTTTGTATTTGCGAATGCACCTGCCTTTGTAAGAGGGAGCATATTGCCGTTGACAAGGTACATGTCACCGCCATCCTCTGAAGGGATACGGTCTAGGTTTTCAAGTTCCCTAATATCATTTGCACTCATCCAACCGTTCTGCCTTGCTGTGGCATACCCGCTCATGCGACTAACATAATCCCCTCTAAGCAGACCTTCTACATTGAATCTAAAGAAGTATTTTTTCTTTTCTTCCGGTGTAAAAAGGGTGCGGGCTAGGGTTTGCTCCCAACGCACTACCCACGGGTCTAAGGTGTATTTCACAAACTCAAGGGATTGTTGCTCAATATTAGAAAAACTCGATTTTTCAAGGTCGCCTACCATGTGGGGAGGGACTCTAAAAATCCGAGCAATTTCATTGATTTGAAATTTCCTTGTTTCAAGGAATTGTGCTTGTTCTGGTGAGATAGAAATCGGTGTATATTTCATCCCTTCTTCAAGCACAGCTATTTTATTGGAATTGGCACTGCCACCAAATTGTGACTGCCAAGCCTCTCTGACTTTCCCAGGTTCTTTAATCGTTCCTGGATGTTCAAGCACACCACTTGGAGCAGCACCGTTAGCAAAGAACTTGGCTCCATATTCCTCTGTTGCAATGGCTAGACCAATCGCATTTTTAGCCATCGCAATCGGGGAGTAGCCAACCAGTCCATCAAACCCGAGTCCGGGAATATGAAGTACATCGGAGGTACTAAGTTTTACGGTCATACCCTTTGTGCTGTTCACATCATCTGCACCTCTGGTATATAAGTAATAGAGCTGCCCACTTTCATCTCGATGAACTGACATCCGATTTGGCATCAAGGGGTAGAGCGCGACAACTTCACCTTTACCATTGCGAATAATCTGCGCATAACAATTCCCCCATAATAAAAGATGAGTCATCATTGTTTCTCGAAACACAAAGGAACTCATCTCAGCATTTGGTTCATCGTGCAAAAGTCGATACAAGGAGTGGTCAATTGCTTTTTCCTTGCCACCATCTTCTGTATAACGATAAAGGTGCAGAGGAAGCCCTGCTACTGCTTCAGCTAATATTCGAACACAAGAGTATACGGCCGTCATTTGAAGTGCCGACCGCTCGGTCACTGTTTTACCTGCTGTGCTTGAACCCATTAAAAAGGTATAGTTAGAACTCACCGCTCTATCAGTAGGCTTATCTCTTGCCTTAAAAATGGATGATAAAAATCCCAAAACCAATCACCTCCCTCATATAAAGAGAATGCCTCGGTTGTCATAAACCGAAGCACTCGTATCATTGCCACAACGAATCGCTCGATCAAGAGCCATAATCGTTGCCACTGCACCATCAATCTTTTCTGATGATTTTTCCTTGTCCGGCTTGATGTTGCCTGCCGGGTCTGTTCGAACAAAAATGTTATCCATCATCCAACGAAGTACAGGATGCCCACCATGAGCAACCTTTTCTTCTAGCGTTAGTTTCATCAGTTCCTTAGTCGGTGGACTCATATCCTTAAATCCTTGACCAAAGGGGACAACAGTAAAACCCATGCCTTCTAGGTTTTGAACCATTTGTACGGCTCCCCAACGGTCAAAGGCAATCTCACGAATATTGTACTTTTCGCCAAGTTCTTCAATAAACTTCTCAATAAAACCGTAATGAACTACATTTCCTTCGGTTGTTTTAAGGTGATCCTGCTTTTCCCAGACATCATAGGGAACATGGTCACGGTTGACCCTGGCACTTAGAGTTTCTTCTGGCAGCCAAAAGTAGGGAAGAATGATGTATTTATCATCCTCATCTAGGGGAGGAAACACCAATACAAAGGCAGTAATATCAATGGAGCTAGAAAGGTCTAGTCCGCCATAGCATACCCTTCCAAGTAAATCCTCTTCATTTACGGCAAAGGCACATTTATCCCACCTGTCCATTGGCATCCAGCGAACCGCCTGTTTGACCCACTGATTAAGTCGTAACTGTCTAAAGGCATTCTCTTCTGCAGGGTTTTGCTTGGCTGATTCACAAGCGGCTTTTACCTTATCAATCCCTACCGTTATGCCAAGGCTTGGATTAGCTTTTTTCCACACCTTCGGATCTGTCCAATCATCTGACTCATCTGCTCCATAAATAACCGGATAAAAAGTAGGGTCAATCTTTCTTTTCTCCATGAGGTCTTTGGCTTTCTGATGGGTTTCATAGCAGATTGATTTTGTATCAGATCCTGCCGTGGTGATAAGAAAATATAGGGGCTGTGTTCTGGCATCACCAGAACCTTTGGTCATGACATCAAAGAGTTTTCTGTTGGGCTGCGTATGCAACTCATCAAAAACAACACCATGAATATTAAAGCCATGCTTTGAATAGGCCTCTGCTGAAAGCACTTGATAAAAACTATTAGTCGGTTGAAAAACGATTCGTTTTGTTGCCGATAAGATTTTGACTCGTTTACTTAGAGCCGGACTCATACGTACCATATCAGCAGCCACCTCAAAAACAATGGATGCCTGTTGCCTATCTGCAGCGCAACCGTAGACTTCTGCTCGCTCTTCACCATCACCACATGTAAGTAACAAGGCTACGGCAGCAGCTAATTCTGATTTTCCCATTTTCTTTGGAATCTCAATATAAGCCGTATTAAATTGCCTGTAGCCATCTGGTTTCAGTGTTCCAAACAAATCCCTGATAATCTGCTCTTGCCAATCAATCAGTTCAAAGGGCTTTCCTGACCATTTCCCCTTGGTATGACTTAAGCATTCGATAAAGTTGACCGCATAATCTGCAGCATCTTTATCGTAAATAGAGTCCTTTGCCATAAAAGGAGTCGGTTTATATTTCTTAAGTTTTCTGATTGCGGTCACCCCTCTTCAAAATGAGCATAAAAATAGACCCGCATCAAGCAAGCCTTATTACTCTTTCTATACGAGAAACAGAGCCAATGTTGGCACTGTCCTCTGTTGCTATTTAGTTGTGTTCTAATAATAAGATTGCAAGCGCAATTTCTGTATCCTCATCCACAGGTTCAATGTCCCAGCCTCGGTCATAATTTGCAATAATCTCTTCTTTGCGCTTAAGCATCAGCTTTGAGATGCGCCCCTTGTCAATGCCAAATTCCGAACTTTTCTCATAGCACTTTACCCAATAATGGATGATGCTGTCATGAACTTTAATGCTACCTTCTTTCCACACGGTTTTATTCCTCCTTGCCTGTCAGAATGAACCGGGAATAGGCCCCCACGTTATCTGCAAGGTAAACAAATAGCTCGTTATACCCTTCCCTCAGAGCGATTTCCTGTACTTTTCGCACATCAAACATATTGGTTTCACCGGTATCTCGAATGGCAAGAATCTGTTCTTTTATCTTACTTGTCATCTTCAATCCTCCTGCACAGGTCTTCTCCAAAAACGACTGATAAACTGGAGCCAGTTTCCCAAGACACCATGATTGAGCCGATGTCATCAACACCTATGACTGTTCCTTTTGTACCAATCGCAGGTGCCTGAATATCATCCATTCTTAGAAGTTCTACTCGGCATCCTACAGGATACTTCTCACGAAGATTTTGTAGTTGTTCTTTACTAATTATCCTCATTTTTAGCTCCTCCTTTAAATGCCGATGAACCTGTTAGGTTTCTAAGCAGTATTTTTCGTTCTTCCTTATATTCTTTTCCGATAAAGCCAAGGCGGAGTAAAAAGCATCTGAATGCGTATTTCTCATTTTCTACTTCCTTCTCTTTTACCGTGATGCGTTTTTGATTCCTTGCCATCTCACAAAGAGCTGAAATAAAGTGGGTATACGCTTGTACCTCTTCTGGTGAAGGCATTTCTTCAAACCAAGGAAATGAGACTTCCTCTTTTGAAATCTTAATCGGTAAATCGTCTACATCAAGTGCATGACGAATTAGTTCTCCTTTTGCCTCAACAAGTGCTTGTAAGTTTTCAAGTGCGCCTTCAGAAAAGTTGCTCCTTGGCATGGAAACTATAAGGCCAAACTCCTCGCTGTCTGCCGTTTGTTTGCCCTCTGTAGCGCTTATCTCTTCCTCGGCAATAAAACCCTCGCTGGCTAAATGCCCAGCCACACGTTCGATTTCTTCGCTGTTTACCTTGTCACTGAGTTCAAGGTTTCCATTCTTGTCGATGGTAAAGTCACCTACCTCATATGCCATACTAGGCATTCCAAGGTACTTAGCTTTAACTCCTATGAGATTACTAAGGGCTGCGACTAGCCTTTTTCTTTCTGCTCCTGTTACGTTATAGTTAATGACCATGTACAAAACCTCCTTTTGTTTTGGTATGTACATATATCACTCTAAAGCACTGATATAGCAAGCTTTTTCTCGATTATTTGGTGTAGAAAGAAACCCTAAGTATTTCCCTCTAATTGTGTAAACCAAACAGCGCCGACTACTCATCTGCAGCTAAATCCAATTCATCAAAACCATAGCTAAGCCCGTCTCTTTGAACACTGACTTCTTTGGAAGTTCCAACCTGCTCAATGTAGCGTTTAATAATGACATCACAAAACTTCTCATCTAGTTCCACGGTGTAGCAGATGCGTTCTGATTGCTCACAGGCAATTAGGGTACTACCACTTCCGCCAAATGGGTCAAGCACAATGGTGTTACTCATAGAGGAGTTCAAAATTGGATAGGCGAGAAGAGGAATAGGCTTCATCGTAGGATGGTCACCGTTTCTCTTTGGCTTATCAAATTCCCAGATGGTGGTTTCTTTCCTACCTGTATACCACTGATGCTTGCCTTTCTTCTTCCAGCCAAACAGCACAGGTTCGTGCTGCCATTGATACGGAGAACGCCCCAGTACAAGAGAGTCCTTTTTCCATATACAACAGCCGGACAAGTAAAAACCGGCATCCGAGAAGGCTTTTCTAAAATTAAACCCTTCGGTGTCGGCATGGAATACATAGATAGAGGCATCGTCTGCCAGAACTTCTTCGATATTGATAAAGGCATCTAAGAGGAACTGGTAGAAGGCATCATTTGCCATATGGTCATTTTTGATTTTCCCTGCAGCACCTTCATAATTCACATTGTAGGGAGGATCTGTTACGCACAAGTTTGCCTTCTTTTTATTCATCAGCACATCATAGGTTTCTTCCTTTGTGGAGTCACCACAGATAAGCCTGTGTCTGCCAAGCGTCCAGATGTCACCAAGCTTGCTGATGGCAGGCTTTTTTAGTTCTGTCTCCACATCAAAGTCATCATCGTGTATCCCCTCTTTCAGCGTGTCTTTAAATAAGTCATCCAGTTCTTTAGGGTCAAATCCAGTTAGGGAAACATCAAAATCTACACCTTGTAAATCTGAAATTAAAAGGGCCAGTTTATCCTTGTCCCAATCACCGCTGATTTTATTGAGTGCGATGTTAAGTGCTTTTTCTTTCTCTTCGTCCATCTCGATAATGACACATTCAACTTCTGTGATGCCCATATCGATGAGAACCTTCAGTCTTTGATGCCCACCAACAACATGGCCGGTCATCTTATTCCAGATAACCGGCTCTACATAACCAAATTGTTCAATGGATCGTTTTAATTTATCGTATTCTGCATCTCCTGGTTTCAAATCTTTACGAGGATTGTATGTCGCAGGTATGAGGTCTTTTGTATTCTTCTTTTCAATCAACATATTTGTTTACCGCCTCCCTTAGTTCTGTATAACAATCCAAAAACTCCCAAGTGCTTAATCCATATCTGAAATGGCCGTAAGTAGCCGTATCTGCATAAATGACATCCGTTAGCTTTAGCTTTTCAATAATGGCTGCAGGCCTTAGATTGAATACATCTAACACGGCACGGCAAAGGATACTTTCTTCCACCGTGCCTGTTCCAAAGGTATCAATCTCAAGAGCAACCGGATCTGCTTTTCCAATAGCATAGGAAATCGCAACCTGGCATCGTTTAGCAAAGCCACACCGAACGATGTTCTTTGCAATGGCTCTTGCCATATAGGCACCACTGCGGTCAACTTTGGTCGGGTCTTTGCCTGAAAATGCACCGCCACCATGAGCGGCGAGTCCGCCATAGGTATCAACCATGATTTTTCTTCCCGTAAGACCGGTATCAGCTGCTGGTCCTCCTTCAACAAATCGTCCACTTGGATTAATGAGAATCTCTGTTTCATTGTCAAATGGATATTTTTCAAAGACGGGCCACAGCACCTGAGCAATGACTTCATTTCGCAAGACATCTAAATCTTTATCTGCACTGTGTTGAACAGAGACAACGATGGTCTTAATTCGTTTTGGTTTGTCACCTTCATATTCCACCGTCACTTGAGCCTTACCATCTGGGCCAATGTCTTTGATTACGCCATTCTTCATCACCTTATCCAGCTTTTCGCAAATGGCATGAGATAAGACTAAGGGGAGAGGTAGTTTCTCACTAGTTTCATTGGTGGCATAGCCATAAACGGTGCCTTGGTCACCCGCTCCTAACATGGAATACCATGACGTATCACCCTCACGAGATTCCAAAGCTTGATCTACACCACCTGCGATATCTTTACTTTGCTGATGGACATAGACAAAGACTAAAAACTTTCTAGGATTGTAGCCCACATCCGTAAGAACACGGCGGACAACACCTCTAATGTCAATTCTCTTTGAGCAGGTAATCTCACCGGCAACAATGATGTGTCCTTTGGTTGCCATCACCTCACAAGCGACACGAGAGGATTTATCTTTTCTTAAACACGCATCTAAAATGCTATCTGAAATAAGGTCACATAATTTATCGGGATGACCTTTACATACACTTTCACACGTTCTATATTTATTCATTTTATTTTCCTTTCCGAGCAGATAATAACCGCTCCATCAAATCATCTTGTGGACTTCTGCCTCCAAACTCCACAGAGCAGTTTTCCTTTACAATTTGGTAAATCTGATACCAACACTGGTTAACCTGTTTCATGTATTCACGGCTCATCGCAACATAAGGTGATGCGATGGCAGCTGAAGTGGTTGGATGCTTTGCAAGAAATCCATATTCTGAAATACACTCTTCGCACTGAATCCAACGAGAAACACTCATGGCATACTGCTCGATTAGCTGGTTGTTTACTAACATTTCGCAGCTACGATCTTTCAGCCACTTGTAAGTTTCGATATAAATATCTTCTGCACAGAGGTCTTTACCGTTTTTCTGAGCCGCCTTTAAATAATCTTTTACTGGAGGAACATCCGTGCCTTCCATTTCTGCTGGCTCCGGCAGTACTTGAACCCCGTTTAATCTGCCATCAGCAATTTTGTCGGTTAGAGCCTTTGATTTTCTTCCAGCACCAACACGCTGACCGCCTCTTGCTGTACCGTCTTTCGCCATGTTTTCACCCCACTTTTCTAAAAGTCTTTAATACCCCCTTTGATTTCTGATTTTTACACGCGAAGCCCCAGGCCGTTGTCCGCCATAAAAGGTCTAGAGATTTGACCTCCCCCTTGGCTCAGTTGCGAATTTGTCGATCACCGAGTTCTAAATGAATCTTGTTGTGACAGGATTTACATAAGGACATCAAATTGCTTCTGTCGTGTGTACCACCTTGAGAAACAGGGAGGATGTGATGCACTTCATCGGTAGGAGTAAGTCTTCCGTCCTCTTTACACATCTCACACAAAGGATGCTCTCTTGCATATCGGTCACGGATTCTTTTCCAGGCTCTGCCATACTTTTTATTAACATCCCTTGACCGTTGATACTTGTCATAGCGTCTACGCTCTATTAATTTATGGTTATCACAATACTGACCATCGGTTAAGTTCGGACAGCCTGGTGTACTGCACGGTCGTTTTGGTTTCTTGGGCATCGTTTCACCTCACTTTCTGGGCATAGAAAAAGCCCTGTAGGGCGCATCCCACAAGGCTTGGTAAGTATTCTATCTTGCTGACTATAATGTAACATAAAGATGAGGTGCTTATCTCTGCTCAAAAGTGCTCATTACTGTTCAACTTTTGAATAATGATTGGATTATCAGGTAAAACAACATGATTTAAGGCATTACCGTGCCATCTGCGAATGGTACTCTTATCAGCATTTAATTCATCACCGATTTGCTCCCACGTAAAGTTATGAACATAACGGTAGCGTAACACCATGCGTTCATCGATATCCGTTACTTTATTAATCACATCTCGAATCTCTGCTTTAAGTGCCACAAGATGATCCACCTCATCATTAATCTTGATTTGTAACTCTTCAATTCGCTCCAGATACCTGACAAACAAAGCATCGGTAGGCCTTTGTGTTTGTATTCTCTCACCCCAGCTAGGGGAGGAAACACTGGTCGATAACTCCCTTAGTCGCTCCATTTCTTCGATGTTTGATTGTATTCGTTTATCTAGCCTGTAGGCTTGATGTAAATATTCTTTTGCTTTCATTGTTCGCTCACCTCCGCTTGTAGCTTTTTGATTAGGATTTCTCCATCAACAGAGGTAAGTTCTCTATACCAATCAGAGCGGAAGAACCTCTCCACCTCGTTTTTCATATCTTGTGCCGGTCCATAACGTGGACGTTTCTTTAGTTTCTTTAAGGCATTTCTATAATCCTTAACAGCCATTAAGATAATGGCATTGGCTAAATTTTGATAAGGTCCTGTCATCGCATCACCTCTAAATTCGCCTTCACCGCATCAATCAATGCATCTTGTGTTTTCTCCTTTTTAGTAAGAGCAAGCAGTACGTCTTCATCGATGGTGTTTTTGGTGATGATGTGGTGGACAATGACTGTATCCCTTTGACCCTGCCTATAAAGTCTTGCATTGGTTTGCTGATACAGTTCTAATGACCAGGTAAGGCCAAACCAGATCAGCGTCGAACCACCACTTTGAAGATTAAGACCATGTCCCGCACTGGCTGGGTGAATAACAGCAATGGGTATCTTGCCATCATTCCAATCTTCAATATCCTTTGATGACTGAATTTGCCTTACCGGAAATCGCTCTTTAATCCGTTCTAAATCATGCTTATACCAATAAGCAACAAGGACCGGTTTCCCATTTGCTCCTTCGATTAAATCTTCCAAGGCATCTAGCTTTTTTTCATGAATCACATGAGCTTTATTTTCGCTATCGTATACTGCACCATTTGCCATCTGTAACAGTTTTCCAGAAAGGACTGCCGCATTAACAGCATCAATTTCTTCATCGCCTAAATTCGCAACCATTTCTTCCTTAAAATATGAATAGACTTTCCATTCTTTTTCACTTAAAGTTACGAACACCTCATTGCTGACGTATTCTGGCATGGTGAGATAATCGGTAGATTTCATAGAAATGGTGATGTCTGATATTTGTTTGTAGATTTCCTCTTCAGCACCTTGCAGTGGTTTATAAGAAAATATAATCTGAGCATTTCGCTTATCTGGCTTAAAATAGGTATTTCGATAATGACTAATGTAGCGTCCTAGCCTTTGACCCAAATCAAGAATTCGAAATTCAGCCCATAAATCCATCAATCCATTACTGGAGGGAGTTCCGGTAAGGCCGACTATTCTTTTTACAGAGGGTCTTACTTTAAGTAGACTCTTAAACCGCTTTGCTCCATAAGACTTAAATGATGACAGCTCATCAATAACCACCATATCAAAATGAAAAGGAATACCACTTTTATGAACCAGCCAATCTACGTTCTCACGGTTAATGATGTATAGCGTTGATTGTTTCTTGAGGGCATCGATTCTTTCTTTTTCTGTTCCGACTGCCACCGAGTAAGAGAGCCCTTTTAGATGATCCCACTTATTGATTTCGGCAGGCCATGTATCCCTTGCTACTCGAAGTGGAGCAATGACTAACACCTTGCAAACGAGGAAACTATCCAAACACAAATCAAATATGGCGGACAAGGTAATCACACTTTTACCTAAACCCATCTCAAGAAATACAGCAGAAATGGGGTGGGATAAAATAAATTCAGTGGCATAACTTTGGTATTCATGTGGCTTGTATTTCACTAAGTATCCCTCCAATCTGTTCTACACCATCTAGGCAATAAACTAGAAAGCCTAATGCCTCTAGTTGTTTCTTTCTTTTATTTTGTAAAGGCCTCATCTTTTTCCCTGTCGCCTTACATTCGACAAAGGCGATTCTTCCCATGGGAAGTAACACAATGCGGTCGGGCATCCCATCTATACCAGGACTTACAAATTTCGGGGCAATGCCTCCCATGTTTTTTACTGCTACTACCAGTTTTTGTTCTATATATTTTTCTTGCATAAATGACCTCCATAATTTAATCAGGAACAACAAGCACAACTTTTAGCGTTTTTTCCTATACGCGCGCATACATACGCTCACGATGCTTTACTACTACTATTTATTAATTTATTACTAAGTAGTAAAACTCTTGTTCCACTCATTCCAGTAAAGCCAGAACATCGGTAATGACTGGGTTTTTAAGAGAACAAGCATAAGGAACAACCAAAGAACAAGGAACGACCTTACTAATTCTTCTCGTAACAACGTTGTCTACCGTAAATGTGAAAATTACTTGTTCCGTTCTTGTTCCCTTGGTACTTGTTCCACCCATTAATCTTTTTCATAATGCCTGCAATGGCATAGGAGTCCGCAGGTTTCATAGCGGAGGCATCCCTTCCAAAGCATTCACACCAAATTTCCATATTACAAACAAGAGTGCGCCCTACCGTGCCAACACGGGATTCCCCACCAAATTCACTACCGTTAAGGTAATTTCTTCGTTCGTATAAGGACAGGGCATTCCAATCATCGGGTAACAGCGTATCGAGGTAAGTGCGAACAAGGCCTTCTCGCTCATCACTTTCCATGGCATCTGCTTGCTCATTCGTTGCTAACTCTACATCACTGCCTTCTAAATAGAGCTTTTCACCTTGGCCATAAAGCACCAAAGTTTCTGCCCATATCTGCTCTACATCGTATACGGACATCTGCCATGCTTTTCTTTTGCCGTCACCACTAATTCTCACAGGCCAGAATCTACGGTTTCCGGTGATATCTCGCAAAAATCCACTCTCTGCATTGGTAGAGCCGACAATAATGCATTGACGAGGGTGACTCTCAACATTCACCCCATAACTGGCACGATATTTATCATCGGATCTTGAAATAAAGGATTTCACAACCTCCACATCGGTTTTTCGCATGCCAGCTAGTTCACCCAGTTCTAATATCCAATAACCTTGCAGTTTCTCTGGTCCTGCTTTGTCTTTCATATCAGTGAGGGTTAAACTATCGGAAAACCAATCACCTGCAAGTTTTGCAAAGAAGGTAGACTTACCGATACCTTGTGGTCCATTTAGAATTAAAACGCTGTCGAATTTCGTACCAGGATGAACAATTCTAGCGACTGCTGCCACCATCATTTTTCTAGTAACGGCTCTGGTATAGGAATTATCTGTTGCATTAAAATAATCAATCAACAAGGTTTCAACGCGGTCGATTCCATCCCACTCTGGCAAATGATCCAAGTATTCCTTGATGGGATGATAGGAACGCTCTGCTGCGACTGCTAATATTGCGTCCTTTGTTTTGGTTGGGGAGTAGATGCCGTATTTATTAGATAGATAAACCTTTAGGGCAGCATTATCTGAATCATTCCAGCCACCCTTCATCTGTTCCCAAGGCAATCCGTCTCTTGCATCGATTCCATCACGGTGCTTATTAAAAGCAATGGATTCTAGTTCTGAATCGTTACGGATGATGAGAACGATATTATCCAAGGTGTCCTTAATCTTTCCTTGCTTATCCAGTTCAAGCGCTGTCTGCCAGTTGTCCTCCGTAAAATCAATCGTTGCCTGCTCCATCCGCTCTTTCGTAAACTGTGCTTTTACTTCATCATCTTGGATGACAAATTCACACATATTGATAAAGGATGGTAGTTTACTTGGTGGTGTACTTTCTGTTGCTCGATCATCTAAATGACCAAACCTATGAATACGAACAAGGTCGAAAGCATTAAGCAGTCTCCCACTTGCAGGATCTGTTGCGTGGTGGGAATAGGCAAACTTATCATCATAGAGTATGACCCCGGCACTGGAGTCAGCTGGGATATAATCATAGCGACCAGTCATTGCTGAAGGCTCGTATATATCCTTTAAGAACATATCGATTGCACTGCTTACTGAGTAGGCACGGCAAAAAGTACCGATGACTCCTTCTTTAGAAAGTGGATCGGCTTGTTCCTTTAATGAGCGATTAATAACTTCTGACTGCCTAGAGGATACGGGCCATGTACTGGTATCACGCCAATCATCGTATTTATTTAGAAATTCATCAGGATCAAGAATGGAGCCATCTTTCTCTTCATACACAAAAATGCCGTTTCTTGAAGTAGACGGCCAATACATTAATCGTTCTGGTTCATAGGTTGTATCATCAAAAAGGTCGATGCCGATTTCTTTTGCGACCATGCGACTAACAGCAGCATATTCTTCCTCTCCCACATCACGAAAGAGAGGAATGATCAGCCTTAGTCTTGGATTTTCTGGAGTATGCTTATGAGTAGAATAGATACAACACTGATAAGGGAAGAAGGTAGAGATTTCTTCCCAGATAGTACTTGTGCCATAATCCATATCTAGCGTGAGAATAGAACGAGATAGAACATTTCCTTTTTTGCGTCTACCATCTTTTAAGTGGCCACCAACAAAACCGCCGACATCTTTAATGGAATCCTGACCGCCTTTTCTCATTTTTCGATATTCTTCTACGGTTTCAGTAGTACGCTGCGTGGTCTTAACACGGGAGCAGAAGTCCTCCCAACTGATGTCTGTGTTTTTCCATTTCTTATCCATTCGGCTGTTGCCGTATGCTATCTTCATAGAGACTCTACCTCCTCAAAATCTTTATTAAAGTATCTAACCGGCTGTCTGCGTTTCTTTGCTTTTTCAATTTCAATACTCATTCCCCTTGAAATCACATCACCTAGAACCCAGACCTCTTGGCATTTTCCCATCAAGATAATGTCCATGAAAATTGCGAGGTCACGTTCCTGTTCATTGTTATCATCCATAAACTGTGGAAACAGAAGGTGAGGAGCAAGCGGGATGTTCCCCTTATCTAAAGCAAAACGGCAGAACTCCCGTGTCCGCTTATTATTGATTTCTATATCTCCACTAAAGGGAGAACAGATATATACTAAGGGCTTAAAGGCAGCTTTTGCTGCTGCCTTTTCCTCACGGGTGATATTGCTAAGTGCTTTATGGGGAGTTGGATCATGATAGCCTTCAGCATTTTTCATATTGATTCCCATATCACACCTCCATCTCAATCTGCGGATAAATACCATCCGCTTTCAACTGTTCATAGATAAAGAGTCTGCCTTTTTGTGTCCACTTGGTATGCACTTTCGTATGTTGGATACCTTTGCTATCTTCATAAATGTGAGTGTTAGTCTTGGTATATCCATTTGGAGCATACTTTTGATAAAGAAGCCAAATATCACCTTGCTTAAACTGAATGCCTTTGTCATGAAGGTATTCGTTCATACGCATAGCACTCCAGCCGTAATCTTTGGCAATCACAGAGATATTGACTGCATCCCTGCATTTAAGAACCACATCATAATAAGTAGCCTTGGGTTTCATCTCAGCAATTTGCTGCTGACCAATCGCAACGGCTGCCATCAACTCCTTGTTCTTTTCACGTTCCTCTTTTAGTGCAGTAAATGCTGCGATAGCAAGGTCTGGATTTGCGATTAAATCATCTGTTGCATAAAGTCCATGTTTCCGAATAGCAGGGAGTACTTCATTTGTGACCCAGCGTTTGAACTTTTTGGCACTTGGCATCTTGCTTGAGAGGATGAGACTATAAAGACCGGATTCATTGATAGCAGTCATCGTTTGATTTCTTCCGATGGCGTCACGAATCGTTACGTCATCCTTGTCCTCTTTGTCAACATGGTCGATCAAAGCTTTGCGAGTATTTGAGTAGCCGAGAATATCAGCTACATCCTTACCTACAAAATAAGGTTGACCAGCAATCGTTGTAGTACGTACAGAGCCAAACTCTGCATTTTTGTAAACTTGTAATTCCATTCGAATTACCTCCTTGTGTTTTTTTGGAGGTCTTGACCTCCTACCTAGTAGCCTTGGGAGAAGGTCAAATCTGACGTTTTTTATATTCTTGTTCTAATTTCTTGGTTGCTCGCTTTAATTTCTGAGTAATGTTGTTTTCACTTACACCGATGGAGCTGGCATATTCTCGAATCGACATACCTTCCATACGAACTGCGATAAACATATCTGCCCAATCTTGCTTTTTACCAAGAGCGGTACGTATCCATTTGCAGACACCTTCATAATCATCCTGATAAGCACGCTCAATTTCGTCTTTTCTAAAAATTCTGTCATCCGCAACTTCTTTCATAAGTGGTTCCGAGGTATCGTATTCATCACCATCGTCATTGAAGCGCTCCTTAGGAGTTGTTAAGTGTCTGGTTTCTCTGTGCCAGATGTTGTACTCCGGCTTGTTGAACTTTTCATCGAATGTTTTTTGGATTAATTTTTCCTTTTCAAGATTTTCACCTTCAAGTGAAAGACTGACCCACATCTCCTGAGTTTCTTCCTCATTGAGTTCGATGCTTTGAAACTGGTTCTCATATCTGATTGATAATCTCATTAGATTCTCCTAATCCCGTCCTGGAAGACAGCGGAGAACTAATGAATCTTTGGAAAACAATGACCAACAGAGTTACTTCCTACAAATATGTATAGGAAATAAAACGGAGGAGCATAAATTTCACCCAACAGCCTGTCATTGGCTATCTTCGAATCATTTATGTATCCGCCGTCTTCTGCTGGCCAGCTTTAGACGCATTTATATTTTTGTAAGGCTTGTCCCTTACATTTATAAATATAATAGGTTTCAAAATTTCACGACCAACTCGTTGAGTTGGGCCAAATTTGCCTATTTATCAGTCTTTTCTAAATTTGGGCATAAAAAAAGAACCCCTTTCGGGGTCCTAAACCAACTCATCGAGTTATCAACTTATTTATTCTTTTATTTCACTACCTAGTTCCTGAATACCACATTGCTCTAGAATACCATTGAAATCATCAAGCGAAAGCCCTGGCATAGTATCCATAATACGAATATAAGTCTTATCAGGATCTTTATAATAATCTAGTTTATTATTTGATTTATCAAACAGCTTTTGCGTAATCCTCGTGCATAACTGCATACCAACACAGATGGCCATCAACACGTTAGTTGTCATATTGTTGGCTTTATCATTTTTTATTCTACCATGGTAATTTTTGTGGATTCCTGTCTCTTCATTAAACTTATCAGGATAATTCCACTTTCTATTTTCCATCAAAAACCACAGACAATTACATAGTGTTTTGGTAGGGTCACCAAGCAACTTAATGAGTTCAATTTCTTCCTCCTCATTATAAGAAGCTAGCTGTTGAGAAAATGCTTGATATGTTTCTTCAGGTTCATTCAGTAAAGGGGATTGGTACTTAGGATGAAACGTAAGAAGTCTACTATCAATGCCTTCAACCTTCTTAAGGACCGTATACCCAAGCAAGTCTTTGTAAGTATTAGTGTATGTTACAAAATTCTGTTCACGAATATTGATAACACATTTAGAGAGATTTTTCTTTGCCTTTGGCGTTAAAAAGAGTTTTCCATCTTTTTGTGTAACATATTGGCTGTTGGCAAGTACAAAGTATCCGTCAGCGTATACAAAATGTCTCTCTGTTATCCAGTTCTGTAGAGTTGAATCTGAATCTATTATCTTTACTGCTTCTACTGGAGTTAATCTAACAAAATCTTGATTACTATTGATTTCTTCATAGACATCATTGTAATCAGAGAATTCTGATATGATATCCTCTAAACCAACTTCAATCAATCTATATTTTACTGATAGCCTTGACGTTATAAAGAAGCTGCTTAAATCCTCAATCAAGGTGTCACAAGAGTATATCGTATTTTCACCAGATGCTTTATACTGCTCAATAAACTCTAACGCTTTCCTTTTGAAGCAATTTTTGGGCATCAGGACTCTAGGAGCTAATCTATGTGCTTGCCATTCCAACCATCGAACTTCATTTTCTTTTGTGTTCTTACCCTCTGGTGGTGTAAAGAAAGTCTCGGATTGTCGGCATAAAATTGGATATAATTTTTCAGATTCATTTTTATTTTTAACCTTAAGAATTTGAAAATATGTTTTATCTTTTTCCCAGTGTAGTGCTTCATGAATGAGCGTATTTCTTTTCGAGCCTTCACCATATACAGACTCGGACGAAGGGTCAATTAATACTGTTCCAGCACTGAAGGAAGTTGATAAATATTTACCTGTTTCCCTTTCATATATATCAACATCTGCATCCAAAAGTAAACAACATCCAAAAACATCTAGGTCGCTTGATAAATGAACTTCTTGAACAGTAAGCCCCATATCCTTAAGAATGTCATCAACCGGAAGAGGCATCGGTTCAACCAATGCCTGTTTACAGTATTTAGTCAGAAATTTTGTAGCATAGTCATCAAGGCGATTCTTTCCAAGAATTAGAGCACCTGATTTTTTATTGATATCGAATACATCACTTGGAGTTATCTTCCTCTTCATAATCTACCTGTTCTCCTTTTTCAATATGATCCAAAGGCAACTCTGACAATAACTTTCTTGCCTCTTTCCAGGTAGGGTAGAACTCCTCCACAAGTGAATTGAATCTATGGGTGTGATTCTTTTCTAACAAGTGTACCAGTTCATGGATAACAACATATTCAAGACATTCTATTGGTTTCTTGGCTAGCTGTAGATTAATCCATATTCTTTTTTTATCAATATTGCATGTACCCCACTTAGTTTTCATATTCTTAATTTTGTACTCATTAGCATGGAGGTTTGTTTTTGTTTCACACCTTGAAACAACCCCATCCAACACTCGTTTAAGTTCTTCTCTGTACCATTCATTGAATGCCCTCTCCCTTGATTCTTTAGTTGATCTTTCGGGAGCAGTCAATATTATTTTGTTTGGTAGTTTTGAAATTTCGTATTTGTTTCCTTCATAGACAACTTGTAGCCGATATGGCTTTCCCCACAGGAAATGGGATTCTCCTGAAACATATTCTCTCTCAGTTTGACGCGCCTGTGACAGCATCCTGTCTCTTATCTTAGTGATTTCTGGCATTTTCTTTAATACAAAGAGCCTTATCTCTTCATCAGGATAATCGCTAGGAGTACTAACTGTCACACTGCCTTCTGGTGGATTCACCCTGATATAGAGATTTTTAAGATTTTTCTTTTTTATAATTTCTATTGGCAACCCACCAATTATTTCTTCATTACACATCGTATTCTGCCTGCCTTTCAGCTATTTCGAAGACCGTAGCAGTTTCCTGCGTTGCTTCATCTTCGTCATAACCATATACCAATAAATTTTCATATATAGCAAGCCTTATGTTTTGTTGTTTTTGAAAATTCCTTTTCCAATCAGGACGTAATGCACTATGGACAGCACTATCAATATTTACTGCTAAAGTCTCGTCTTTATTAAAGTAATCAAAGAAAGCCCTTCTAGCTTCACTAGTCTTAACGGTATCAGGATAATCCAAGCTATCTTCAGGGCGCAAAATCGCTTGTGCCAACTCAACAACTTGCCTTAAATACTCCTCGTAACTCATAGCCTCTATTCGTCTCTGGTCGATTAGTACTTGGAGCATTTCTGATAACTTACCATAATAAACTTGGTTCGATGACATCTTCTTTACAATTTCATGTTGCAAGTTATTTTCGATGATTTCTGCTTTAGCATTTTCATTACCTGGAAGGCCTTGTACCAGAGCCTCTATTGGTGTTGTTGAAGTGTTTTCAAGTAACAATTCCACCAAGGACATATTCCCAAGTTCACTTACAACCGTAGAGTCTTCTGCACGTATGTAAGTATCAAGGACATATCGCATATCAGCCTCATACGGTTTTAAATCGATATAATCACAGCTCGCTAGTTTAACCATTTCTTTTATTTTGTTATAACCTGAAATATCACTTCTTAGTCTGGTAACTTGCCCCTCTGAATAACCATAATCGCTCACAAGTTTATCACTGCAGTTAGCAAAAGAGCGCGTTAGCGAGGCAGTAAGAGTATACAAAATATCTCTGCGGCCAGTGTTTTCATCATCTTCACTATTGTCACCACAAAAATAGTCAATATAATCCGTATCTTCCTTAGGATCGCTTACATTTTCTAATAGATCTTTCAGCGATGCAATTGCACCCACCATCTCAGATTTAGCTTCGTCATAGCGATTCTTTATAAGTCCCTCAACATCTTCCTTATCAAAGCTATCGAAAGCTTCAGTAGTATAATCAGCCACTGCAAGCTGCACATTACGAAACAAGTCCATGTAATCTACGATGTAACCATAGTCTTTATCCTCGCCATCTGGTCTATTAACTCGGCAGATAGCCTGGAAAAGGTCATGATCCCTCATAGATTTATCAATATATAGATATGTCGCTGTTGGAGCATCAAATCCTGTTAAAAGTTTATCTACCACGATAAGAAGTTTCATCTTAGCAGGTTCTTTTTTGAACTGCTCTTTTACTTCCTTCTCAAATTCAGACAATTTTTTGCCCTTAAGCATACGCTCATAAATAGACTTCTTATATTCTTCTTCGCCCTCTTGACTTAAATCACTCGTAGCTGTTCTAACACTCGCGGTTGAAGGCTCAAAGGAAGTTACAACAGCACACTTGTTAAAGCCGTTGCTAGTAAAAATATCCCAGTATCTGCAAGCCTCATATATACTGTTGGCCACAAGCATGGCAGTACCACGCTCATTTTTTAGACGAGGTTTTAAGTTCATATCGAAAATGATATCGCTAGCTATTTTCTCAAGTCTTTGTTTTGAACTATATAATTTGTTGATTGAAGTCCAACTTTGTTTCAGCTGTATCTTTGCTCTATCTGTAAGACCTAAGGTTTTATTGTCAAACCATAAATCGACCTTGTCTTTACTAGATAAGTCTTGGTCAACATCTCTTGCTTCATAACGTAAATCAAGAACAACACCATCTTGAACACCTTCATCAAATTTATAAGTATGGATGTAAGGTCCAAAAGTCTCAAGACTCGTTACTTTATCTTTTTTGAGTAGTGGAGTACCTGTAAAACCAATAAGTGATGCTTCAGGCATCAGTACTTTTACAGCCTCATGCAATTTTCCCGAGTTAGTACGATGGCACTCGTCAATAAAAGCTATAATATTTCCTTTTGCTTTAAAGTCAGCAGGGAGGTCTTTTATCAATTCTTTACGGTATTGATCCACGTCAGATTGTTTACCTGCATTATGTCCGTATTTATGAATCAAAGAGCAGATAATAGAATCATCATTTTTATTCAGAATCTCTCTTAAATCAGCACTGCTTTTTGTTCTTCGTACTTTTTCATTTACATCAATAAACAGGCTTTCAATTTGGTCATCAAGCTCATCTCGGTCGGTGATGATTACCACTCGGCTATCTGCTACATTCTCAATAACCCACTTAGTAAGCCATACCATAATTAGGGACTTTCCTGATCCTTGCGTATTCCAGATTATTCCACCTTCGCCTGCAAGAATTCTTTTCCTAGCAGCAATATTAGCAAAATACTGATTATGTCTTGCAATCTTTTTCACTCCAGCATCAAAAATAATAAAGTCGTGGATTAGTGAAAGAAACCTCTCTTTATGACAAAGAGAAATTACACCATCTCTCAGCTTATTTCTGTCTCTAGATTGAATACCTTTAATAGTCACAGAAAGTTCGTCCTTAGCTTTAATATCTTCCTTCCAGTTCAGGTAATACTTCTCAGGAGTTTCGATTGTTCCATACTTCAGCCCTTCTGCTTCGTTACCAGCAAAGAGAAACTGAGCAGTACTAAAGAAGTTCTGAATATACTCTTTTTTTTGGTTTGTGAGATTCTGACGAATTCCCTCACCTATACTCACACATGAACGCTTTAATTCAAATATGCCAAGAGCGATGCCGTTTATATACAGCACCACATCAGGTCGTTTTCTTTCTATTTGATTAAAGCAGAGAACACTTACTTCCTCAGCAGCATAAAAATCATTGTTCTCGACATTGTTCCAGTCGATATAATGGACTGTTTGACGATTTTTATTCTCGTCTTTAACACCTTGCTTGCCATAGCGAAGTAGGGAATATACTTCTTTATTGATTTGGTAAAGACTATCTACTTGATTACTCGCTTTTGAAACAAGCTCAGTTACAGCTTTGGAAATCTGGTCTTTCGTATAACCACGCTTTTCTAGATTCTTCTTAAGTAACTCTTCTTTTATAGGTTTGTTATTCTGATCCTCAAGATTTCCGAGATACGTATAACCAAGACCACCGTCTTCCTCTTTATCTATTAACCAGTGAAGGACCTTGTTTTGCAATTTTCTTTCTAAATCAACAGACATAGCCTTTACCTCCTCATACTTTAAGACGCACACGGCCTATTAAGAGGTCGTCCATTGCACCTTCTTTGATTTGAATCATTTTTTCTTTTTCTATTTTAAGAGATTCTATTTCTTCATCCATTGCTGTCAGAACTTGGGTAATTGCTTGTTGTTCTTCAATATCAACAGGAATCTTTAATGTTACTCTTTTCAAGTCAGTTTTAGTTATCTGATTAATTGTGGCTCCTAAGATTTGCTTAACAAATTTTTTGAACATTACACTTTTAGTAAAATAATAAACGAATCCAGAGCTATCATGGTTTTTACACCTGAAATTGGACATAAATGCACCAAACGTGGCATCTAAGTCTGAATTTGCATATGCACTTTTCCCAATCAAAGAAGCACTTCCATTTCTTACACAGAGAATAATATCGCCTTTTTTTATATCTTCGGAAATAACGCATGTCCTATCTACGAATACGTTATCTTCAAAAGACAATCTATCATCTTGTACATTAGAAGACCTAATTACTAACTTGCCGGAAGGTCTTATGTTATCAGGACTATATGTTAAACCCGTTAAGATATCACCTAAATCCTTAAAACTCTTTTCTTCCCACTCACCATTAAACCCATCAAGTCTTGTCCTACCACTGACCAAGTCCTCTAAAGCAGCGTCACGGATTCCTTTTTTCTTTTCAATTAGTTCGGATAGATTGTCGATATGCTCGTCAAAATCCGATAATGCTGAAGCGATGGCTTGTTGTTCTGAGAGTTCAGGTAAAAATACATCCATTCTTAAAAGTATCGAAAAATGTCTTTTATACCCTTCAGATTCAGGTTTATATTTTTGCAAAAAATAATATAAATAGTCTCTGTCTATATTCTCTTTACAAGATAAAATTCTAATTCCATCAGTTGCAACAAAAAAAGGAGTTGATGGTTTGTAAAGCGACAATGTATGATCCCCAAATAATACAACCTTTTTATAATCTCTATATGGACTTCCATTAGCATAGCCAGCAATTGGCGAGTCACCCTGTTGAACAACAATAAATTCACCTGAAATTCTAGGTTGCTTCAAGTAAATATTGAAAGGAACTGAATTAATTGTTTTTTTAAAAGAAAGTTCTTTCCACTCATAAGGATAAGTTACCATGTGTATCCCATCCTTTCTAAGGCGGATTTCACCTTAGCTTTTGACCGATTTGTCGTCTCTTCAATCTCGCCTAATGTGTGCTCATAGCGTTTGGCAATTAAGACAACTTTTGAGGCAAGATTATTCAACACTTGATCAATCGCATCAATAATGTCGCTTTCAAGCCTTGCCATCCACTTTTTATCAAAGAGTAAATACTTTACTTCATCAATTGTTAGTTCTCCATATTTAGCAAGCACTAAATCATCCAGCTCTTTTTGAGCTTCTTTAATCGCTTTATCAGCCTCTTCTTTTTCAGTTAACTTAGCTTGATAAGAAAGAAGAGCATTATATTCCTCGACATATGTTTCAGGCATTATTGCATTGTCATTTGCTTCTTTTAATGCATTTTTAAGCTTAGCCTTTCCAAATGAACCGTTCTTATTTCTAAGCTCATATGTCTTCAGCTTACTATTGGCTTTGACGATTTTCTCCATCTCTGAAGTACTGCCTGCATCAAATAATTCAATAAGTTTCGTAATGTCATCTATCACTTCAGAAGTCTTTTTACTTTCAAGTTCTTTTATCTGTTTATTCAGATTTGCTTTAGGTATTCCGTCCCCTTTTTCATTCAAAGCATTTACAAGCAAACCTTCGTCACCTGATTCTTCTTCTCTCATTTCATCCAATTCTGATTCAAGTAATGCAGACTTTTCGATTAGCTCATTAAGAGACATTAACTCAGTTTCAAAATACTCCCGTTCAATAATGTCTCTCGAAATTAAGGCACCTTCAAAAGACTTCATTTTTGAAGTATCGTCGACTTTTATTTCTTCTCCATTTTCATCTTTAGCTTTCTTTTGAGCGTATACATATTCAATCTCACGTCCCGCATCATATCCGTTCGCTTTTATTACATATACATCATCTTGCATTTTCTCATTCCAATAGTTAAGCAAGAAGTCATACACATCGTAATTGTCTAGAAGTTTTGCCGATTCAAAATCTCTCAAAATTTCAATGCCCAAGCTTCGAATTACTTCTTTTGGATTTGTATCTGTATTAATGTTGAGTAATGAATCTTTTACTTTATTTTTCCACGTCTCGAATAGAGAACCGTATTCAGTTTCCTTTTCAACCTTTATATTTTTATCTTCAGAAATGACTGTTTCGATTTCATTTGGTTTTATAGCAAGATTATAGACATCATGTTCTTCATCGACACAAGTAAATATCTCTTCTCTTAACTGTGGCGATATTTTCCAGAGTCTCTCTAAAGAGTTAATATCGACTTCTGGAATACCACCCTTAAGATGAGATGCAATGTTTTGAGGTAATGTGTCATCTATTTTTTGGATATAACGAGGCACATTAAGGTTTCCTTCGTTCTCTTCTAAAATCTCCTTATAGGTAATAAAGCGGGAGTACCCCTCAACCTTTTCTTGGTGAATAAAGGTTTGCACAATTTTCTCAATATCCTGTTCACGAAGACGGTTCTTATTTCCATCTTTCTTAAACCCATCGCTCGCATCAATCATAAAAATACCTTCACGTTTATCAGCGTTTTCTTTATCGATTATGATGATACTAGCTGGGATTCCTGTACCATAAAATAAGTTTGCCGGTAGCCCAACTATACCCTTGATATATCGTTTCTCAAGAACAGCTTTTCTAATGGTTTCTTCTGAGTTTCCTCTAAAGAGAACACCGTGTGGCAGAATAATCCCCGCCTTACCATTGCTATCCAATGCTTTTAGAACATGTAGAAACCAAGCATAATCACCATTCTTTTCTGGTGGAATGCCATAACCATCAAACCTCTTATATTTATCTTCAGATGGTTTAATTCCATCAGTCCAGTCTTTATCAGAAAATGGTGGGTTCATGACAATAAAATCAAATTTTCTAAGTCCACCAAAATCATCAGTATATTGTGGGTTTGCCAATGTATTCCCACTTTTGATTTCACCTGTTCCTTTGTTATGTAGGATGAAGTTCATCTTTGCTAAACCAGCAGTATCAGGATATTTTTCTTGTCCAAATATTGTTACTATGGAATCACCATTATCATCAGTTGGTGCTTCATCTGCTGAACGAATAAGTAATGATCCACTCCCCGCCGCAGGATCATGGAGGGTCCATTTCTTTCCTGTCTCTTGTTTAATATTGCCAATACCAATAAGTCTAGCAATAATACGTGACACCTCACTAGGTGTATAAAACTGTCCCTTACTCTTACCAGACTCCTGAGCGAATTTCATCATGAAGTATTCATATGCATCCCCAATGATGTCATCTCCACTGGCTCTGTTGCTTTTAAAGTCAATCGCAGGATTTTGGAAAATAGCTATAAGACCAGAAACTTTATCAACTAGTTCTTTACCAGAACCTAGTTCATCCGGATTATTAAAGCTTACATCAGGAAGCGCACCTACTAGCTTATTATCTTCTAGAAACTTTTGAAGAATTACATCTACTCTTTCGCCAACATCCGGCTTACCTTTTGCAGCAATCAAGTCGTCAAATGAGGCACCTTCATTTACTGTAAATTCAGCAAAACGTTGCCCTTTATATCTGTCTGATACATACTTGAAGAATAACAATACAAGCACATAATCTTTATACCTTGAAGGTTCTACTCCACCTCTTAATTTATTACAAGCATCCCATAATAGGGAATACAATTCTGATTTTTTCACGGCCATTCATTTAACCTCTCTCATCTATTAAGTGTTTTATATTTAGTATTCAGTAATATCTATCCCTGCTTTTAATAACCTTTCGTATCTCTCGTGAGAAATAAGCACTGCTACAGGCTTTCCATTTTTCAAAACAAAAGCTGTTTTATCTTCATCTGATAAACCAGTAATTAATTTTGATGATTGTCCTCTAAGAAAATCAGACATGTTATAGAATTCCATCGGTTCCTTTTGGACTTTATCTTCCTTATCCATACCTAAATCCACCTTTTCTTTTTATCATAACATTTTACAGCTCTTATTTCAACCTTTATATGTACTTGAAAAGTAATTACTTTATAAGTGCATTTCAACCTTGTTTATCTATTCAAGCCAATAGCCATCTTGTCAACTCACCACATTTTTGCCAGCAATCTTATCAACTCACCAATCCTATATTCAAATTCGTAAATCCGGTGAGTAATCCACCACTCTTGGATATCTTCCCACAAAGCAAAAATCCGTGAATATCCTTCCGGCTTAGAACCAGACCTCAAATCACGGAAAGCCTTTATTTACTTATCTTTTTACACTCTTATTTATCAACCCTTGACAGCAATACGACCGTCTCCACATGAGTGGTTTGAGGGAAAACATCAATAGGGGTTGCTTCAATCAATTCGTACTTTTCTTTTAGTATTCTTAGATCGCGGGCTAAAGTATCAGGGTTACAGGATACATAAACAATGGTCTGAGGAGTAAGTTTTAAAACATCCGCTAACACTCTTTTTTCTATACCTTTTCTTGGTGGATCCATTACCAGAACATCAGGAGGGGTTTTTTCTTGTTTAAATGCATCTGCTACGTCTAAAGTGTGGAAACGCACGTTTTCAATACCATTTAGTTTCGCGTTGGCTTTAGCATCCCTTACCGCAGCTTTTACAATCTCTATCCCCACAACGTCAAGAGCTTCTTTCGCTAAAGCCAAAGATATGCTACCAATCCCGGAGTAGAGATCAAGTATCCTTTTACCTTTGGGTTTAGCATACTGAAGCACTTTTTGATAAAGTTTTTCTGTCTGCTCGGTATTGTTTTGAAAAAACGATTGAGAAGATATAAGATATCTTAATCCCATCAATTTCTCTTCTAAATACGGGCGACCGCAGAGAGTTTTTTCTTTTTCACCAAGAATTTTAGAACTCTTGGTTTTGTTAATATTTTCTACCAGACCTACTGCTCTTTTAATCTTAGAACAGTCAAGAGTGTTAGACTGACCTAAAGGCTCGGTGGTAACAAGGGTAGCCAGAACTTCTTCTGTGTTTACACCACATCTTACAGATACATGCCTAAGGGTTCCATCGCCTTCAAAAAATGAATGTAGTCCACTAAGCTGTGGTATTAGATCTTGCATAGCTTCGTTGAGATAACGATGATGAATTGGACATTCTTTAAAAGAGACCACTTTGTGTGTTTTTGAGGTGAAAAATCCCCATCTCAATGTTCCATTTTCTTCTCCAATTACAAACTGACCTCTATTGCGGTAATACCAGGGAGTTTCCATACCAATAATTGGACTTACTTGTGGTGCATTTATTCCCGCTAGACGGGTTAAACTATCTTTTACTTTCTTTTCTTTCCACTGGAGCTGACCTTGGTAACTCAGATGTTGTAATTGGCAGCCTCCACACTCATAGTACACAGGGCAAAGAGCTTTTTGCCGCAACTTTGATTCGGTTTTTAGCTCTAAAATTTCTCCTTTGCCAAAATGTGCCCCTTGTTCCAATAATGCAATATAAGCACTTTCACCTGGCAAAAGATAGGGGACAAAAACTGTATAGCCTGAATCTGTTTTAGCTATTCCTTCTCCCTCCTGGCCTATATCAACACCTATTACCTCAATTTCTTTCATCATTAAATTTCACCTCATTTTAGACTTAAGTCACATTCAGAGCCAAGAATGATTAAAGGGCTTTTTTGGCACACTACTACTTGACAGGATAAACAATCTAAAAACTGCCAAGGAGGAGAAAATGTGCACCGCCTTTTAAAAATTGTCGCTGCGCTAGCAGCTCTTACACTGTCAGCATTTTTACTTTTCTGGCAACCTACCTCCTATGCCAGCCCTCAACGCTATGCGGGAAATATTGATCTGATAGCTAGAGTTATCGCTGCCGAATCACAAGGAGAGCCATATGAAGGTCAGGTTGCTGTAGGTAGTGTGCTTCTTAATCGGGTCAAAAGTTCGTTGTTCCCAAACACTCTAGCTGGTGTAGTTTACCAGCCAAGAGCTTTTGAATCTGTTTCCAACGGTCTTATTTGGCGGAGAACCCCATCTAGTACAGCTTATAATGCAGCTAGAGCTGCTATTAATGGATGGGATCCCACCTATGGATGTACCTTCTTTTGGAATCCCTCAAAACCTGTTAGCTCATGGATTTGGACTCGTAAAATAATACGCTGGATTGGCAACCATGTATTTGCTCGCTAGGAGGTGTAAAAATGAGTAAAGTTGGCTATGTAATTCTAGCCATTCTAGTTCTCTCTCTCAGTTATTTTGCCTATTCACAGTATCAAGCTCGTAAGATGGCTCAAATTGGCTTGTCCAACCAATATTCTAAGTCTTTTTATGAACTTAGTGCGAGTGTAAACGGTGCAACTGTTAATTTAGGTAAAGCACTTGTTTCTTCCTCCCAAGCCCAAACGGCTCAGTCCTTAGCTCAAGTTACCAGGGACTCATTTAGTGCCCAAGCTTATCTAACCAGTATGCCACTACCTTTAAATATGCTACTTAGAACTTCCAAGTTTTTGAATCAACTTGGTGATTATGCTTTATCTTTAGCCAGGGCGGCTACCATTACTCCTCTGACAGACGAGCAGCGCAATAACTTACGTATTCTTTTTGACAACTCCAAAAGCTTAGGTAAACAGTTAGAGGACATCCAACAAAAAGCAGAAGTAGGACGTTTAACTTGGGATGATCTTAGTAAAGAGAGCCAAAAAGCCCCCACCGAGCCCAATTCATTTAAAGATGGCTTTCAACTTATCTCAGATGAACTAGATCAAGTTCCTTCACTTACATATGATGGACCTTTTTCGGATCACATCGAGAATATAACTCCCAAAGGACTAATTGGTAATGAAATATCTAAAGAAGAAGCAGAGCGAATTGCTGAACAAACTGTAGCCAAAGCTACTAACAATAAAGTTGACCTAAATTTTGCTGAAGAAGTTAAAGGTAAAATGCCTGCTTATAGCTTTGCCTCTCGTGAGGGTACAATTCGTATTGACATTTCCAAAAAAGGTGGGTTTATCCTTCAGTTCCTAAATGCACGTAACATTAATAATACCCAAATAACTTTGGCTGAAGCTGAAAAAAAAGCCAAGGAATTCATTGCCAGCCAGAATTGGGTTCCTGTAAAAGAAACCTACCCTTTTGTTGAAGATCATACTCTACTAATAGCCTTTGCTCCGGTTGAAAACGGTGTTTTAATGTACCCTGATCTAATTAAAGTTGAAGTAGCTTTAGATAATGGTGAAATCTTGGCTCAAGATAGCCTTTCCTATATCATGAACCACAGAACCAGAAACCTACCAAACCCTGTTTTATCAACCAATCAAGCTTTAGAGAAATTATCCAAAGAACTAACCCCTATTACCTCACAACTAGTAGTTATTCCAAAAACCGATGCTACCGAAGCTTTTTGTTATGAAATCAGAGCTAAGCTTAAAGATACAAAAGAAGAATTTTTGGTCTATCTAGATGCTCTTACCGGGATAGAGGTTAACATTCTCTATATTGTTCCTAGCGGGAAAGGTACCATAACTATGTGAAAGGGGACTTAAAGTCCCCTTTTTAGGTTAACAACTTTACTCTTGTTTGTCCCATACCCATGGTTGTTTTATGCCCTGTACCACAAAAGTAAGCAAATTTAGTTAGTGTTGTCAGAACTTGTCTTTCGTTTAGTGAATAATCAGCAACATTTAATGTAACCTGTCCGGTAAATCCAATCTGAAAATATTTTGAGTAGTTTAAAACCTGACTGGCTAAGTTAATTTTAGAAATAAGTAAGCGATCATTAATTTCTACTAAGATATCTTCCGAGATCTTATAGTTTGAATATTTGTTCCATTTACGTAAGTACCCTGCATACATAAAACTTGGTAAAGGTAAAATAAAAGAATGGCCCTGTAGCCTAAAAGAAGTAGGGGAAATAAAGCTAACCACAAACTTAGAGGCTGGCTCTGTTTCAGCCAATTCTTTGAAGCTCTCATTGGCCTTAACAATCTCATCAGAAGTGAATGAAACCATAGTAATTTTAACTTCTGTCCTTGAGATATGAGCTGTTTCATTTTTTACCGTAGAAATAATCTGGGGAAAGATATCCCATATCTTGTCAGAAAAGATTGTATAGCGAATAAAACATTCATCACCCGCAATAAATTGAGTGAGTGGTATGTTTTTTTTATTTACGGGCAAGGAAACCGTAAAAGGTTTACCGGCAAGTCCATCATGAAGTGTCTGCGAAAGATTAGCATCCACCTTACGGATAGTATTTAAAAACAACGCATGGATCTGCTGACCTAGTGATACATCAAAACTTCGCGATTCAGTAGGGATAAATTTTACGATGATGCTTTGAGGCATCGTACCACCTCGAGTCTTTTAGCAATAAGTATTTGTAAGATAACTACCGATAGCTAGCAATTTTTCTCGAAAACTAATTGGCTTTATCACCTCTACATTAAATCCAAATGAAAGAATCCATCTAAACGTCTCGTTAACACCGCTACAAGTAACCTTGTACAAAATGCTACCATCATTAAGATACTCTTTTTTCTCAAGTGGATGATATTTAGTTTCCATAATAATTTGGGCTACTTCGGGCTTAAAAAGAAGCTCAAGTTCAATCTCTTCTCCTTTTTCTAGTTCCCAAACATTAGCCAGGTATTCGTCGATGGAAAGATCCTCTGGTAAAATAAATTGTTCAAGAAGTTGTCTTACTGCCTCTATACGACCTACCCTAAATATCCTAAGCTCATTCCTTTTATGACACTTCCCAATTAAGTACCAATCTGTGCGTTTAAAAAACAGATAGTAGGGGTCTACTTTCCTAGTTTCTTTTCTATTTCCACTTAACTTTAGGTATTTAAATTCGATAGTACGATTAGCATAGATGGCTTTAAGAATAGAATCAATTACCTTAGGATCTGAAGACACTTCCTCACACAGGTTGGGGTAGATTTTGACTCTGTTCGATAAAGCTTTTGCCTCTTCAAAAGTAAATTTGTTAGTATAGCGATTTACCGCATCAGTAATCCTTTGGTATAAATTAGAATCATCAGTACTGTTTTTTAAAGCCCCAAGTGATAATAATAGTAAAAATGTTTCAGTCGGATTTAATAGCTCTTTTTCAAGGCTCGCATTATCTAAAAGAGCAACTTTGCTCTTATCAAGATAAATCGGCACCCCGGCAAACGAAGCGTCGTCAATATAGCGGCGAACAGTCCTTGATGAACGCCCTAATCTATCAGCATAATAATCTATATGCTGATTGGGACGAGCTTTCACCAAATTAATAAAGCGGATCATGGTATCAACTTTGGTGTTTAACTCCACTTCCTTTCCGCCCCTATCATATTATATTTTTGTGACAACTGTTTGTCACAAATTAAAATAATTTAATTGTTATTTACCTCAATTATTATATATTTTCGGCAGATAGGCTTTTTATCCTGTTTATTCATTAAGTTTAAAAAAGAGATAGGAGCTAAATGCTCCTATCTCTTATACCCAAATGCATAGGTTTTGGAAACTGTTACCGGTAGCTGACCTAAGGCAGCTTGTTCTTTGGTTAAAATAGCCGCTAAGGCCTTTATAGAAGCTTCTGTGTAACCATATGTTATAAAGTGCACCTTGACATCAGGGTATTTTAAAATATCATAGGGGTTTTGTAAAGCTACAGTAATTAGAGGTGTGTGAGTAATTCTTTTAATAACCCCAGCTTGTTCATAACCTGCATTACGAGTTAAAACAATAACTATATCGCACTCTTTGGCTTTATTAGAAACTAATTCCTGTTCATAACTTGAAGGCTTATTGGCTAAGATTACAGTTTCAACAGCAAAGCCCCTGTCGTTAAGTTCTTTTCTTAAAAGATAACTAATTGTAGTTCCAACTCTTCCGGCTGCTCCCATTAGCTTGCTATCGATGACCGCTAGTAACACTCGATCACCTTTTTGAAGTAGACGGCCTTCGTCTCTAAGCTGAGTTATAGATTGAAGACCAACCTCTAAAGCAATCTTTTCGGCTGCTTTTGCTTCTGTTTTCGGATCAAGTAACTCCGGAAGCTTATTTGGTTTTAACCCTAACTCCGCTTTTAAGGTCAGTATTCTCTCGACTGACTGATCGATTCTTTTCTCCGAGATCTCACCTTTTTCTACCGCATCGATAATAGCTTGTTTAGCAAGCCTTTGGTTATTTAGATCACCTACAATCAGCAGCTGATCAACTCCAGCTTTTACTGCCATAACAAATGCATCCTTCTGACCAAAATAATTGGTAATTGCTTTCATGGTCATATCATCAGTAGAAATTACCCCAGTATAACCCCAGTTAGCCCTTAAAAGATCGGTTAAGATCTCTGAAGATAGTGTAGCCGGTACCTTTTTGCCCCCGGTTAGAGCGGGAAATTCTATATGAGCAGTCATTACTGCTTTTGCTCCGCCAGCAAGTGCTTTTTGAAACGGCGCTAATTCCATTTCCTTTAATTCTTTTTGACTCTTAGTCACAATAGGCAGAGCATAATGACTATCTATACCGGTATCACCATGCCCGGGAAAATGCTTCACAATACTGCCTACCTGCGCATCTTTTAGACCGGATATGGCTGCAAGACCCATATTACCGACAAGCAATGGGTCCGAACCAAAGGAACGTAGTCCTATAACAGGATTATTGGGATTATTATTTACATCTAAAACCGGTGCTAAGTTCATATTAATACCTAAGGCTCTTAGCTGCCGGCCGGTGTGATAATAAGCTTTAGCGGCTAAATGTTCGTTTCTGGAGGCTCCAAGTGCCATATTACCGGGCATAGTTACCATGCCCAGAGGCAAGCGGGAAACCAGGCCACCCTCTTCATCTGCTGTTATTAATAGGGGGATCTTTAATTTGGTTTTCAAGGTTTCTTCTTGTAATTGGCTGGTAAAATTGGTTGCTTGAGATATGCTGGTTAAATTAGCTGCAAATAGGACTACTCCCCCTGCTTTTAGCTCTGTAACTATAGCTTTAGCAGTTGAGTTAATAGATGTCCCAGGTACGCCCAAAAGAAGCATTTGGCCAACTTTCTCTTCTAGAGTCATCTCTTTTAAGATTTTCTGGTATTCCATAGGCAAACTGCTAGCTGAAATAACCATCGTAACAAAGAAAATAACCATAACTGTTATTAGTCTCTTTTTCACCTTAACTATCTCCTTCCTCAAGTTCAATCCAAGCTTCATATAGTAATGAAAGCTCTTTATCAATCTTACTCAATTGTGTTTCAAGCAAAGATAATTTCTCCCAGTCAGTTGCTAGCTCTTTTTTCGTTAAACTCTCTTTGGCTGTCAGCTTATCCTCTTCCAAAGCGGTGATCTTTTTTAGTAGCTGCTCTTTTTTTAGTGCAACTTTTTGGGGTTTGGCTTTTTTTGAGGTAAAATCAGTGGTCTTTTTTATATTGTTTGCTTGTGTTTTTTCTAAGGCTTTTTCTTTTTGCCTGAGGTAATCCAGGTAATTATATGGATATAAAGTGAGGCAACTATCTTTTAACTCCATAATCTTTTTAGCTACCTTGGAGATAAAATAACGGTCATGGCTAATAAAAACAATAGTCCCCGGAAAAGATAGCAAGGCTTTTTCTAATGTCTCTAAGGAGTTAAGATCCAGATTGTTAGTAGGCTCATCAAAAAGCAGGAAGTTACCTCCTTCAAGCGCTAGTTTTGCTAAAATCAGCCTGCTTTTTTCGCCTCCGGAAAGATCAGCGACTTTTTTATCAACCTCAGCACCTCTAAAGAAAAACAATGCCAAATGATCTCTGGCCTCTCCTATTGTTAAGTGCTTTGTAGCTAAAACTTCTTCTAATACTGTATTTGCCTCGTTTATAAACTTTTGGCTCTGTGAAAAGTAGCAGCTTTTAACACCTGCACCCACCTTGAGTTTACCTTTAGTTGGCCTAAACTCACCTAAAATAAGTTTAATAAAGGTTGTTTTCCCAGACCCATTTGGCCCTATAAGACCGATACGATCCCCATATTTAACCGTAAAATCCACTGGGTTGATAATAGTTTTTTCCTCATTGTAAGCAAAAGATAACTTTTCGGCTTGTAAAACAATTTGGCCTGAGCGACCTGAAAATGGAAAGTAAAAGGATAGCGATATAGGTGAGGTAGGTTTTTCAATCAATTCTAGTTGTTCTAGTCTCTTTTCTCGCGATTTAGCAAATCTTTGGGCTTTTTCTGTCTTTCTGGCACTGGTAATTAATTCTTTTTCTAAGTTAAGGTAAGCTTGCTGTTTGGTGTAGGCTTTTTGTAAAGCTTTCTCTTCTTCTTCAAATTGCCTGCGAAATTGAGAGTAGTTACCCTGATATATCCTAAGCTTACCTTGCTCAAGAAAAAACACTTTGGTAACTACTTCATCTAAAAAGTAACGATCGTGAGAAACTACTAAATAAGTAGTTGCTTGGGTCTTTAAATAGTTCTCTAACCACTGGATCGTAGACGTATCCAGGTGATTGGTTGGTTCATCAAGTAGTAATAGAGCAGGCCTTTCAATAAGAGTTCTAGCTAACTCAACTCTTGTTCTCTCACCACCTGAAAAACTAGCCAGAGGTCTTTTTTTATCAGCTTGTTTAAAACCCAAACCGTTAAAAACCATCTCTAGCCTAGCATTGGCCTGATAGCCTGCTTCTCTTTCAAACCATTCATGAAGCCAGTTATATCTGCTTAGGGCTTTTTCTAATTCCAAACCAGTTAACTCAGGAAGCCTTTGGCTTAGTGTAAAGAGTTCCTTTTCGCAGTCTTTTACTGGTTTAAATGGTTCTGAAAGAAAATCCCAAAGCAAAGTGGGCAAGGAAAAATCTTTAGTCTGAGCCAGATAACCTAGCGAGGTATTTAAACTAAAATAGACCTCTCCTGCATCTAGCTCTTCTTCGCCTACTAATATTTTTAGTAAAGTAGATTTACCTGCTCCGTTTTGACCAATCAGACCAATCCGATCCTGGTGATTGATATCAAAAGTTATATCGTTTAGAATCTGCCTGGAGCCAAAAAATTTGCTTATGTTTCTAACTTGAAGAAGCGACATCTCCTATTACCTCTTTCCAGACTATAAAAGCCTTCTTATTCCAAGCAGGCCTTGTATATAGGTTGCTTAAATCATTTTCTAAATAATAATATATTTCGCCCAGATAATTCTCTCCGGCAACTTCTAGTTTAGTTTCCTCGATATCCGCTTCATCTAATAACTCTTCCAAACCAAAGTAAGCATAGACCTTACCCCTAAATTCTATTTGCATTTCAAGCTCATTAAAAGCCAGCAGATCTTTTCTGGCTTTAATTGTTTTAGCATCTGGCGTAAAAAATAGTCTTTTTGACTGATTTAGTTGATCCTTGAAAGGATGCTGATATCCGGTTACTACCCAGCCCTCATCCCAGTAGATGTCTATATCTTTAGGTCTAAAACCGTCTTCCAACCATCTTTTTTGGGCAGTTTCTACAGCTGTTGGTATATGGCTCATTTCTTCTGGCCAGATCTCGGCATATTGGACCTTTCCGTTTTGCAGACTCAAGATAGCAAAGCTTCCTACTTTATTGGCTGTGGTTTTATTCTCAAGATAAACATCCTGGAGGTTGTAGGTTGTTTTGTCAATAGTAATGGAATCATTATCCCACTTGTCTACTTTACCAAAGACATACTGATAGTTTTTATCGATAAAAATACCTGCCGCTTCTTGTCGAAAGGGAATATACATCATCAGTATTGTGCCAACCGATGGGGCTTTTTTTAATTTCTGCCATTTGTTTTTCTCCCAAATCTTGGTCGTATCTCCGACAAAATATAAAGACGGTGCTCTGGATGTGGGAGCGTCTTCTCTTACTACATCAATAATAAACTCTTTATCCTTGGCTGAGATAACTGTTCCGCTTACCGTAATTCCCGACCCTTGTTGGTGTATTTCTTCCCACAGTGGATCGGCTAAAGTTTGTTTTTGAAAAAAAGACCATTTATAGGCCATAAAAGTAGCTGTTACAAGTACTAAAATTAATATCCCTATAAGTTGTTTTCTTTTCATGGTATCACCCTTAATTTGCGATATTATAAACCAATTTAACGTTCTCCTCTAATAACCTAATTTCCTTTTATTGTACTTACTTACCACTTATTTCTACCCAACAAAAAACTGCTGCTTTTTTAGCAGCAGTTATGGTGTTACAGTCATTAACTTGGCAGCTTCATCCGGGTATTCGGCAATAAACCTAAGCTCATCGGGTAAAAGAGGCTTTTGGTTGTGAGCTGTTCCAAGCTGGACTAGCTGAAGAACTCTACGCTCCTTCTCCGGTGTAAGGTCAACATTAATTTTGCTTAAGACATGCTTTAGACCTTTAAGGCCGCCGTATTCACCTGTGGTAATAATACGGCCGCTTTCTAAAGTCAACTCGTTGGGAATACCCAATTCTTCCGGAGAATAGATCTCATAGTTTTTACGATCTTTTAGGATACCATCGGCATGAATACCAGATTCATGGGCAAAAGCGTTGCTGCCTACACCGACTTGGTTAATTGGAATTGGCACCCCAAAAGAACGTGCCACATAATTGGCAATTTTCCAAGCCATAGCTAGATCTACATTAGGATCTAAAACATCTTTATCTTTTAGGCCACGAGATTTTGTTAAGGCTAGGATAACAGAGACTAAATCCGCATTACCAGCACGCTCTCCCATACCGTTTACGGTTACATTAATATAGGCATCTACTCCGGCATCTAAAGCACCCATGGCACCCTCAACTGAATTGGCAACAGCATAGCCAGTATCGTTATGGCAGTGAAGCTCAATCGGTAGCTGAACTTCTTTGGCCAGCATATAAACACTATCATAGATACTATTGGCATGGTCATAACCTAAAGTATCACAGTAACGAATGCGATCGGCTCCATGTTTTTTAGCTGCCAAAGCAAATTTCATTAGATAGTCTTCATCATAGCCCTGATCTTCACGTTCTGCAGCAGTACGGGAAGCGTCTTCGGCATTAACCCCAATGGTTTTTACACCAGCCTCGCGTGCAGCATCTACAGCTTCAGTCATCATCTTTAAGATGTCATCACGGTTAATTTTATTACCGAATTTACCTATGGTCATAATAAGAGAGGTAGAGATTGAGATGTTCAAATGCTCGACTTTTGTTAGCTTTAGAGCTTTATAAACATCCTCAACGGTGGCTCTTACCCAGCCTTCAAGTCTAATATTTTTGAAAAACCCTCTCTTTTGCAAATCAAGATTAGCGTTGATATAGTTTGTTTCGTGCTCTAAAGCAGGAAAGCCAAATTCGGATTGAAAAACACCCATTTGATCCAGGTAGTGATTTAGCATTGTTTTCTGCAATTTGGATAACCCTATATTAGCTGTTTGAACTCCGTCGCGATTGGTGACATCGATAAGATAAACACGCGGTTTATCTCCTCTTACTATGGGTTCGATCACGGCGCTTCACCTCCAATTTCCACAATGCTGCATTACTGTAACATTTGTGATATTTTATATCTTATATAACGAGCATAATAATGTCAAGACTCTCATTATAAACATACAGTACTCTGTATTAAGTAATGCTGTATACAAATGATATGTAGCTTGAGTCTTTGCATAATTATGCAAAAAGGCTGCCGTTAGGCAGCCTTTTTATCTGCTGAAACTTATTTAAGCTTATCCAGAGCTTTTTTAAGATATTCATTAGCCATTTGAGGATTAGCTTTACCGTGACTAAATTTCATTACCTGACCGACTAAAAATCCTAGCACTTTCTCTTTACCTTCTAAATACTGAGATACCGGAGCAGGATTATTCTTGATAACATCCTGAACAATATTTTCAATTTCTGATACATCACTGATCTGCACCAGACCTTTTTCTTTAACTACAGCATCAGGATCTTTACCGGTTTTAAACATGTCCTCAAAAACGGTCTTGGCAATCTTGGAAGAGATAACTCCCTTGTCCTGAAGAGTGAACATGGCGGCTAGATCTTTTGGTTTTACTTTAACCTGGTCTATTTCAAGGCCTTGTTCGTTGATTAGCCTCATAAACTCACCCATCAGCCAGTTAGATACTACTTTTGCATCTTTATAATACTCCAAAACCGCTTCAAAGTAGTCGGCTAAATCCTTGTTGGCAGTTATGAGTTCGGCATCGTATGGGGGTAGTTCCAACTCATTTAGGTAACGATTCAGTTTTGCTACCGGTAGCTCCGGCAGGCTGTCTTTTAAATTTTGAATATACTCATCTGTTAATACAATCGGTACCAAATCTGGTTCGGGAAAATACCTGTAATCGTGAGCTTCTTCTTTGCTTCTCATAGACATTGTAATACCGGCACTGTCATCCCAGGTACGAGTCTCTTGGACAACCTTTTTACCGGCGTCTAAAAGCTCTGCTTGCCTTAGAGCTTCATACTCTAAAGCTTTTTGAACCGCCTTAAAGGAGTTCATGTTCTTGATTTCGGATCTGGTGCCAAACTTGGTAGCTCCTTTTGGCATCAAAGAGATGTTAGCATCACAACGCAAAGATCCTTCTTCCATTTTACAATCACTGACATTAGCATAACGCAGAATATTTCTTAAGGTTTCCATATAGATTCGGGCTTCCTCAGGAGAGCGCATATCCGGTTCAGATACTATTTCAATTAGGGGAATACCACAGCGGTTGTAATCTTCCAGCGAAAACTCGCTGTCGGTGATGGTTGCTCCTGAATGAACCGACTTACCAGCTTCTTCTTCCATATGGACTCTGTTAATACCCACAACCTTTTTGACTCCGTTTACAAAAAACTCTACCTGACCATAACGGCAGATTGGCATTTCATACTGAGATATCTGGTAGGCTTTGGTTAGATCAGGGTAAAAGTAGTTTTTACGGTCAAATTTACTAAAATTTGCGATCTCACAGTTAAGAGCCGAACCAGCTTTGACCGCAAACTCTACTGCTTTTTCATTAAGTACCGGCAAAGTCCCCGGAAGTCCCAAGCAAATGGGACAGACCTGGCTGTTAGCTTCGTTGCCAAAAGACGTACTACAGCTGCAAAAGAGCTTGGTCTTGGTCATTAGCTCGGCATGCACCTCAAGGCCGATAACAATTGTATAATCTTCAAGTGGCATTTATTTACACCTCCAGAGTCGGCAAACCAATGGTACCGATAGCCTTTTCTAAAGTATAGGCTGTATTTAACATGATTTCTTCAGCCAAGGCCGGGGCGATGATCTGTACTCCAATTGGTAGCTTCTCTTTTGTCAGTCCCGCAGGCATAGACATAGCCGGGATGCCTGCTAGGTTAGCAGTTGTTGTATAAACATCAGACAGATACATGGCTAAAGGATCTAAAACCTTCTCACCAAATTTAAAAGCCACTGAAGGTGTGGTAGGGGTAACAATTACATCAACCTTCTTGAATGCCGCATCGAAATCGTTTTTAATCAAAGTCCTAACCTTCAAAGCTTTAAGATAATAAGCATCGTAAAAACCGGCACTTAGCGCATAGGTGCCCAGCATAATTCTTCTTTTTACCTCCGGCCCAAAGCCTTCGGCTCTTGAATGTTTAAACATCGTAACGGAATCTTTCTGGTTTTCGGAGCGATGACCATATCTTACACCGTCTAGGCGGGCTAGGTTAGAACTTGCTTCGGCTGTAGCTATCAGGTAATAGGCGGCCAGAGCCTTCTTGGAATAAGGCAGATCAATCTCGACTATCTGTGCACCCTCGGTAGCTAAAGCATCAATAGCCTTTAATACTGCTTTTTCCACCTCTTTATCGAGACCTTCGCCGAAAAATTCTCTAGGCAGACCCACCCTAAGGCCTCTAATCTCCTTACCTAAGGCTTGGAGATAGTCCGATCTTTTATTTGGCAAAGAGGTTGTATCTTTCGGATCATAACCTGCAAGCATATTAAGTAAAGCAGCACTATCTGCTACATCTCTGGTAAAGGGACCAATCTGATCTAGTGAAGAAGCAAAAGCAATCAGGCCATAACGAGACACCAGTCCATAGGTAGGTTTAAGCCCGACAACACCAGTTAAAGCTGCAGGTTGCCTAATTGAACCACCGGTGTCTGAACCAAGAGCCAGGGGAGCTTGTTTAGCTGCTACGGCAGCAGCTGAACCTCCGCTAGAACCACCAGGGACTCTCTCTAAATCCCAGGGATTTTTAGATGGCCCAAAAAATGAAGTCTCTGTGGAAGAACCCATAGCAAATTCATCCATATTGGTTTTCCCTAATATTGGCATACCGGCTTTTTTAATTTTGGCAATCACGGTGGCATCATATGGCGGTTTAAAATCTTGTAGCATCTTTGAGGAACAGGTTGTCTTAACATGATAGGTACACATATTATCTTTTATGGCAATAGGGATACCTGTAAAAGTGGTTGAGGTTTTATTTTTAATCATCTCATCAGCTTTATCGGCATCCTCAAGAGCTTGTTCTAAGGTAAGTGTAACAAAGCTATTTAGTTTTGGCTCCAAAGCTTCAATGCGCTTAATATAAGCTTCCACAATCTCTCTACTGGTAATCTCCTTTTTATCTAAAAGATCGTGTAGCTCTAGTGCAGACTTGTTTATTAACTCCAATTAATCCACCCTCCCTCAGTCTTTTTCTATAATGCGAGGTACCTTGAAAAATCCTTCTGCTTCATCAGGAGCATTGAGAAATACTTCTCTGATAGAAAGTGACCCTTTTACCTTATCTTCTCGCATTACATTTTCAAGTGGTACTGCTTGGGCCATAGGTTTAACATTCTCGGTATCTATCTCCGCAAGTTGCTGTTCAAAATCAAGAATTTTATTTAATGAAACTGTCATCTCTTCTTTTTCGTCTTCAGTTAGATAAAGACGGGCTAGATTAGCTATGTGTTCGACTGTCTTTTTATCGATAACGCTCATTTTTTATAACCTCCTTCTGTCAAAAGTAGCAAGAATTGATCTTCATCTAAAATAGTTACACCTAGTTCATTAGCTTTGTCAAGCTTGGAACCTGGTTTTTCACCGACTACTAGATAATCAGTTTTTTGGCTTACAGCTTCAGTAACCTTACCACCTAAAGACTCAATCGCTTCTTTAGCCTCTTTGCGACCAAATGAAATAAGTGTACCGGTTACAACAAATACTTTTCCTTTTAAGCTTTCACCTTTAATCTGTAGATCTTCACTACATTTTACACCTAAGTTTTTTAGTTCTTCAAGTAGGAATTTATTTTTTTCATTTTTAAAAAATTCTGCGATGGAATTCGCTATTGTCGGGCCAATATCAGCTATAGAAGCTAGCTCGTCTTCACTGGCGTTAGCTAATTTGTCTATAGACCCAAAATACTGACTTAGAAGCTGGGCTATCTGAGTTCCGACATGACGAATACCTAAAGCCGTTAGAAGCCGGCTAAGCCCTCGATCTTTAGCTTTAGCTATATTTCCCAACAGCTTAAGAGCAGATTTTTCCCCAAAGCGCTCTAGACTGATTAGATCATCTTTGGTCAGTCTGAAAATATCAGCTGGGTTATTAACCAGCCCTGCATCCAAAAGCTGCTCCACAACCTTTGGCCCCATTCCTTCGATATCTAGGGCATCGCGGGAAGCAAAATGGACAATCCCCTCTTTAAGCTGCGCTGGGCAACTCAAGCTGATACATCTTAACGCAACCTCGCCTTCTTCTCTTATTAAAAGAGAGTTACAGCTAGGGCAGTTTTTGGGCATTTCAAAGAGCGTTTCTCCGCCTGTTCGTAGTTCTTTGAGCGAGCAGACAACCTCCGGGATAATATCTCCCGCCTTTTGTATTACCACCGTATCTCCAATTCTAATATCCTTATTCTTTACATTATCTTCGTTGTGCAAACTAGCTCGCGATACTTTGGAGCCGGCAATAAAAACAGGTTCCAAAATAGCCAGTGGGGTTATGGTTCCCGTTCTACCTATCTGTACTATTATATCATTAAGTTTAGTGGTCTTTTGCACCGCCGGAAATTTATAGGCTATAGCCCAACGTGGAGATTTGGCCGTGACACCTAAAAGCTCTTGAGCACGACGGGAATCAACTTTTATTACTATGCCATCTATCTCATAGGGTAGATCCTCTCTTTTTTCCATCCAGTACTCGATAAAGCTTTTAACTTCATCTATGTTTTCACAAAGCTTGGCTTTGGTATTGGTTCTTAAACCATATTCAGAAAACCATTTGAGTGTCTGATAATGGCTATCCGGTAATAAAGCATCGGCATATCCTAGGGCATACATAAAAACATTAAGTTTTCTTGCTGCTGTAACCTTGGGATCTAATTGCCGCAAACTCCCGGCAGCCGCATTGCGAGGATTGGCAAAAAGCTTTTCACCTTTTTTGGCTTGTAACTCATTCAACTCGCTAAACACATTTTTATCCATATAACACTCACCGCGAACTTCCAACTCCCCGGTTAGGGGTTTCCTTAACCTTAAGGGAATGCTTTGAATGGTACGGAGGTTAGTAGTTATATCTTCGCCAATCTGTCCGTCTCCTCTGGTTGCGCCGCGAATAAAGATGCCGTCTCGGTATAAAAGTGAGATCGCCAGACCATCTATTTTCAACTCGGCTGTATATCTTACACTCTCTGACAGAGTCTGCTGTACTTTTATGTTAAATGCATCTAGTTCGGCTAGTGAAAAAACATTGCCTAGACTTAAAAGGGGTACTGAGTGAGTTACGGTCCGAAACCCTTCTAGAACCGCTCCGCCTACTCGTTGTGTAGGTGAATCAGGGGTTATAAGTTCTGGGTTTTCTCTTTCTATGACCTCTAGTTCTTTTATTAGGCTATCGTATTCAGAGTCTGAGATCAAAGGATCATCTAGAACATAATAACGATAGTTATGGTAGTTAATTAATTCACGCAATTTGACCAGGTGTTCTTTAACCATTTCTTTCACCACCTAGATAGACTTCTCTATTGATTTAGGCAAAGATTACCTATTTCCTGCAGAAAAAGAAGCGCCCTTTAGAGGGTTAGTCTTAGGGATTTTTAATCCCAGAAATATATCGGCATAGTTTGGTAGTGTTACCGGCTATGCCGATTTTTCTTGTTCTGTGGTGGATGTAGAAACCGGTGGGTCAAATTCGCCAATGCAGTTATAAACAATTTTGATACGCTGTACTCGTCTGCCATCAATGCGCTCTGCCTTGTAAACATAGATTTTTTCAACAAACTCCCGGATAATCTCCGCTGTGAGTTCCTTTATGTCTGTGTATTTTCTTACCAAGGCAAGAAAGTGGTCTACACCCAGTGCACTTTCCTTTTCTGAAGTCATGGTAGATTTTAATTCTGCCACTCGGTTTTCAAGGGTATGCTGCTCGGCTTCATAATTAGCGGTCATCTTGGCAAAACGCTCATCGGAAATCTTGCCCTCGATATTGTCCTCATAGAGCCTTTGGATAATATCATCCAGCTTGCTAATACGAGCCTGTGACTGCTCTAATTCCCGTTTGCTATCACGCATACTCCTGTCAAGGTCTGTCCTTGTTTTCCTAGTAACCATCTGTACAAACTCATCTTCGTGGTCTCTTGCAAAAGAGGTAATCTTGCGAATACCGTCAAGGAGCAATTCCTCAACTACCACATTGCGTATCTGGTGAGAACTGCAGCCGCCTTTAATTTTACGGTAGGTAGCACACACAAAATGCTCCTTGTCATGTTCCCAACCGCGCCCACGCACTTGGTATAGCTTGTTACCACAATCAGCACAGAAGAGCATACCTAAGAGGATTGGCATTTCACCCATTGGTGTAAGCCTGCGTCTGCCATCTCGGATTTTCTGTACTACCTCGAACACTGGCTCTCCAATAATCGCTTCGTGGGTATTCTCGAAAATTACCCATTCTGACGGGTCATTTTTCATCTGCTTTTTCTGCTTATAAGACTTACGGTAAGTTTTAAAGTTGACCGTATGCCCTAAATATTCCTGCCTTGAAAGCATATGAACTATTGTGCTGCCTCGCCAGATATAATCATCATCATGGCCTCTGTTGTCTGGGATATTGACTCCGTTTGCCTTTGCGTGAGCCGTTGGATTCATTATTTTCCTTTTGCTGAATTCTTTGGCTATCTGTGTAGGGCCATAACCTTGCATACATAGGTGAAACGCCTCTTTTACCACTTTAGCAGCTTCTTCATCAACTATCCAGTGTGTCTTATCTTCCGGGTCTTTAATGTAGCCATAAGGTGGATTGGTGCAGAGCGGCTTGCCGGACTGACCTTTTGACTTAAAGACGGAGCGGATTTTCTTGCTCGTGTCCTTGGCATACCATTCGTTGATGATATTAAGGAACGGTGTAAAATCGCTGTCCTGCTGATTGGCACTGTCCACATTGTTGTTTATGGCAATAAAGCGGATATCGGAGCCGGGAAAGAGTACTTCGGTATAATAACCTACTTTGAGGTAGTCTCTACCGAGACGGCTCATATCCTTTACAATGATGGTGCTGATGTTGCCTTCTTCCGTTTGTGCAATAAGACGCTGCCAGCCTGGGCGGTCAAAGTTTGTGCCACTGTACCCATCATCAACAAAAAACTCTGTGTTTGCAAACCCGTTGTCATCAGCGTACTTTTGTAAAATAGTCTTCTGGTTTTTAATGCTGTTGCTGTCACCTTGCGACTCGTCATCACGAGAGAGGCGGCAATAGAGAGCGGTGATTTTGTTATTCTTCACAGTAGTATTTGACTGTCTATTATTCATGTTTTCCTCATTTCCGACAGTCTTCAAGCGGTACTCTATATTCCCGTACTACTGTGAAGAAGTCAAGTTATTTAGGTTAAGAAGCCTTTTTTGCTTCAAGGCTTACGGTGTCATTAAGTATCATGCGTTTCAGCTTGTAATAAGCGGTTTCTTTGGCAGTGATACTGACTGCCGATTCTATAATGTAGAGCGTGTCACCGATTACTTTTTCGGTAACGCTAATGGTTTTTTCTCCCATAGAAGTTCCTCCTCTCGATATGGCGTAACGAATTGTTACTCCCTTTATATTGTTTATTGACCGGTAGGGGGTGGTCTGATCTCTGTGCCTTTTCATCTTGGACAGCGGCGTGGGGCAACGCGTAAAAAAACGCAGATTCAAACAGGGTAATAGCCCCAAAGGAGTGGCGAAAGTGCCTAAATGTAGATTTTCGGACACTTTCACCGTATATAAGCCGACTAACCGCTTACACAGCCATCTGTAGCACCTTGATAGCTTCCGGGCGAATCAACTTGCCATCGAGACGCTCGTAACCGAGATAACCCTTAAGCTGTGATAATATATACTTTTCAAACAATGGCCTTACTGTGAGAGGCATACGCTCAACAATCCAATAGTAGGAAAAGTCACCGAAAGCAACCGGTTTATTTCCTGCGGCGATGGTTGGCATATTGTTTGAGATAACCACAGGCCTGCCGAGCAGATTAGTTGAATTCTCAGGCCAGAGATAGTTCCCACCGTTGTCCTTGAGTGTACGGAGTGCCAGAGCTGTGGTGTCACTCATAGCCCATACAGCCTTTTCACGGTATTCTGGTTTTACGGAATGGAATAGCTTCACTATTTCATCAAGAGTCACTGCTGCTGCAGATAAAGCCGTCACTCCGACATCTGCTCCATTTGTGCTGTTGAGAATTCCGGTTGGGCGTCCATTCCCATCTCCGTTGAGAAAGGCGTTTTCTTCGGCTTTACCGAAACGGCGCGCAAAGTCTCTAACGAGATATTTCTCTATATCGAACTGTTTGTCCTCAATGAAGTGAACATGGAGTTTTACAATAGAAGCCAGCTTGTATGCTTCAAAGTCATATTGGCTGAAGCCGTCATTGTCTTCCGAAATAGCACTACCTTCGGGTATCCAGTCTGCTACCGCAGTAGCGGAAATAGCATGAACAGTGCTGTCAAGGGTAGGTGTTTGTATTACGGTAGCGAGCCTACGGAAGAGGTTTTCTTTATTCAGAGCCTCATTGTAGCGGTTATCTGCTTCTTCCGGTAGCAAGTATGTTCCAGTGGTTGTATCTGCCATCTCGCGATACTGACCGGCAAGGTTTTGACCTCTGCGCATCATGTTCCAAAATTCAGTTTTGTAAGATGTGTTTGACATGGTAATAATCCTCCTTTAGTTACTGCATTTCTTGCAGGTATAAACTGGGGTTTCGTGCTTGTTTGCTGGGAGTATAGGCTCCATTACAAGCTTGCATTGTGGACAGTACACCTGATAATTTCTTACGCAATGCTCTGCCGTAATCTTATTTTTGCAGTTCAAACGGTAGATGCCATCCATAATGCGGGTGAGCCAGAAAGCGCTGCTTTGACCTGTGCATTTCTGAAGCTGCTCTTCGGTCATAGAGGTTTTGCGTGGAATTAAGCGTCCATGACCGACTGTGGTAAGGGTGTAATTTTGTGACATATTCATGTTCTCCTCTGATTTTTTGAATTTGCTATATTGGGGTTAGGGTTTATTAGCACATACGCACCACCGCCTTTCATGTTCACAGTGGGGGCAGTCTGTGGCAGGTAATATATATAATCCTCTATAGAGATATAGATTTTTGAATTAACTATATTTACTTGCCACACAATGCCCCATGTGTTTATGTCAAGAATTCAGACATCAGCTTGTAGCCGATAACCACTGTGGTTTTCTCGCCGCCGGAGCGTGGACGCTTTCGTTTGACTTCAGCAACGGCAGCAAGACTTTGCTTAAAGTTCTTCATGCTTTCTGGATATTGGCCATTCTCACCGCACCAACATCTGTATCTTTCGTATACAGCAGAGGTGCGCTCTTCGGCAGTGCCGTCTTGTTCCATACAATCCTCAAGAAAAAGCTGGATTTTATCGCTGTCATGGTGATACTGGGTAGTGGCGTTCTTTACTGATTGCGGCAATGCAAGACCTTCTACATTTAGCATCCGATAGCCATCAAGTAACCAGTTGAGGATAGCGGACTGTGCTTCCGGTTTGGCAAATTCGTCCTTCAGCGTTCGGTCTTGCTCAGCTTCCTCAAAATGACGCTCAAAAGGAACGATGATAATGCGCCCACTGGTGAAAATCGTCATATCGTTAATAACAGGCAGGTAGTTTGTGTTGATGTAAAGCTTAAACTGGGGCTTGAAATCAAAGCTGTTTTCATGCAGGAATCTTGCGTTTATGGTATCGTTGCCCGTCATGCTCTTTACTTGTGCGGAATTTAAGACCAGGCCCTTGCCCGGCTCCGGTATATTCACAAAGCGCACTCCGGCGAGTCTTGCAATATCCTCGCTTGGCTGAGAACTGTTGGTGCTGTTCTTCATAGCGATGGTTTCTGGCTTAGATGAACATCCGTAGCTACCGAATACCTTTAATACACTTTCACAAAGCGTTCCTTTGCCGTTCCGGGTACTGGCACCGTAGAGGATAGTCATGCATTCATGCCGGGTATCTCCCGTCAAGCCATAGCCGAGGATTTTCTGCAAGAACTTGGCTCTCTCAGCATCACCACTTGTGATTTCATAGATAAATGAATCCCAACGCTTACAGCTAACTTTTGGGTCGTATTTCACAGGGGTTATCTTTGTCAGTTTGTCCTCGCTACGATGCCCAGAGAAAGTGCCTGTGTCCATATGCAAAGTGCCGTTTTTGCAGTTGAAAGCATAAGGATCAGCATCGAATTCCCTTATGGATATGGGATGGTGAACCTGTGCATCCTTGAGGATATTCATGCGGTAGCCGTGGGACTGCCATTTTTTAATGTGGTCGATGTAGCCTTTACGTTTATGCTCGTCCTTGATATTTAGAGCATACATATATAGAAGGTCTGCCAAGTCCATACATCGTTTCATGGCTTTTAAATTCCCTACATCCGATTTCCAGATGCCATCCTCGTAGCAGAACCACATCCTGCGTTCCGGCACATAGCGTAGAGTGTCTTTATAGAAGTCTGCAAACAATCTGCCTGCACCGATATCTGTCCAAGGATATTGGCTTGTGTTCTCCGGTTTCATTTCCTCAAGGCGTGGCATTTTTTCGTCAAAGTCTTCAATGGAACTGTTTCGAACGATAGGTGCATAGAAATTTGTCATACCGCTGACGGCATTGCTAATGGTAATGCTGCCATAGGTATTACCACCTCGGCGGCTGTCCCACTTATCACGCATCAAACCGGACTGCCGAAACAGTCTGTCTATTTGTTCGTAATTCCCATTACAATAGAATGCGAGGATAGAACAGAGTCTGTGAAGGATATCCTGTAATATCTCCCTCCCACAGCCTTTTGAATTTCTCACCGTTCTTTGCTGTCAAAGCCTTATCCAGTACGCTCTCATCAGACAAGTAACTTTCTCTCTCCATCATTTCCGCTGACGCCTTCGGAGTAGGACGTTTCATGTGAGTGTCGAGAAGCCATTGCAAGGCTTCCGTGCATTCAACAATATCGCCGCTCTGATACACATTGCCCGTGACGGTCACAAAATGTTTGGTGACACCCGGAACATACACCTCGATATTACCGTGATTGATGTAATAAATATCTGAATCATATGTGTAGCCATCCGGGGCTAAGCAAAGGATGCGTAAGCCTGTACCACTTGGACTGATCTCGATATATGCCTGTTGAAACATCAGCACGATGGCAAGTGCCCATGGCAGTATGGCTCCATCTTTGATGCAGTGGTCAAGATCGATGCTGATAATGCTATTTGACACACGAATACCGATGCTGCTGTAATTTACAGATGCTACAACAGCAGTAGTAAAATCAGTAAAGGTTGAAGGCTTGGATACGCTGGCCCATCTTCCCGTCCTCGGGTTATATGGAACCTTGGTTTGCTTCTTTTTTACGGTTTCGTACCACCAACAGCAGAACTCGGCATTGTCTTTGACATACTGGGGAATGTTGTCAAAATTCATTTGGTTCTCCTCCTTGCGTATTTCTGCCGCTCTGCTATTCAAAGGACAGATGATATGTTCAGAGGGAGATTTTCTTTCCTCTACTAATAGCCGAAATAATTAACCCCCTCACTATTCACAGGACAGTTATCATGTATTTGAACGACTTTATTGAAAAATATTTTTGTCCCTACTTTGTAGCCACGGGGAAAGAGTGAATCTGACGGTTTTGTAAAAATATATTTTGAACCTCAAAATTCAAATGACAGTCCTGGGGTTTGAGCAACCAAAATCAAAAAACTCGTTACCATACTCATGAAGAGAGTTCCGTAACGAGATTGATGTGCTATTTAATTGAAGGCATGACAGATAGTCTTAGGGGCAAGAATTTATTTTGGGGTAGAAAAGATTGTAAAATTGTGCTATAATAATGCTATATCAATGACAAGTCGATATAAAAGGAGATAATTATATGAGTTTCTCAGATGAAATAAAAAGAATACGGCAAGCAAGTTTTCTTTCTCAAGAAGCGTTTGCAAGGGAATTGAATGTTTCTTTCTCATCTGTAAATCGATGGGAAAGTGGGAAATCGAAGCCAAACTTAAATGCAATGAAAAACATAAAAGAATTTTGTGCCATTCATGAAATTGACTTTAGCACAATTGAAAGTGAATGGCTAAAGCCGAAAATGGAGGGAAATAAATAATGGCAAAGAAAGCTAATGCTGAGAAAGCATTGAACATTGATAGTATTCTATTTGAGTGCAGAAATATTTTACGTGCAGCCCGTAACTCAGGATCGTTCTTTGAAAAACGTGATATGATGCTCACACTTGTTTTCTTACGATTCATTGGTGAAAAGTATGATGATGGTATCGAGAAACTTTCTAAGACTCTTGTTGAGCAAGGTCTTGACCCTGACGATGAAAATATTAGAGCAGCATTTTTTGATGATGCAACTTTTGCAGATGGAACATATAATCTGCCAGTAGAGTCACGCTGGTCTACAATTATTAATACACCTGCACCTGGGCTTAATGTTGCACTTGATACTGCCCTTCACAGTATTGCCACAGACTCAAAACAATTAAAAGGTTGTTTTGTAGAAGGCACTTTTACAACACGCAATCTCGCACCTAATGATATAAAGAAGCTTGTTGACGAGGTTAATAAAATCAGTCACAAGAAATTCGGAGAAGAAAAAGACCTTATAGGCTATGTGTATGAGTACTTCCTTAAAGAATTTGCTGTTAACGCAACTAAGGAAGAAGGAGAATTTTATACTCCCCATGATGTAGTTAATCTTATAGCTACAATGATTGAACCATACGAGGGCACATTATATGACCCCGCCTGTGGATCTGGCGGAATGTTTATTCAGAGTGCTGAACTTGTGAAAGCAAGGCAGGGTGACATTAACCGTATTAATATTTACGGACAGGAAAAGGAACCTGCTACATACCGTCTGGCAAAAATGAATCTAGCTCTCCGTGGATTAAGCCACCATCTTGGAGAAACAGCCGATTCATCATTTACAAACGATTTGCACAAGGGTATTTATTTCAACTATATTATGGCGAATCCACCTTTTAACCTTAAAGGTTGGTATGATGATAACTTAAAAAATGATGCTCGTTGGGCGGACTACGCAACACCGCCGGAAAGCAATGCAAACTACGCGTGGATTTTGCATATACTCTCACATTTAAAACCTGCGGATGGTGTTGCCGGTTTTTTACTTGCAAATGGTGCCTTGAACGATAGTGATACTTTAGAAATTCGTAAAAAACTGATTCAAAACGATAAGGTAGAAGCAATCGTCGTACTTCCAAGAGAACTATTCATTACCACAGATATCAGTGTTACCTCCTAAGCCCCCTAAGAGATTCGGACAAAACCACACAATACGCTATAATGTAGGAAAGTAATCTAGTAAGCAGGTGTGTAGGGACAACCCTAAGGGTTGTCGGAGCACCACCGCTTAATATATGGGGGTATAAGCAGTG
>JAHDNZ010000042.1 GCA_018435125.1 Bacillota bacterium | reverse complement strand
GTATTAACATACTTTGAAACATGAAAGCGATCTAAAATAAATACTGAATTTGGTAAATATTCTACGAGCTATTTAATCCATAAAGCTCCATCTCCGTAGACAAAGATTTTTTCTACTTTGTCTAGTTGATAATGTTCAGATAAGTAATCTAATACTTCAAAGCAAAGTTCTTCGTTATCTTCATAAACACCCGCAATATAGTGTACATTCTTTAGCTCTTTCCTCTGGCCAAGACTAGCATAGCCTTCACATATATAAACTAGCTTTGTAAGAAAAGCCCTTCCTTTTTGACTTTTAACATGATCTTCATCTGCTTGAATATGCAATACCTTTACTTGCTTCTTCTCTTTTAGTTCTTCTTTTATATCTTTGGGAGACAGCTTAGCTGATCTGATTGCATTCATTACTGTCTGGCCACTTAAAGTACAACTCTTTATTATTAACCCCAATACTTTGGCCTGCCTTTTGGTAGGGTATATCTTTAGCTAAATCCATTAGTTTAGCCTGGGTGGCTAAATCTTTTCTCTAGCATGTGGTTTTATTCCTGCAAGCTTATCTACCAGATAGGCGTACTCTCCAGTCTTCTTGTTCTTATAGTAAGTCCTTTGATAATGCATCTCTCCAAAAAGTGTTATCACAGTTATAGCATCATCCTTTCGCTCTACCGACCAGTCTTTTCTTTCCTTAGGGTTTTTCTTAATAAATTTTAACTCCTTACTCAGTTTTGTCTGAAAAGCAGGAAAACTAATATTAGAATATACCAATGCTATTATTTCTTTGGCCATTAGCAGGAAACGTTTTTCTAGATATTGAATGGTTTTCATTGAGAGACTTCACTCCTTGAGTTTATTTAGCTCATCTAGAAGGATGGCTGTGAGGTCTCTTTTCTTTGATCTAGTGGGAGGAGGCCTCCTCCCACTAGACCCTTTCATCCATTCTACATCTACATTAAGACTTACCTACAGTAACTTTACACTAACACTAGCATTTACTAAAAAAGACATGCCATCTATTAATGGTAAAGGCTTGCTCTTTTTTTTGAAGATCTTAATTTTTTGGCATGGAGTTATTCCCAACTACCTTGTGTAAATTGAGGATCAAGCATATCGCTAATAGCTGCCAATAGCATTATTATTCCCTGCACTCTGTGGGGTTGGATCACATATACACCTTTACCTTCGTTGGCATCTTCGGTAATTAAGTCTGCTATAATCAGAGGCTTTAAATGATGATAGACTTGACCGGTTGAATTATAACCTCCCTCTTTAACTAGCTGAGCAACTGTCATCGGTTTTTTTAAGATAGCTAGTAAAATATTTAACCTGTCATTATTGCCAATACAAGTCAAGACTTTTTCTGCCAGGTGATTTTCAATCAGAGTAAGCAATTCGTCGGTATTTACCTCATTGCGAATCCATGTTGATTGTCTGTGACCTGAGGAAAACACCCCTAAATAGGTAATGCATCCGCTTTCTCCTTTTGTTCCACATTTATTTTCTAAGCGGTCAAGTAAGTTCATTATATTGGGATCTGGGTGCATTTTGGTCATCTTTTCAATGTGGCCGATTTTGTGGTTTGAAATGTCTAATCCTTCTTTAGAAACACTTTCTCTTTGCAAAAGACTTTTGATTTCACCGAGTTCTTTTTTAAGAGCGTCAATCTCCGCTCCGTAATTTCTTTCCATTCGCACACTCTGCTCCTTTTATCCGTTTTTCCGTAATTACGTAATTAGATTATATCCTCTCTGCTTGTAAAATGTCAATATGTTATTACGTATCTGTTGAGCCTTTATAGCATTTTTAATATCATGGCCACAAAAAAAGATGACCTCTGCTAAACAGAAATCATCTTCTCTTTCTTTAAGCGTTTACAAAAACAGTTCCCTAGCTCTCTATATCGCTTTGTTTTTCAGTATTAATCTTCTAAAAAAGCACACTTACTGATAGTTCTTCATAAATGCGGCGAATAGCTTCCGCCAGTAGCGATGCTATAGAAAGAACTTTGATTTTGTCTAATTGGGCAGCTTCTTCAGAAAGTGGAATTGAGTTGGTTACAATGACTTCAGAAAGTACCGACTCTGCTAGTCTTTCTACTGCCGGTTTGGAAAAAACAGCATGTGAACAGCAAGCCATAACATCTTTAGCACCAGCTTCTCTTAAAGCTTTGGCGCCTTGGGTAATAGTCCCTGCTGTATCGATGAGATCATCGACCATGATCGCAGTCTTACCCTCTACATCACCAATAATATTCATAATTTCAGCTACATTAGCTTTAGGACGCCTTTTATCAATAATGGCTAAATTAGTTCCCAGATGCTGAGCTAACTCGCGCGCTCTTGTAACACCACCAACATCGGGTGAAACAACTACAATATCTTCTCCGTTATAACCCTTTTTAATAAAATAGTTGGCTAGAATCGGCAGTCCTTTGAGATTGTCTACAGGAATATCAAAAAATCCCTGAATCTGCCCAGCATGGAGATCCATTGTTAAAATACGGCTTGCTCCGGCAGCGGTAAGTAAATTGGCGACTAACTTGGCTGCAATAGGCTCACGTGGTTTGGTTTTACGGTCCTGCCTGGCATAACCGTAATAAGGCATTACAGCTGTGATCGATTTAGCGGAGGCTCTTTTACATGCATCAATCATTATTAATAGTTCCATAAGATGATCGTTTACCGGTCTTGAAGTCGGTTGTACTAAAAATACGTCAGCCCCGCGAACAGTCTCATTGATATCAACAGATATCTCTTCATCCTTAAAACGGGAAACATTAGATTGTCCCAAACTCATACCCAGGTTTTGAGCAATCTCCCTAGCTAATTCTGGATTAGCATTACCAGTGAAGATCTTCATCTTTTTATGAACCAAAGACATTACCTAAACCCCCAGTCAGAAAATAAGCACCAAAAAATAAGATCGCTGATTAGCTTTCGCTTTTAGGCTTAAATATCCTTTCTCTTCTTCTTTTTATTAGCCCAATCTTTATAATTTATCTGTTTAGCACGTCCAATTCCCAGTGCATTCTCCGGTATATCCTTAGTAATCGTGGATCCTGCCCCTGTAAAAGCATTCTTTCCGATAGTTAAAGGAGCTACCAAACTTGAATTAGAACCGATAAAAGCATTGTTCCCGATCTCAGTCTGATTTTTATTACAACCATCAAAGTTGCAGGTAATTGTTCCTGCTCCAATATTAACATTTTCACCTAGTTTAGTATCACCAAGATAGGTTAAATGAGATGCTTTGCTACCTTTGCCAATTGTCGAGTTTTTTAACTCGACAAAGTTGCCTACTTTTGCATCTTCACAAACCGTAGTTTCAGGTCTGATATGAGCAAAGGGGCCAATTTGAGCCCCACTATGAATTATGGCCTTTACAATAACGGATCTTTCAATCGTTACATTACTACCTACATCAGTATCTATCAGGGTCGAATATGGTCCAATAACAGTATTGGAGGCTACATGACACTTCCCATAGATAAATGTTCCTGGTTCTATAGTAGTATCCGGGTCAATCTCCACTTCATTATCGATATAGGTGTTATTGGGATCAAAAATAGTAACACCACCTAGCATTAGCTCGGTAAGTTTTCTTTTATTTCTGAGGTTTGCAAGCTCCGCTAGCTGCAAACGGTTATTGGCACCTAATATTTCCTCAAGATCTTCAGTAATAAGTGTTTCTACGACTTTGCCGTCACTTTTGGCTAAACTTAGAACATCTGTCAAGTAGTACTCTCCCTGTTTGTTTTGAGGAGAAAGTAAAGGTAGATATTCTCTAAGGGCCTTTGATGTAAAACAGTAAACACCGGAGTTAATCTCTTTAATCTGTTTTTCTTTAGCTGAGGCATCTTTTTGTTCAACTATCTTTAAAAAAGTTCCTTCATCTCTTATAATACGGCCATAGCCAGTGGGATCATCTACCAAAGCGGTTAAAACTGTAACCGCAGCTTTGGTTTCTAGATGCTTCTTTAGAAGATTTTTTAATGTTTGAAAACTTAATAGGGGAACATCACCATAAAGGATCATGACATTGCCTTCAAAACCATCTAAAGCTGGTAAGGCTTGCATCATGGCATGCCCTGTCCCAAGCTGAACTTTTTGAGTAACTGCAATGACATCTTCCGATAAGGTAGCTTTTACTTTATCGGCGCCAAAACCCACAACCACTACTAAGCGTTTTGGGTTTAGCTTGTTGGCGGTAAAAAGCACTTCTTCAAGCATGGTTTTACTGCCAATCTTATGTAATACTTTGGGAAGCTCACTCTTCATTCTTGTTCCTTTACCTGCTGCTAACACAACTATTGCGACATCAGACATATAAAAACCTCCGGTTTTCTTTTTATCTATCCAAATTACTAGTTAACTGATGTTATCTTCCTTTTGCAACCGCGAATTTCCTGCTGCTAATTAGTTTTAGTCTCCTCTTGGAGTAAGAAAGACAATTTATTCTCTAAAGCCTTGTTTTCTATACAGGATATTCACACAAACAAGAGAATGGATTCTTAGTGAATCATTCCTGTTTTGGAGGGAGGTGGCGCAAATAATCTTTCCAAATTGAGAAAGATTAGCGCTTATTTATGAAAAAACTTTTACCTGTATTTTTTTTAATCTTAGTTTTGGTAATGCCGATTTTAGGCAAATATTATACCCTTGAAGGACCGAACTTCTATATTCACTTTCCAAAAGGATATGAAGATTTGGCGGCCAAACTAATGGTGCAAGCCGAAGATATTATGCCTCGTTTATCTCAGGAAATGAAAAGCCAAATTAACGGTAAAGTACACTTAGTGATTGAAGATCGTTTAGACTTGTCCAATGGCTATACTGCCAACTATGCATATCCTCTGATCTCCTTTTTTACAGTTTTCCCTGATGACATGCTTATGGGGGGTCTTGGGCCAAATGTAGGTGATTGGTTTGAGATGCTGCTTTGGCATGAGGGAACCCATTTATATCACTTAGAGATGCAAGATCCCATCTCTTATGCTTTGAGTTATTTGTTTGGCAGGGATCTGTTTTATTATCCCTTCTGGCAATCGCCTGCATCTAATCTTGAAGGTCTGGCTGTCTATAATGAAACTAAGTATCAGAACTATGGCCGTGGTAGTGATGCTATCTACCGCATGATATTAGATGCTGCCATTGATGCCGGAGACATACCTGATCCTAAACTGATTTTAGGTAAGTATGAACTAAATCGTTTTGATTTGGCAGGATTTAATTACCTATATGGCTGGAACTTTATGGAGTTTCTGACGAAAAATTACGATCCTAATGCCCCTTTAGAACTGCAAAAACTCTATTTAGACAATAAAAGGAGTTCTCTCTTTTTATCAAAATTTGACTCAGCTTTGCTTGCCCTAACGGGGAAAAAATATACCACCCTGGCTAAAGAATGGCAAATCTGGCTCAAAGAAAACTATGACCTGCCTGAATTAACTCCTGAGGGAAAGCTCTATGCCAACTCAGGTTATAGTATCTTCCCTGGATTTTTCAAAGATAATTACTTTTACTATGCTCAAACCGGAAAAGTCTCTCCTGGTCTCTATCGGATGAACCTAGAAAATGAACAGGAAGAATTGTTGGTCTATATTCCTAATATCTACGGCTCTATTTCTCAAGATAGGTTAGGCAAGATCTATTTTAGTAAGCTCGATCAAGACCAACAAGGTAACTATTTCTTTAATATCTACTGTTATGATAAGGGTCAGGTTGAGCCGGCAATTATTGGCGAAAGAGCTTACCAGCCCTTTCCGCTTGGACTTGATACCATCTATTACCTAAGACATATAGCCGGAAAAGGGAACGCTCTTTACAAAAAAATAGACGATAGAGAAGCAGAACTTGTTTATCAATCAAAACCGGGAGAAGAGATTCTTCAGTATGTAGTTGGTAGTACCGGTGTGGTTTTTGCCTCTATTTGGCGCGAAGGTGGCTTTACCGATCTTGCTCGCATCAGAGAGGGAGAAATCTATTATTTTACCAACGATAGCTATAGTGATACCTATCCGATTTTAAGCAAAGACGAAACTGCCCTTTACTTCCAATCTAATCGTGATGGACATTATGGCATCTGGGTTTACGATCTTATCTCTAGAAGTGTGGCTCCTGTTGTAAATAATCACTATGGTGCATTTAAACCTGTTTTGAATAAAGATACTGCTTATAATGAACTGGCTTTTGTCAGCTATACCCATCAAGGACTTAGACTGGGAGTCTACAACTGGCCGGGAGATGCTAACTGGGAGTATATAGAAGATGAAGAAATTCCTGAGCCTAAAGTTTATCCAAAGATCGTTGATCTTCTTGAGGATGGTTATACTCTCAAACAATATACTAGTGCTACGTGGTTGAAACCTATTTCTTGGTCGCCCTCATTTATTGGCGCTATACTAACTGGTACCGATCCTCTACAAACCTATTCTTACTCCTTGGGTTACAATTACAATCCTTTAGAAAACACAACCCTTTCCAAGCATGATCTAAGCCTAGCTCTTAGCTACAAGCTTAATCCCTTACACAGTCTTTCACTCTCTTATAATACAACATTCAACGACTCTTTCTTATTATGTGGATACCGTGGAAGCATTCCTTCTGGAAAAAACAGCTATGCGTTTGAGACCAGTTTTGATAACCTGGGTAATGTTTCAGGTGGCCTAGCTTACCTAATGCCTTGGGGTAAAAAAGATCTAAACGGTTATAATTACGTCTTTGGAGATGTCGCTTATAACTTAGCTAATACTCAACTCAGTTTTGATGGTGGTTCCGGAATGTATTTAAAATTTAACCCCAACATAAACTGGTCGACACAATTATATGGAAACCATTATTCTTTTGGTTTTGCCTCGCCGGGCTCTAACTATTTGGGCGAAAACATTTTAATTCTTAACACTAAACTAAACTATGTTTTTGCACGTCCTATGTGGGTTTTAGGAACTTTGCCAACCATGTGGTCTGAAAAAATACAACTTTCACCTATCGCAACTTTAGTCTTAGGCGAAAAAGACTGGGATTTAGGGATTGGAACCGAACTTAAAAACACCTCCACCTTAATGTATGGCACTTTTCCTATCACCTATGGTTTAAGACTAGTCTATTGGCCAAAGGTAAATAAAGTTTTATTATCTCCTGTTATTGAATTTTAAATTAATTCTATTTGGGCACCGAAAAGGTGCCCTTTTATTTTAGCCATCTTTTAGGAAGCTAAGTTATCTACAAAAACAAGCCTGAGATATAATATCTCAGGCTTAAAATATTTTAAGTCGTGTACTTGCTGATTTCTCAATCTAACCCTTAGCTTATTGCTGACTTAACTCTTTAACTAAAAAGCGCTATTTTTCAGCAGCATTACGGGAGTTGAAAAAAAGAGGTTTAGAGCTGTAAAATCTTTTCTAGCAGCTAAAATCTTTCCCAGGACAGGAATTCGCTTGTACTGTCTTGTTGAACACTTGTTAAAAATAGAACTAACTTAGCCTTGCTTTTACCTTAGGATGTAGAAGGTTATTTTCCAAATGGATATGCAATAAAGTCTCTTGTTCTAGTTCTTTTAAGAATTTATACACTAGCCTATAGCTTGTGCAAGCGTCTTTGGGTTGAGTATAATCGTGACTTAACTTCTTGTTACTTTTTAAAAGTTTCCCTGCCCTTTGGTGATCACTTTCAATCTCTTTGATGATACGACCCAGTTTAGCGTTATCTAGTGCTTTTTTATCTTTATCCAGTTCTTTTAAAAGTGGGAAAATGTCCTTTTCTTCTTTCCTGATATGAGCCGTTAGTTCTTCTTTTAGGGTAATAAAGTTATCATAGATATCAAACAGTTCAGGGTGATTATCGCCATGGACATCGCGTACTCTTTTTAGCAAAGCCGAAATTTCCGGTAGCTTTTGTTTTAAATATTTATGGTGATTTTTGTCAATATAATTTACCAGTTGGGTTAAGGTGCTATCTTGTAGCGTCTCTTCTTCGGTAGCTTTTAAGCTCTCTATCTCAGCTAAAATATTCTCAGGCAAAGATTTGGTATCATATAAGGCCTCAGATAACTTTCTTTGCCCCCCACAGCAAAAATCAATCCCATGACGCGTAAAAACATTAGCCGTTTTAGGATTTTCCAGTACAATATCGCCCACAAACCTTTCCAGAATATCGTTACTCATTTTTGCCCTCCTTGGCTTTGTTATTCTTAATTTAAGCTTAACAGGGCAATTTAAAACACTCTTTGAGTACAAACATTTTTCCAAAAACTTCCTGAGATTATCTAAAGATCTCCCTTACCAGTGCCAAACCATACTTACCCCAGCATAAGTGTTAGGCCAAAGACGCAGAATGTGTTCCTCAAAACCCAGATTATTGTTTTCGTATTGATATTCATCAGCTTTAAGATAAGTGGCCTCAAGGCCATAGTCAGCTAAAAAACTCAGGTGTTCCGTAACTTTTAATCTCACTCCACTTCCTAGACGCCAAAACTCCCAGATCTCTTTGTATTCACAATCTTCTAGGTCATCTCGCTCTGGGATTGGAAGCCAAGGTAGCTCAAGAGTAGAATCACCATACATTATCGCTTGGGAATAGCGAATTTGAACATAGGGTGTAATTTTTTTAGAGCTAAGTTTTTCCAGCCTAAAACTTACTGTGGGTAAAATTGAGCAATGCAGTCCATAGAAGAAACTATCATTCTCATTATCGAAGTAGTCTTTACGTTCCCAACTCATAGCCTCACCTTTAAAACCTATTCCCCCTTGAAGGCTAATTACAAATGGCTCAACTTCCCAATCATAACCAATAAGACCCAACTGAGGCATATTTTCTTGTTTGGGACTATAACTAAATTGCCATTTAGCCCCAACCTGAAAAGAAAGTAAAAAAATAAGCGCCCATAATAACCAGTTTCTCATGCTAATCCTCCTCTGGTTTTTAGGTGCTTATCTAGGTGTACATCTTTTTTTATTTTTTAGACATAAAAACAGATAATCCTGCCCACGTTAAGCTGTTTTTCTTACAGGGACTGCTTTTTTAAGTGATAATTCAATCTCGGTTCCCTTTGGTTTAATAGAACCTGAATCCAATTCCAAATAATGCAAAAGACCAAAGACAGTCTTAACTACATATAAAGTTGCAAAACCAAGATAACTGCTAGAAGTAACTGTGCCTTTTACCCCGGTTCCTGCAGTTAGATGCTCTGGCCTGATGGCCAAAAGATAGCTACCGTCTTCCAAATCGATATCAACTGTCGTATTTCCCCAGCTAAGAGTTTTTTTACAAACAGTTAACTCTAAAAAATTTACCTTACCAAAGAAACCGGCCACATACTCTGTTTTAGGCTTAGTGTAGATCTCAAAAGGCTCTGCTACTTGAATTATTCTACCCTCTTGCAATAAAGCCACTCTGTCAGAAAGGCTTAAAGCCTCCTCCTGGCTATGGGTTACAAAGACAATGGTAAGACCAAGTTTTTTTTGCAGCTCCTTTAGTTCTTCTCTCAGTGATTGCCGCAGCGATGGATCTAAAGCTGCAAAAGGTTCATCTAAAAGGAGTATCTCCGGTTTAACAGCCAAAGCTCTAGCTAGTGCTACGCGCTGCTGTTCTCCTCCGGAAAGATGCCTGATTGAACGCTCTTTGAGGGAAATCAGTTGAAAAAGATCCAGCATCTCCAGGAGACGTTTCTCTTTTTCCGATTTATTTTTTTGATTGATTCCATAGAGAATATTTTCTCTTACGTTTAAGTGGGGGAAAAGAGCATAGTCTTGGAAAACCAGACCGAATCTCCTTTTTTGAGGTTGTAAATGGGTTATATCTTTTTTTCTAAACAGGATCGTACCACTGTCACATCTTTCAAGACCTGCTAGAAGCCTTAAAGTAGTAGTCTTACCACAACCACTCGGGCCTAGCAATGAAAAAAACTCGCCTTGCTTAATATTAAAATCCAACTGGATATTAAAATCGGGATAGTTTTTCCTCAAATCAATAACTTCAAGCATGATTTTTCCCCCCTTGAGCTTCTATTAGGATAAAAAGAAAAATAAAAAGCAAGGCCAAAAGCGTTCCCAGGGCTGTTCCTTCCGGAAAACTATAGTGTCCAATCAAGCGATATAAAGCTACTGTAAAGGTAACAAATCTACCTTCCCCAACTAACATTACCCCGGAGAGATCCCCTAGTGAAAGGGCCATACCATACGCAAAAGCAGAATTAAGTGCCGGCTTAAGCAGGGGCAGATAAATATTTTTTAGGATTTCTTTTTCCGTGGAGCCTAGCAAAGCTGCTGCTAAGGCATATTCTGGGTTAATCTCTTCTAAACCCAGACTGATAATTGAATAGACTACCGGAAAGGCAATAAAGATCTGGGTACAAACCATCAGAATAGGTGCCGGGAGCCAGTTTTTCATGGTCAGTAAAACCCCAAAACCATAAGACATCATCGAAACACCTAAAGGTATTAGAAAAAAAGGCCTGAGTTTGGGAAAGTACCTAGCCAGTACATAAGCCAACATAACAGAAATAGTACTGCTTACAGCCGCCAATAACAGACTATTTAAAAACACCTGCCATATAGGAAGACCTAGGATTCTTTCTACTTTCGGCGAAAAAAGATTAAGGTAGTTTGCCAGAGTAAAGATCCCATCTCTATTTTGAAAAGAACGCACTAAAAGGGCCAGCAAAGGACCACCAAAAAGCAAAAAAAGAAAGGCGAAATATAAAAAAAGCAAGCTCTTTATCCACCAGCGTTTTTCGCTTCTTAGGGGTTTGGCTTGAAAAGTCGAAAAGGCCTTATCTACAGCTTCTGTACGCTTAGCCAGAAAACTAACCACACTAATAAAGAAAAAGGAAATTATCAACTGAATAAAGGCTACTAAATGCGCTTTCTTAAGGTCTAAGCGCCTGACTAAGGTATAGATGTAGACTTCAAGAGTGCTAAAGGATATTCCCCCAAACACTAGGACCACAGCAAAGCTAAGCGATGAATATAAAAAAGCCAGTAAGGTAGCATAAGCTATCGCCGGCCAAAGAAGTGGCAGTTCAACACGGAAAAATGTTTTTAAAGGAGAATCTCCTAAAACATAGGCTGACTCTTTTAACCTAAGGTTAAGCTTTTCCCAGGTAGAGCCAACTATTCTGATACTTAAAGAAAAATTGTAAAAGACATGCGCCAAGACAATACCGCTAAAGCTGTAAAGAAAAGTTTTGGTGTTAAAGGTACGAGCAAAAAAACCTTGCTGACCATAATAGATAATCATGGCCAGAACAACTAAAATACTCGGTAAAATAAAGGGAATCATGGTTAGATTCCTAAGCAACTTTTTACCCTTAAATTCATAATGAGAGAAAAAGTAAGCTCCGGGAAGACCTACCAGTAGACTTATTACCGCACTTATAAATGCTTGTCGATAAGTAAATTGGAGGGCCTTTAGTAAAGAAGGGTCGCGAAACAACTCGAAAACTAGCGAAGATAAATTGGGAAGAGCTAGAAGTCTGGCAAAAAGTCCTCCTAGTGGTAGATAGACAACTACTACTAAAACTAAAAGGATGAAAAATTGCCACATCTTCTAGCCCTCCTTCAAATGAACCTACTTTATTTAATATGAGCCTCTAGCTTATCTCATAACATTTTCCCAGTCTTTTAACCATTGTTCGAGTTTATCATGTATCTCTTGCAAGTCTAATCTTCGATTGAGAATCTCCTTAGCTTGAGCAGCAATTCTAAATGACGTAGGTAGTTTGGCATCAACCCTCACCGGATACATAAACTGAGACTCGGTTAGAGCTTCTTGCAACTCCAGACTCAATAAATAGTCGATTACAGCCTCTGCTAATTCCGGATTTTTAGCTCCCTTTACAATACCTGCACCTTCAATCTGAGCCCAGCTAACCTGGTCTAAGACTAGGGCTTGGTATCTTTCAGTCTTATCATACACCAGATGGTAAACCGGGCTAGTACCATAGCTTAGTACTAGAGGTGCTTCTCCATTGGTGTAAATACCATAGGCCAAAGACCAGTTTGAAGGCATCACCAGAATATTCTTTTTCAGTTCCTTCCAAAAATCCAGGTATTTATCTTCTCCGAAGTAAGCGATGGTACTTAACAAAAAGGCCTGCCCTGGAGATGAAGTCGTCGGGTTTGGAATGACAATCTTTTTGTTATATTCTGGCTTAATTAGTTCTGCATAGGTTTTAGGTGGCTTTGGCAGCAGTTCGGAATCATAATTAAAGGTGATATAACCATAGTCAAAAGGAACCAAGTAAAAATCTTTAGCAAAAACAAGTTCTTCTCTTATCTGGGCAAAAGCCTTTGGCTTATAAGCTCTAAACAGATCATCTCTTTTAGCATCGACTAGGTAAACCTCATCAAGGCCTATAACTACATCAGCTTGTGGCTTTTTCTTTTCCATTAGCAGTCTAGTGTACATGGCTCCTGTATCTTCAAAAAGAACAAAACGAACCTTAGCTTGATATTTTTCCGCCATGTACTTTTCCATCATTTCCATTAGCGTTTGCCCAAAAGAATCATAGCTATAAATAACCACCTCTTTGGCTTGACAGGTAAGGCTAAACAGCATAATTACAATTAGTAAAGCTAAAAAAAGTACTCCTGTAAAACGTTTCACATAGAAACCTCCTTCAAATCCGGGGGAAAAAAGCCCTCTCCCGAAATGGGAAAGGGCTGAAATTCTTTCTACCTCGAAGCTCCCTGCGCTAGCATTATCTAGATCAGGTATCGGAGTTTGATCTCAGCCCCAATATGGAGCACCCCCGTTCGATTTATTAATCTTATTTTCTTATACTTCACTTTAGCAAAGAGCATCAGGTTTGTCAATCACTAACAGTTCTTTGCATAAAGGAATCTTTGTTGCTAGCCAAGACTGAAACCATTTTTAACCCACTTTTTTAACTAAAGGTAAACAAATAGATTTCAAAATCCATCTTTAGCTCCTCAGATACTCTTTCTTCACATCTAAGATTATTGGATTTAATGCGTCCTTATAAAAAGGGTAAGCAATGAAGGGATGTGCATATTGCTTCCTTCAATGCGGTATCCAATACTACCATCAGCTAACCGCTTGTGATGAATCGGCATATGTTTAAATGCTTCATGTACAACTTTTTCATCAAGACCGGCTTTATCGACAATTTCTTCTATACCGATAAACAAATCAAAATCCCATCTTGTAAGCTCATACAGTGCAAATAACACCGTTAACCTGTCAACATCAGCATACTTTTGTACTTCGCTCCAAAGGTTAAGAATATCCTCCGGCAACAAATTCCGCTGGATCTTTTGATTTGAAAGGAATATCATCCCCTGCTTTGCTACTGTAACACCTTCCGGTTCACTACAAATGGATGTCCCCGAGGTTCCTGGGTTGAGGGCTTTATTAGTATCCCAAGGTAAATAACCCTTGTAGCCTTTGGAAACAACGCCTTCATGCAAGTAGAAGGCAATTTCACAAGCCAGCGAAAAGCATTCATCTACAGGGGTTTCATGGAATAATCCTTTAATGTCTTTAACAATTTCCTCACAACCGCCCGCCTTTTTTCGGCCAAAAAGCGTATCAATACTAACCCCGAAATAATCTGCGATGTCAGGCAATATGGCAGTATCCGGGAAGCAAGCTCCCGTCTCCCTTAATTAAAGATATTGTTGGGTAAAAAAGAAAGGTCAGTCGATTTTGCCGATGAAGCGGTAGTAGATTTCTACTTCCTGCTCACGGCTTCCGTCCTCGCCCTTGACAGCTTCGTGGACGGTTATTTTTTC
>JAHDNZ010000066.1 GCA_018435125.1 Bacillota bacterium | reverse complement strand
CTGCCTTGTCATAGTTAAAACTGGCTGGGCCCAGCCAGTTGGAAACTACTATGCTAAGTTCATTCACTACTCCTCAATGCTTAGAGAATAATTCTTAGAAATTTGGGCACATTGGTGGCTAACTTATACTTGAAATTCTCGTTTTAAACACAATTGTCTTTTACTTATATTAAAAAAAAAGGAGTGTTAGCTAAGCTAGCACTCCTTGATATTAAGCTTTAGAGATATCTCCTCTTAGAACTATAACCCCAATTGGGCTGGTTGAATCTCTTTGCTCAGCAGATACATAAACAAAATCATAGAGTTCTATAGCTTTAGGTAAGCGTACTATACCCGCCCATACCCCATCAGGCGTAATATACATTGTAGCTGCTTGCCATTGTTGGCTAGCTTTATCTCTAACAAAGACTCTATAGACCATACCACCTAAACTTTCCGGATCGGGAAGACCAGTTGCTAATACAGATACTGTGTTAGCGTCATAGTCATATATACCAAATCCGTCAGCAAGTGGTGCTGAATTAGTTCTCATCAATATCTGACATCTTTTGCCCACGATATCGCATGGTCCTGTAGGAATGCAGATGCGTTGACCAATCTGGAGTCTATTGGGATCTAAACCCGGATTGAAACGCAGAATACAGCTTACAGTAGTATTATAACGAATGGCTAGGTTATATAAAGTATCACCTGCTTGAATGGTGTATATTATTCCGGGACACTCTGGTATACCTGTGGGAATACAGATAACCTGACCTATACGAAGATTGTTAGGATCTATACCGGGATTGGCCGCTATAATAGCATCCACCGTTACGTTAAATTTTTGAGCTATACTAAAGAGTGTATCACCTGCCTGGATTGTATAGAGCTGACCCGGACAGGGTAGCCCTACCGGAATACAGATAATTTGACCTACCTGCAGCCGGTTAGGATCGGTTATTTGGGGATTCACTCTTAAAATAGCATCAACCGTAGTACCAAAACGCTGTGCAATCTTATACAAAGAATCGCCTGCTTGCACCGTATAGTATTGGCCAGGGCATTGTGCCGGTGGAGGCGGAGGAGTGGGACCTGGTGGCCCTACCGGAATACAGATAATTTGACCTACCTGCAACCGGTTAGGATCGGTTATTTGGGGATTCACTCTTAAAATAGCATCAACCGTAGTGCCAAAACGCTGTGCAATCTTATACAAAGAATCGCCTGCTTGCACTGTATAGTATTGGCCAGGGCATTGTGCTGGTGGAGGCGGAGGAGTGGGACCTGGTGGTCCTACCGGGATACAGATAATTTGACCTACCTGCAACCGGTTAGGATCAGTTATTTGGGGATTCACTCTTAAAATAGCATCAACCGTAGTGCCAAAACGCTGTGCAATCTTATACAAAGAATCGCCTGCTTGCACTGTATAGTATTGGCCAGGGCATTGTGCTGGTGGAGGCGGCCCCGGAGTTGCAGTCGGAAGACATATTTCCTGACCAATCTGCAGTTTCGCCGGGTCATTAATTTGAGGATTCGCATTTAATATGGCTTCAACAGTCAAATTATTCTTTTGAGCAATTTCCCATAGAGTATCGCCTTTTCGCACAGTATAGATTGTGCCTTGGCATTCTGCCATAAATAACACCTCTCTTCCTGTTCCCTATAGACTACGTAAGATATACCTCTCAAGTGCTAAAAGCACTATGAGACAGTTGTACTAATTTAAATGAAATATTTATACACCCATAAACACAGATAACAAAAAACCCCATGTATTTAACACAGGGTTTATGCTTTATCATATGGTGGAGGATGCAGGGATCGAACCTGTGACTTCCACCTTGTGACGATGGCGCTCTCCCAACTGAGCTAATCCTCCATAACCATTTTTATTATACTGCGCAACTTCTATAGAGTCAACAAACAGTACCTTATAATCTTCTTATCTTGGTTAGAGTAATATTAGCACAAGTTTCTATTTGTCTTTTTTAGGGGTATTTTTCTTCTTCTCTTTAGCAAACACCTCTATCGAGCCAGTTACTATACCTGTAATCAGGCTTCCAGCTAAAATCGTAGGAATAATAACAAGAACAGCCAACACAACAGCAAAATAGAAGGGAACACTAATATTAAAAGAAAGACCAAAAACAGGCAGTAAAACTGCAACTACAATTGTTACAATAAGTGCAGCTAAAAATAAACTCACTATTCCTAAAAATAAACGAAGAACAGGGCTTTTTAATTCTCTTCCGTTAATTGTTATTTTGCCCTTCTCATTTTCAAAACGCATTAAGTCCACCTCCATTTTTTATATTCTCCCATGAAAAGTAAATTCCTACAGGATTACCATATTGGAATCGCAAAATATACTAAGTAATTAAATAACAAAGGGTGATTTAGATGTCGCAAAAATTAAAAGGTTATCTTTGGCTATTTCTCACCGTCTTTCTGTTTAGTACATTTGAAATTGTTAGTCATACTTTAACAAAAACTACAACTACAGCCTTTGTCAATGCATTTCGGTTTTTTTTAGGTGGGTTAGTATTACTACCATTTGCAATACTTCACCTACAAAAAAAAGACGTAAAATTAAGCAAAAAGGATTTTCGTGGCCTTCTTTTGCTAGGGCTTCTAAACGCAGTTTTTTCCATGAATCTATTACAACTTAGTCTTAAGTATTCTCCCGCTTCTACAACAGCAATTCTCTTTAGTACAAATCCGATTTTTGTAGCCTTGTTTTCTTCTTTTATACTAAAAGAAAGACCTTCTTCGCGTCAACTTTTTGGCATCTTTTTAGGCTTTATCGGTTCTATTTTTGTAACAGGCGGAATAAAGGCAACGAGTCTAATAGGGCCGCTTTTGACACTTAGCTCTGCAGCTTTATTTGGCCTTTATACTGTTGCTGGGAAAAACCTTACGATAAGGCTGGGTAGCTTGACGGTAAACAGTATTTCCTTTCTCTTTGGCGGAGCTATAAACTGGCTTTGGGTATTAATCAATAATCAATCTTTATGGCAAGTTACAAGTGAGAACTATCTCAAGCTTATTTATCTTGGGGTCTTTGTTACCGGCATAGCTTATTATGCCTTCTTCAACGGACTTGCTCTGCTCAATACAACAGCGGGCTCTAGTGTCTTTTTTGCCAAACCTGTATTTGCTTCAATTCTAGCTTGGGTCTTCTTAAGAGAAACGATTACTTGGAATAAATTTGTTGGTATTATTATTATACTTTTAGCCATGCAATTTGTGATGTTTGCAGAAAAACCTAAAAACATAATACATTGACCCTCCAAAGAAGGAGTTCCCCTTTTTAATTCCTAATTTGTATATTATGGAGGGATTTTAATGAATAGTATCGGCTTAATATCTTTTTTGTTCTTCTGTTTCTTAGGGTCAAAAGAAACCGCAGCCGAAAGCTTTCCCTGGCCTGAAGTATTGTCGCGGCAAGAAGAGTATGTAAAAAGCCTGCAAAGTGAAGAGGGCTACCTTTCTATGACTCCCTTCAATACTAAGATCAACCCTTACTTTAACAATATTGCCCTTTGGGGTATCGTTGACAACCCTGCTTACAGCCCCACAGTTAAAAAATGGATTCTTTGGTATGTTAAACATTTAAACAAGCCCGATAGATTTGGTGTAACAGGTTCTATCTATGATTACCAAGTAAAAAGCAGTAGTGAAATAGTTTCCGCTCAAGATTATGACTCTTCTGACTCATATGGAGCCACTTTTCTTAGTTTAGTTAAACGCTATTATCAGACCAGCCAAGATAAAATATTTCTATTGGAACTGGAACCGGAGTTAAATTTAGTAGTTCAAGCGATCTATAGCACCTTAGACCCCAAAGACGGATTAACTTATGCTAAAATAAACTACCGCATTAAATATCTAATGGATAACCTTGAGGTTTTTGCAGGTCTTAAAGACTGGGCTTACCTTCTTGAAAATGTCTATAACCAGCCTGATAAAGCTGAGAAAATCTCTGCAGATGCTGAGTTGATATACCGGAGTCTCCAAGAGATGTGGCTTGGCAAATGTTTTGCTTTTGCGAAAGATGAAACAGGTAAATTGTTTCCGACCAATACAGGCAAATTCTATCCCGATATGACAGCTCAATTGATGGCTATAGCTTTTAACTTAACATCAAAAGAACAGGCTGAGCTTATCTGGTCTGATTTTAATAACCGTTTTCCTAAGTGGACTAGGCTAGGTCATCCTGATAGTTTTCCCTGGTCGTTAATGGTTTATGCCGGTGCTAAAGTCGGTGACTGGGAAAAAGTACTTGCCTACCTAAACTCAATTGAGTTTACTTATGGTAGTATGGACTACCCTTGGCCATGGCACTCCTCGGAAGCCGGCTGGTATTTACTAACCCTAAAAATGCTTCCTCAAGAATATCTAAATGAGAACCGAAAATAGAATTAATAATTAAGTTCTTTAATTGACTTTTATCCTTTACCGAGACTTTCTATAGGTTACCTTACGCAATTAAAAAGAGACCTTTACGGGTCTCTTTTTGGTTTTAATGCCTCATTTACCTTGCTCTTTTAGAAGAGTGGCGATAAAGCGAGCATATTCTTTTTCTTTTTTCTTAATCTCAACATTATGTTCATCAGCATACTTGCGGATAGCAGTTTCAGGATCTACGCCTTGTAGGATAGCTTCATGGGCTGCAAACTGGAGGTATCTGCGGCGAAGCTTAGGTGCAACTAAGCCATAAATGGAAATAGATCCCTCATCTACAGCCTTTAACATTAGCTGTATAGCCTCTTGGGGCATATCTAGCTTCAAAACTGCTTCACGGTTTGATGGCACAAAAATAGAGCCAGGGATCTTTGTCGTCACTTGCTTGGAAAACTCCGCTTGTACTCGAACTTCAGTTATCCAGCGAATAAAGTTCCAAGCTTCTTTTTTCATTTTGGAATCCCTAAAGATGGTAAGTGCTGCTCCGCCGGCTGAGGCAGTTCTTTTTAAATCTTTTCCCTGGTAAGTACCAGGCACCTGGACCATATTCCATTTACCTGCAATTTGAGGTGCTGCTGTTTTTAAATTGGTGTACATGTTTTGATATTGGAGCATATAAAAGAGCTCTCCTGTACTAAAAGCTTGAAAAAACGGTACCTCTTTAAGTATCTTATATTTAGTATATAATTCAACATACTCCTTAAAGGCTTTGATAGACTGAGGTGAATCGAAACCGGATTTTCTAAGATCAGGAGTAAAATCGTCCCCACCATGTTGCCACATAAATATATTAAGATCAGCATACACATTTTCTGATAAACCGCATTGCAGAGCTATATTACTGTCCTTAACTTGAGCTTTTGGTAGAATTGCTCTTATTTCATCCCAAGTTTTAAGCTCCGTAGAAAAACCTAACTGTTGTAATATATCATTTCTCTGAAAACCAACAGTGACATTAGCATTGTAGGGGATTCCAAAGATCGAACCCTGGTATGATAATGCTCGGAAAAAATTAGGTGGTACACGTGATGCAACTTCGCTAAAATCGCTAAAATTGGCTTTTAAGTCGATAACTGCGCCTCTAAGACCTAGCTCAGGAGCAAAAAGAGGTCCCATACCTCCGATATCGGGTGTCTCGTGTGAGGCTGCTGCTAGGATAAAGCGATTTTCAAAATCAGACCAACTCAGATTTGTTAGTACTACTTCGGTTCCATATTTTTGAGTGTAATCTATTGCCATCTCTCTGAAGATACTCAATTCTTCATTAGTCAAACCAGTTAACCAAACTTCAAGTGGCTTAGCGCTAATTATAAAGCTAAAAATAATTACTGTTAATAACAAGCAAAGAAACTTTTTCATATAGATCCTCCTTTAAGTAGTGTTATATTTCTATTTATTGAAGCATTATCCTTTTGCATTAGGTCCAATCAAAAAAGGATGCCAGTACTTAATTCAGTAACTGGCATCCTTATTAGCAATCTTATTTCTTCTTAAGCAGTTCTTTGATATACCTATTATATTCAACCTGTTTTCTTCTGAGCTCTTCATTGTGTTCATCTGCAGCTTTACGAATAGATTTTTCCGGATCTTCCCCTTCCAAGATACATCTTTGTGCAGCCATCTGGAGATAGCGGCGACGATGTTTAGGAGCTACCAGACCATAAATAGAGCTTTTGCTGGTATTAAGAGCCGTATTAAAGACTTCGGCAGCTTTGGCATCAATAGAAATTTTGCTTATGGCACCGCGGTTTGAAGGCAGGAACATTGAGCCTTTTATTTGATCCATAATACGTTTGGAAAACTCAAGCTGCACCGATTCATCGGTAATCCATTTAATAAATTCCCAGGCTTGATTCTTCTTCTTAGATGCGTTAAAAATACCAAGAGCGGAGCCACCACCGGTTGTGGTGCGGTTTATTTTACCGCCAATGTTATAACCGGGGGCTTGAACCATACTCCACTTACCGGCTATCTGAGGAGCTGCATGGATTAGATTTTGGTAGAAATTAGGATATTGAATAAGCAGAGCTAAATCTCCACTGACAAATGCCTGATGATGAGGAAGTTCCTTTGGTATTTTGTATTTAGTATAAAACTCAACAAAATCCTTAAAAGCGATAATACACTGTGGATCGTCATAACCTGATTTAGTCAGATCCGCATTATAATCATCGGCGCCTCTTTGCCACATAAACATATTGACATCGGCATAGAGAGTTTCGGTTAAATACCACTGCAAAGCAAAATTGGTGTTTTTAGCCTGCATCTTGGGCAAAACCTGCTTTAATTCATCCCAGGTATTAATGCTTTTTATGCCCAGATCCTTAAGGATATCATCTCTTTGAAAAGCAGTCGAAACTGTTGCTGAATAAGGAACACCAAAAGTTATATTTTGATACTGAAGTGAGCGATAAAATCCCGGATAAGCCCGATTATATACCTCATTAAATCCTGGCATCTTAGAGAGATCCATCATTGCTCCTCTAAGACCTAATTCGGGAATAAACAAAGCGCCAGCTCCACCCACATCAGGTGCCTCGCCAGAAGCAGCTGCCAACAGAAAGCGAGTTTCAAAATCGCCCCAAGAAAGGTTGGTGTATTCAACTGCAATTCCGGTTTTAGCAGTAAAGCTTGCTTCTGTTACATCTTTAATTATACCCATCTCTTCATTGTTGTGACCAGTTAGCCAGACTGTGATCTTGTCTGCAGCTAAGGTCATTGTACTAAGTAAAGCTAAAACTAAAAGAATGACTGACAATTTCTTTGTCAATTTCACAACCTCCTACACTCCTTAAACATGATTAAGATAATATTTCCTGACAAGACTTCTCTTACTTATATATACACCAAAGTTAAGCTGTTTCCCTGCCAGATTGATCCAAAAACAGATAATCTTTCTTCTCTAGCTAATAACAGTTTTTATGGTTATAATAAATATAAGCCAATTGAAAGTTGTTTTCATTTAGGAGGATTGTGAGCGATGAAAAAGGTTCTTATAAAACTATTACTTGTCTTGGTTTTAGCTAATTTAGGCTCTGCAAAAATGCAAATTGTTACCTCGATAAATGTATTAAGCGACTGGCTTAAGATCATTGGTGAAGACAAAATTGAAGTTACTACCCTAGTTACAGGCTTAGAAACGCCCCATACTTACTCGCCTCGCCCTAGTGATGCTTTAGCCATTAAAAAAGCCACTGCTTTTATTGGTATTGGCTTAGGTCTTGAAAGCTGGCTTCAACCACTGCTTAAAAGCTCTGGTAATAACAACCTCCCCGTTTTTTATCTATCCGAAAGTCTTAAACTAATCGAAGAAGAAGAAGAAAATGATTCTCTTAATCACAGTCATCATACTAATCCCCATGTTTGGCTTAGTCTAAACAATGCTAAAGCCATGGTTATTAAGCTATCTGAGATTCTCTCTTCACTAGATGCTGACAATGCTAATTTTTATGTAAAAAACTCTCAAAATTATCTTCTCATGCTACAGGAACTAGAAACTACATACCAACCTCAGTTTCTCAATTTAAAAGATAAACGCTTAGTTTCTTTTCCAGCTTCATACCCCTATCTCTTTAAGGAGATGGGACTAGAAGAAGTAGCCAGAGGAGAAGAAAATCACGGTCAAGAACCTTCAGCCAAGAAAATGGTTAGTCTTGCAACCCTTATTAAAAAGATGCAAATAAAGGTTATTGTCGCTGAAAAGCAGTTTTCCTCAGTTTTGCCTTCAACCTTAGCTAAAGAAACAAAAGCAGAACTAGTTTATCTCTCACCTCTTTTGTTAGCTAAACAAAGCTATATTCAGCTTATGGAAAGCAACTACGAAAATCTCCTTAAGGGGCTTGCAAGATAAAGGTAGGGTTTTACCAGCTTAGTTATTTCTTCTAAAAATCGAACTTTTTAAATTAGTAAGCGTCAATAAAAATGAAAGCCTTATAAAGAGTGCTTTCTAGCAGAGTGAAATATCTGCTGAATTGTTTTACTCCTCAGTAATTACCTACTTTCCTCTTTATGTTTCTCTTTCCTTAAAAAAGAACGCCAGTCAGTCCCCTGGCGTTCTTTTATATCAATAATTTTTATTCGACAGTATTTATAGATTAGACTCCAGATAATCTAATCTCTCATGCAATTCATCTAACTCGTCTTCAATATCTGTTCGCAATGTTTCTAGATCATCTTTAATTACAAATAGCTCTTCGTCTCTTTTTGATAGTTCTAGTGTTGCAAGCCTATTTTCCAAGTTTTCAATTCTTTCTGTCAGCTTATCAAGTGCTACTATTATTGCTTCAAGTTTGTTATCCATTAGTTGTCCTCCTTCTGCAAAAATACCTCCATTTATTTTACTGCGAAAGTGTGATCTTATCAATCTCTTTTATCTCTTCCTCACTAAAAGAAAGCTGATCTAAAGCCTTGACATTCTCCTCAATTTGCTCTATACGCGATGCACCAATTAAACAAGAGGTAATTTGTGGTAACCTCAATGTCCAAGCTATCGCCATCTGGGCTAAAGTTTGCCCTCTCCTTTTTGCTATTTCATTTAGGGCTACTACTTTTGATTTAATATCAGGCAGAAAGATATTCTCCTCCTCTTTTTTCCCCCAGACATTGTAGGCTCTTGAATCCTTAGGAATACCTCTTAAATAACGATCTGTTAAACGCCCTTGAGCTAGAGGTGCAAAAACAATAACCCCTGTTCCTCTACTCTCGGTATGATCAAGCAAATCCCATTCAATCTCTCGGTGTAACATATTGTAAGCCGGCTGATGTAATAAAATAGGAGCATATCCAGCTGAGCTGGCCACATTAAAAGCTCTTTCAAAATGAGCTCCCGAAAAACTCGAAACTCCAATATATAGAGCTTTCCCCTGTCTGACAATTAAATCTAAAGCTGCCATAGTTTCTTCAAGTGGAGTTATTGGATCAGGTCTATGAGCATAATAGATATCTACATATTCAAGCCCCAGCCTTTTTAGGGACTGATCTAAACTCGCCACTAGATATTTTTTTGAAAGCCATTCTCCATAAGGACCTTCCCACATCTTCCACCCCGCTTTGGTAGAAATAACCAGCTCATCCCGGGGCATATCTTTAATAACCTTACCAACTAGTGTCTCGGCATTACCTGGAGGATTACCATAATTATTAGCCAGATCAAAATGAGTTATGCCCAAATCAAAAGCTCGAAAAAGACACTTCCTGGTCTCCTCAAGAGAAATATAAGTGCCAAATGTTTCATAAGCTCCAAGAGAAATTGCGGGAAGATGAAGTCCTGAACGCCCAGATCTTCTATAAATCATCTTTTTATAACGGTCCGAAGCAAATTCCATTTTGTCTACCTCCTTAAATTAATATACAGAACGCTTCACTCGAGTATTAGATGCAGTATAAGCTGATACCAAGGTGGCATCAATAACATCCTGGGCTTTAAGACCATCCAAAAAAGTAGCCGGCAGAGCAGCCGTAATTGCTCTACGTTTTACAATATCTGCTACAAACGCCTCCATCATGTGTAACATGGCAAAATCACCAGGAATATAACTTAGGCCAATCATACGGAATTCTTCGCCTTTTTTGGCATACCAGAGTTCGTCTTTTAACCCTCGTGAATAGACAACCCTTAGTCCACCCTCTGATCCAAAAAGTTCAATACTTGAGCTACCTAAACCTCTGGTAACCCTGCTGGCTACAGCCATACCTGAAACCTGGTTTTTAGTTTCAAAAAGGATTGAGTTAAAATCATCTACCGATATTAAAAATTTTCTACTCCTTTTTTTTCGTTCCGGATTAATAGTTTGTGAATGGGCATAGACACTAGTAAACTCATCTCCGGTAAGGTAGCGATATAAATCAAACAGATGAGAGCCCATATCCCCTAGCTGTCCTGAGCCTGCTAGGTCTTTATGATCGCGCCAAAGAGGTGGCCTGATAAAAAGGCCGGCATCATTTTCCGCCCATAATCTGGCATGAAAAATTCTTCCAATTAACCCTTCCATTATTAACTCACGTGCCTTAATGGTACTTTGAAGAAACCTGAATGTAAAACCAACATGATTAACTACATTACTTTCCAAAGCTCCATTAACCATATCTAATGCCTCTTTGGCATCTAAGGCCAGTGGTTTTTCACAAAAAACGTGGATCCCCCTTTGCATAGCTTCCAATGCAATCTCCTTATGACTGTTATTTGAAGTTGAGATAGTAATAGCCTCTGGTTTTTCAACTTCTAACATCTCAAGATAGTCCTTATAAACATTGGGTATCTTTAAGCGCTTAGCTTGTTCTAAAGCCAATTCCTTTCTTCTGCCAACCAAAGCTACAACTTCAGCTTCTTTAGCTAGTCTTAATCCTGGTACATGACACTCTTCACTCCAGTATCCAGCTCCTACTACAGCAATTCTTAAAGGCAAAATAGCTCACCATCCTTAATCCAGAAAAATTCTTAAAAGAGGTGTAATAAGACCCATTAAAAAACCTAATAGTCCTCCCAACCAAGTTATAGCAGCAAGCTCCTTTTTAGCCAGACCAAAAAGCATCTCTTCAAGCTCAGCTAGATCAAAAGAATTAATTTTATCTTGAATAACCTGAGTTAATTTAAACTCCGAAACGATATTTTCTATAAAAGCGGGAGCTTTATCTATATATAAACATAGAAGTTTGTCTTCTATTGTAGCCCATTTTTTAGCATCTAAATAATTATAAAGTGAAGTTAGCTTAAGTGGCCTAATCTGAGCCAACAATTTTAGAAGATACCTTTTAAGAGAATAAGTCACCTGCTCTGATCCCAGCAGATTTATGATCAGCTCTTTAGAGAAAAGCTTGCCTTGAGAAACCTTGGTAATTAATAAATCTATTCCAGTCTCAAGCACTAGATTAGCCTTGTAATCGCCTAGTAGACCTATTATTTCGCTAGGCTTTCTTGCTAAAAGATCATTAACTTTATTTAAAATTACCTTAGCAACATAAGTTTCATTTTCCGTATCAGCCAAGTAACTCAACAGAGCTTCACTAGCTTGATCAGCTAATGTTGTGGTATCTATAAATATTCCCACAAAAGATCTTAAGGTGCCTTTTTTTAGATAAGCATCGATATGCTTTTTAATAAGGCTTTTGGTTTGTGGCCTTTGTACATAGCAAGTAGCTTCGTTGATAATAATCTTAGCAGCTCTAAGAGCAAACTCAGATAACAGATCTAAAACATCTGCAGGTAGTAAATCTATTAATTGTTTTTGTTCATCCAAAATGCTATCTAATAGGCTGGACTTTATGCGTTCTTTTAGTATTGTATTCTCTACCAAATAGCCAGCTAGGTTTTCGCTAACGCTAGCAAGCAGTGGGCATAAATATTGATCTAAAAAGCTTTTCGAGGTTAGCTTTTTTGCTAAAACGGTAGCCAAATCAGCTAGCTTCTCCTCTTTTGTCTCCTTAAATATCCTTTCAAGAATATCTTCTATAGTCCACTCACTTGCTTGTAACTCTGCTCTTTTGTTAGTTAAAAACTCTTTAATGGCTTCGGTTTTATCGGGTGTAACAGCTTCTTGAGCTAGAAACTGAGGATTGAGAAGATTGTCGCCGACAGCTGTAGCAATACTCTCAGCAATTCGAGCCCGCTCTTTTGGTATTAGGCCAGGGGTAAAGGGTAAGGTAAATGGACCAAACGAGAGTTTTTTGTAGGGGCGAAAGAGCATTTTAATCGCAATCCAGTTAGTGAAATAACCAATTATACCACCTATTATAGGACTTATAATGTAGATAGAATTCATTTTTACACCTCGTTATAAATATAAGTGCTTAATCGTCTTATTTATATTGTACAAAAAAAAACGGAGAGCTTTAAGCCCTCCGAGTATTTATTTCTTAATACGTTTTATAAAACGCTCGAATTCGCCTACCTTGCGCTTCATCTCGGCATCTACCTGTTTATAGGCTTTAGTTAGTGCTTCTTCCGGTTTTGTATTTTGTAACAAAACACTCATCGCTGCATCTCTAACAAAACGATACCCTACCACCGAACCTAACCCATATCTTGGTGCCATTGACTGATAAGATTGTTCGTACATGGTTTTAATATGCTCTTTAGGGAAATAATCGATTTTTTTAGCTACTTCCATATTAGCCGAAAAGAAGAAAGCAGCCGGAATTCTCTTCATTATTCTACTACCAAATTCAGCTTGAATATCATCTTGAAAAAACCATTTAATAAACTCCCAGGCTTCTTTTTGGTGCTTAGAATAAGTAAAAATGCCAAAAGGTAGCGGGCCGTTATAAACAGCATGGTTTATCGAACCATTAGGCTGCCTTGTACCCGGATATAGCCCGAGAGACCATTTCCCACGTATATTAGGAAATCCTTGGTCAACCGCTGAGTAATTCCAATTCCCACCGGATACGATTGGATATTCACCATTGGCAAAAGCACTAATTGGTATAAACTCCTGCGGCAGCTTATAATGGATAAAAAGATCCATCATTTCCTTAAAACCTTTTATCGCTCCCGGCGCATTAAGCCCACAGCTAATGCCATCTTCATTCACATAAACAGCACCATTTTGCCAGACAAAATTAAGTGTAGTCTGCCATTCTGGCAAGAGATACTGTGAAATACATCCCATATTCATTTTCTTAGCTTGCATTTTGGGAAGTAAGGTCCGAACTTCATCCCAGGTCTCAGGATAAGCCCAACCATTTTCGGCAAAAATGTCTGTGCGATAATAGATCAGACCAAAGCCAAACTCGATTGGTATACCAAAAGCTGTTCCCATGAATTCAAGTGATCTCATCTGACCGGGGTACATCTTTTTTTCCATGGATGCAAAATCTTTGGGAAAAGCAGCTTTTAGATCAACTAAACCCCCACGCATGCCAAACTCTGCCGGCCATTCCGAACCAAAACTAGCCAAATCAGGTGTATCTCCTGAAGCAAGAGCTAGCATTGCTTTGCTCCACAGATCATCATAATTCATAATAGTGATATTGACATCAATACCGGTTTTAGGAGTAAAAATCTCAGAAGTCATTGTCTTAATAACATTTCCTACCTCATTATCGCGAGTAAACCACATCTCTAAAGTTACAGCTTGTATAGCTACCGCTAGCAAAAGAAATAAAGCTAAAAGCCAATACTTTTTCAAAAAACCCTCCCCCTCCGTTTAAAAATTCCCTCTTTATTTTTCTTTACCTTTTTTTTCTTACCTTTGGGTTGGACTTTTTTTCAGGTGGTACCAAACATTGGTTGTAAAAACCTATAAGATCCTCTCTGCCGGCTAATAACAGGGCTTTGCGTACTAGAGGCCAATTGCGTTTGTCTTGAAATTGCAAGAGTGCTCTTTGCATCCTTTTTTCACTCTCATTGGGGATATGCACTGCTTCGCCTGTAAAGGGATTTTTACCGGTGTACCACATTGCTGCCGAAACTGTAAGCGGTAACGGAATAAAATCCTGAACCTGTTCAAAATATCGTCCTTGTTTTTTCAAATATATAGCCAGCTCGATGGCATCATCTAATGTACTGCCCGGATGAGAGGAAATAAGGTAGGGTATTAGGTACGCCGTTTGGCCTTCTTGCTGACAAATCTGAGTATATTCTTGACAAAACTTTTCGTAAACTCCAAAGTCAGGCTTATTCATCTGTTTTAAAACATTACTTGCAATATGTTCTGGTGCCACTTTTAACTGCCCACCAACATAGTGGCGACACAAATCTCTAAGAAATCTATTGCTTTTTAGGGCTACATCAAAACGTATTCCAGAGTGAATATAGACTCTATTTATACCTTTAATGTTACGTATCCTTTCTAGAAGATCTAAATACTTATCCTGGGCTAACTCCAAATGTGGACATATCTTAGGTGTCAGGCAATGCCTTTTGATACATACTCCACGCTTATTCTGTAAAGAGCAGCTCGCCAGATAAAGATTAGCAGAAGGGCCACCGACATCATCTATGGTGCCTCTAAACTCCTTGTCCTTGGCAATGATTTCGGCTTCATTAATAATTGATGCCTCGCTTCTTGATTGGACAATTCTCCCTTGATGGAGAGCCAAAGAACAAAAATAACATTCGCCTGGACAACCTCTGTGAGTTGTAATACTATACTGTACAGTTCTTATGGCCGGCACACCCCCTTTAGCATCATAGTAAGGATGTGCCTTCCTTAAAAAGGGTAGACTATAAATGTAGTCAAGCTCAGTGCTAGAAAGTGGTTTGGCAGGAGGATTAATTACTATAAACCAACCATCTTGTTGCTCTTGCACTACTGTCTGACCTCTTAGTGGATCTAATTGTTCGTAAAAAAGTTTAAAAGCCAAGTTAAACTGTTTTTTATCAGTCAACGCACTATAAGGTGGCAACACCACTGTATCTTTACTAAGATAGGGATTTTTTTCTATATGAGCCGTACCCAATAGCCCATAAAGACTTTCTATACCTAAGCCCATAGCCAGATTCTCTGCAATACTGGCTAGTTGTTTTTCTCCCATACCATAGACTAAAAGGTCTGCTTTAGCATCAACTAGAATCGAGCGTCTTACACTATTGCTCCAATAGTCATAATGAGCTAAGCGGCGCATGCTTGCTTCTATACCACCTAAGACTATCGGTACATCAGGATATGATTCTTTCAAGCGATTAGTATAGACAATACTAGCTCTATCGGGCCTTTGCCCTGCTTTTTTTGCTGGTGAATAGAAATCTTCCTTTCGGGGTCGTTTGGCAGCTGTATAGTTGGCTACCATTGAATCAAGATTTCCTGCAGTTACCCCAAAAAAAAGTCTGGGGGAGCCTAACTTTTGAAAATCTGTCTTGCTTCTCCAATCAGGCTGAGCAATTATACCCACCTTGTAACCTAGGCTTACTAGATATCTGCCAAGCAAGGCTGCTCCAAAAGCAGGATGATCTACATAAGCGTCACCTGTTACTAAAACTACATCTAATCTATCCCACCCCAAAGCAAAAACTTCTTCTTGACTCATTGGTAAAAATTTCGTTTTTGACATATCTTCCCGCCTTATTACCACAGTAGCTTTTTGAATCCCAGAAACATATCTTATCTTGTAATTGGAGCAAAATTTCTAGCCATTTTTTTCCCACCAGTCTTTTGGTTCGATAACTCTTAAACAATATGTCTGTTCTTTTATAATAGACTTACCGGTTAACCCAAAATACTCTTGAGCTTCACTAGGTCCGAGGCCGTAATTGCTAGACCAATATTTAATTCCAACTATCTCATTAGAGGTATTTTTCAGCCATTCAAGAAATATAACAGTGTGCCCGCTACCACTATGACGCCAGATTTGCACAAAATCACCAGGCCGTACTTTCTCCCAGTCATTTATTTCACACCCTAGACCCCAGGCCTCTAAAGCAGTTTTGATTGTTTTACGATCTCCACTCGTGCCATACCAGGCTCTTCTAAAAAACTCTACTTGAGCAAAACTTAAATTCCCGATTGAATCAGGCAGTCCATTAGCTTTAACATAATTCATGTAGGAGATGAAAAATACTTCAAAAGTAATACCTGAACAGTAACTTCGATGTCTCGGATCGCCTTTGACTAAAGTTATGCCCTGGTAGACTAAATCTTGAGTAACCCCTGGATAATTAGACCACTCATAGGTATATGAGCCATCAGTTGGGTAGGTCTTTATTTGTTTCAAAACATAATCGTTAAAAGTCTTTTCTGCCCCTAAACTAGACATACTAATTAACATTATAATTAAACCAGCCTTCCAGAGTTTTTTTAACATTTTACCCCCTCCTTTGATTCTATTTTTCTCTATAAAAAACTTAATACCTTGATTGGTAAACACTTTCTTTTATTATTAGCAGGTAATTTTTAAATCAAGTTTTAATTTTTTTTGGTGATAATAAGAAAAATGTTGGTATATAATTAAGAGCTCAATTACCATGACTTGACACTAGGTTTGGTTTGTTCTAAAATAGGCAAAGTACTCTTGGTTTTTAATCTCTAGAGTACTTGAAAGGGGGAAGTCGTATGTTTGATTTTCTGCACAATCGTAGGATTCCGGATGGTTTTCGCTTGCCAAAATGGTTGCTTAAGGAGTACTTTGGGCTCGATGAAGAACAATTGCAGACTGAAGCCAACTTGGTTTTAGAGAAATTATCTCAGCAGGTTGACGATTTGTCCAATGATGATTACTCACCCATAGCAATCTGGTTAGCCTTTCAAATAATGTCAGATCAGCTATCTGAAACACTAAGCGATTCTGTAGATATCTATCATAGGTTAGCCCAAGGAGAACTATCTCCCCGGGAAGCTATCGCTTTAACCAGGCTGAAGCAATTAGAACGCGACTTCTCAGATTCTGACGATGAAGATGAATAATTAAATATCTTTATAAAGCAGCTTTTAACAAGCTGCTTTATTTTTTAACAAATACTGAAATTTTAAACCTAACTTCACTAAGGGATGAAGAAATTAATTCTCTTTTAAGGTAGTTTTATTAACGTTTTGTTCTAAGTCGAAAAAAGATAAGAACATTATCTACACATTGGAATGAAGTTGTTTAAGGCCTAGCTTTTAAATAGTTTTGGAAATCATCTGGGAGAGGTGCTTCAACCCTGCACCTAACACCTGTTTTAGGATGGCTAAAAGAAATAAAAGAGGCATGCAGAAGTGGTCTTTGTAACCCATCTACTAATTCTCCATAAAGAAAATCACCTAAAATAGGATGGCCTATAGCGCTTAAATGCACCCTTATTTGGTGAGTTCTACCGCTTTCTAGTGAAAGTCTTAAAAGGGTACAATTAGTATACCTTTTGAGAACAACATATCTTGTGGTTGAGGCCTTACCTTCGCTAGCTATAACCCTTTTGATACTAGCTTGAGATGTATATATAGGAAGTTTAATAATACCCTCATTGGCATTTAAATCACCACTGACTAATGCTAAGTACTCTCTATTAATTTGAGATATCTCTTGAGAAAGAATCACAGCTGCTAAAGGATTTTTAGCAGCTAATAACAACCCTGAAGTACCTTTATCAAGACGGTTTATTAGATAACTAGATGGTTGCTCCTTATGTCTTTTTAAGTAACCGGCTATGCCATTGGCTAAAGTGCCTGTAACATATTGATGTCTCGGATGAACTACCTGACCGGCCGGTTTGTTTATGACTAAAACTTCATTGTCTTCGTATCTGATATCTAGAGGTAAGTTTTCTGGTTCTACTTTGGTTTTATGAAATAAAAAAATCTCAATTCTATCCCAAGCCTTGACAAAAATTGTAAAAGGTACCTGCTTTTTATTAACTAATAACAAGCCATTGTTTTTTACTTGTCGCATTAGTCCAGTCGAAAAACAATAATGTTTTTTTAATACCGTCTGAACTTGCCAGTTATCCTCAGTAGGCAAAACTACTCCTTGGAAAAAGGGAGCTGGATTTAGTCCGTTTTCTAGTAACATATTTATCAAACCTCCAATAAACTGGCAATGTTGCTATAATCTACCAACTAAACTTAGCAAAAAAGCCCCTTGCTAGTTGAAGGGGCTACTTAGCTTTTTCTAACGCTCGTTTAGCTGCAACTCTAAACTTTTCACTTGTACCTGTTGCTCCAGCGATATCATCTACCTCATCTGGGTCTTGTTTATCAATAAGTTGCTCTTCTAACTTCGGAAAGGCCTCTAAAGCCACTTGATAAGGGTAATCTGCACCTTTGGGTTCACCAGTATCAAGATATTCGGTATAAGATGCATTGGTTATTTTGTTGTTTTCTATTTTAATATCAATAGAACCATAATTATCATGATCATCTGTGTCACTTCGGCCATTAAAGGTGCCATCAGTAAGACCTCCCTCAGGTCTTTTGGTCAGATCCTCTGTCTTTTCTTCAAGATCTTCTGCTTGCTCTTTCATTTCATCTTTTCCCGGAGGTCTGCGGAAAATAAGAAATAGACCCACTACAACTACAACTATTATTAGAAGCCAAATCACAGTACGATTCAAACTAGGATCATCTCCTTAATAAAATGTCCTGTGTTTAGACTACCCTCATAAGATAAGTTTATACAAGAAATAACTAATCAAAGGCAATATCTCCATCCCAACTTAGCATACCACCCTTATAGTTAAAAACTTCATTAAAACCATTTTTAATAAGGATTTCGGCTGCTCTTAGGCTTCTATTACCTGAACGACAGATAACTAAAACTGCTTTTTGTTTATCTAATTCATTTAGTCTTAAGGCCAGCTCACCTAAAGGAATTAAAACTGATTTGGGTATATGACCAGCTCTATATTCTTCTTTTTCTCTCACATCAAGAAGAATTATATCATCTTTGTATTTAGCAATTAAAAACTTAACGGTCTCAGTTTCCACCTGTTTTATTTTAGAAGCTGATTTAATTCTTAAAGCAATGCCAAGTACCACCAAAACTATGACAGCTACAAAAACACCCAAAAAAGACATCTTTTTCAAGACTCTTGTCCCCTCATAAAATATTTTTTTCAGTTTAAGCATATTAACCCGAAAAGATGTAATATTATTTAGTGAGGTCTAGGTGATTGTAATTTTTTCACACAACCACTGTAGCCTTATTGGTTCGTGAGAGCTATAAATCGCTCACGAACCTTTCTTATTATTTCATTACAAAAGGGATTTATAAAAGTTTAGAGAATCAAATAAAAAGTTATATAACGCTTGCTCATATTTTCGGTTCTTTGATAACGGCTGTTGAATTTCTCAAAATTAATTCTACCGGAATAGTCTTAGAACGACTTTCTTTATGTTTTGACATAATTATTGAAATAGCTTCTTTAGCCATCTCATGAAGAGGTTGCTTAATTGTAGTTAAAGGTGGTTGTAAATAAATAGCTGCTGGTGAATCGTCAAATCCTATTAAAGAAACATCCTCCGGAATAGATAAATTATAGTACCTAAGCGCTGTATTGATAGCTAAAGCTAATTCAAAACCAGCTGCAAATATAGCAGTAGGCGTTTTACCACTTGCAATAATATTTCCAAGAGCCTTTTTGACATCAACAATTCCTTGTAAATCGGTGCCAAGTATATTGCAAAACATTTCCTCATCGAGCTTTAAGCCTAATTCTTGCATGGTGTCTTTAACACCCATAATGCGATCTCTTGTGTTAGCTGTTTCAGGCCAAGAGTAAAAAACTGCTATCTGTCTATGTCCCAAGCTAAATAGATGCTTTATAGCTATCTTAGCACCGTTATAGTTATCCGTATCAACATAAGGCACTCCCATATTCTCCCAGTGAGCACTTATCGCAACTGCAGGCATTTCAGTTTTACCAATAAGTCTAATACTCTCTGTCCAACTCTCAAGTGGGTTGATAAGCACAAAACTTTCACGACTACGATCTGCCTGTTGTAGATACATTTCTAATTCATAAGGTTGGGCAACAGTTAAAAATGCAAATTCGCATCCATATGCATACCCAGCTTCCATCAAGCTTCTTAACATAGTGCCCATATAAATATCCTTAGAAAGATATTCCACCGTAAGGTAGGTTGCTTCATAAGCTCGATTATAATTATCTTCTCTTTTGCCAATCTCACCAAAGAGTACAATGTTTACTTTGGGAGCAACCTTGCGTACAGGGTCTTTAGAGATTATAAATGTACCTACTCCCATTTCTCTTTCTAAATATCCTTCTTTAACTAATTCCTGAATAGCACGATTAGCTGTCATTTGACTGACTTTTTGCTTGTCAGCGATTTTACGTTCACCTGGCATTTTCTCACCAACTTGCAAATGCCCACTTAGAATCTGCTCTAAAATAGCTTCCTTAACCTTGATGTATCTCGGTTTTTCTTCATTAAATGCCATCTTATATCTCCTTTCAATTTAATCAATATGCTAACTGTTATAGAACATTTCTGTTTAGCAAAATAAAATCTAACTCAGTTTAAGTATATGTTATTTATAACGAAATTCAAGTGAGAATCCTATTATTATTTAAAGTAACTTTCCTACTTTATAAAAAAACAAGCTCCACATGATTAAAGTTCTAATTCTCTATATTAGGTAATTAAAAATAGCTACTAGTTAATTTGTTATAGAGCTAGGACAAAATTCAAAGGCCAAAACTCAACCCTAAATTATGGCTAAAAAAAGTACCAGGACTTTTCGACTTTCTTTTTCAAAGGGTGATATTTTAAATACCATTCATAGTAAATTTAACCCTGATACGAAGATAACCCATAAACCTTGGTTCAAAATGAAAAGCCTTAAACAAGCTGCTTAAATAGGAATTCATTAAATGCCAATCTCACATTTCATCGTGGAATGTTGATTAAAGGTGAATCTAAAAAATCTCGGGCTCTTTTTGTTGTGTCTTTATATTTTTAGCATTGTAGTCTTGACAGATGAACTCAATCTTACAAGACCAACCAGAAGGCTTTTACCACTGCCACCAAAGATAGAAACCTTTGATGAGGAACACTTCTTTTTTGATAATGAGTGAGCTAAAGCTAAATGTTTTTTCTCCCTATATGGAACTTCATGTTTTGGAAGGTATCGATAACCCCGATGCAACATTTACGGTAGCAGAATTAAAAGAACTAGTTGAATATGCCAAAGACTTTCATGTAGAGATTATCCCCTCGATCCAAACCTTTGGACATAACAATCTGTTTCTGGAGATACCAGAATTCAATAAGTTTTCTAACAGTCCCAGTGCTTTTAGCGTACAACTTGATCCCACTAATCCCGAAGTTTCTGAGTTCTTAGATGAAATCATAGCTAAATATGCAGCTGTAACCACCTCTGATTTTATCCATATTAACTGTGATGAGGCTTGGGAACTACCCTATGGTAAAAGCGGGGCCTGGGCTAAAGAGATAGGTGGTATTAGTGAAGTCTATCTCCAACACTTAGTCAAAGTAATCGATATTGTTAATAAGCATGGCAAAACCGCTATGTTTTGGGGTGATATGGCTTTAAATCACCAAGAGATTATCAAACATATTCCTAAAGATGCCGTCGTTGTTAACTGGCATTATATGGATAGTGCTAGTATTCCCAGCAGATTAAAGCCTTTCCAAGATACAGGTTTAAGGCAATGGGGGGGCACCTGGCATTTCAAACTGGATGAATCTATTCCCGGCATATAGTCATTCTTTTTACAATATCAAAGATTATGCCTTTCAAGGTGTAGCTTATGGTACCGAAGGGATTTTAGTGACATCTTGGGATGACGATGGAGAAACTCTCTTTGGGCCCAATTGGTTTGGTGTTGCTATTGCCGGTGAATCAGCCTGGAAAGGTGGAAAAACAGACCTCGGTGGCCTTAAACGTCGTTTTAGTAAAGCACTTTTAGGTTTAGATAGTAGTAAAATTGGTGATGCCATCCAATTGCTTGCTGATACCAATGTTTACTCCTAAACAGTCCCGGATGTTAAAACTATGGGTTTTCCAAAGGTTGGACGTTAATAATTAATTGATCATTAAAAAGAGAAGAACTCAAAATGCGAGTCTTTCTCTTCTAAACACATAAATTAAAATAAAGTACTATTTATAGAGTCTTTCTGTATAAAGAGCAACTTCCAGGTAACTGCAGATATAATTTAGCTCGTATTGGATGCGTTGGTTTTCAATTTTACCTAATTTTTTTGCTGTAGTTAGGGCTTTTTTGATAGTATTATACCTGGAATAGCCATGGTTTTTCGGTATACTGTCTAAAGCTTGAACTAGTAATATAAGGTCTGTTTCTTGCGGAAATAAATCTGTTAGTTCATTTGCTCTTAGCAGTGAAGCTTTTATCACATCTCTATGTGGTGGTATGGCTTTCTCTCTAAAGGGTCCTTCTATTAAAGCTCTGAAATGTTCCTGTTTTAGATGTGGATATGCAAAAATCCTCATACCGGCGATACCACTATTTCTAATAATCTCAATTTGCTTAATCAGCTGATAGGGATCTGTCATAGCATGTACTCCTAGACTAGGATATTGCAAAGCACGGTTTTTGATAAGTTCAGTTATCGCTTTTACTTCACGCTCTACCACATTAGCATCATCCTGATAGATCATGGGAGAAAGATAGTCGGCATAATGATTTTCTAACCAGATTGGCCAGTTTTGCATTCTAAACCAAGCTTGTTGTATCGTTCCTCCACCCCATAAGGCAGTTATAATACCTATACTGATTGGCAGATCCGGCTTTATTGATCTTAGAGCAATACTTACTCTGCCAACTAAAGATGTTACCATTTCTTCACGAAAAGAAAGCCAACTGGCAAAAAGTGAACCACTATCCCCTCTTTGATAATCGCTTTGGGCTCTGATGCTGTAAGGTACATAGGGGATATTAATTGGATCTATACCATAGAAACTTCGAAAAAGTTCTCTGGAATAGACATCATAACTGAAATCATTGTCTTCAGTTAGATTGACAGGATACCTAACATAATCGAGTTGACAGCCGGCAAAGTCGTAGTTTTGAAATAATTCCAAAATTGAGTTGTAAATAAAATCGCGTGCTTGAGGATGAGCGGGATTGTACCAGACTAAACCGGCCTTTTCATAACCATTACCATAACGGTCAAGGGCTATCCATTCAGGATGGTTAATTAAAATAGGACCGGGAGTCTTATTAGATGTGGCATAAAACATTTTTACCCAAGGAAAAATATCAATTTCATACTGCTTGGCTCTGTCTATTAATTCTAAAAGCGGATCTTGGCCCAAGAGTTCTTCTGTTTGCACTTGAAACTTTGAAGGATATACGCAATAGCCATCACCACGGATTACTTCAACAAAGATCGTATTGAAGTTTGCATTAGCAATTTCCTCTACAAGATCTGCAATCTGGTTGGCCATAGCTTTCTGGCTTAAGGTTGTAGCGTCCAGAGAAATAATCCTGCCTTCAACTAAGGGTGATGTAGCCAGAGGCACCAAGGTCTTTTTTAACATTGTCTCTGCGAATGTTATCCTTAGATCGGCTTCATAGAGATCATTCAATTCTAAGTAAACTTCTGCTTCATCTAAAAATGCTTCGGTCATGTCTAAAAACTGTATCGCTCTTTCTTGTTCAAGTGTAAACTTAGCTGTGAGCTTTTGTTCAAGAGCATTTCCAAGTAGGTTAATATTCTTTTGAATATTAACCATCCTTTTTTGGAGGTTATCTATAGATAGATTAGAATCAGCTCTAATAAGTATATTAAATACCAATATTAGGAAAAATAGGTAAATCTTGACTCTGCTGTTCATTTATGTAATCTCCTTTTACCTTTTTGTTATTTAATAGATTTCCTTCGATCAATTAAATTCCCTTCCAGAGCCAGACAGGAGTTTTTTTAGAGACTTATATCGGTTAAATAACAAATATAAATGGACTACCTAGCCAAGGAATGATATTCTTAATGTGTCAAATAGAATAATTTACATTTAATTACAAATAAAATCCTACTAAACAGCTATCCTGATATTAAACTCGGAGGTGAATTAGATGGAGAAACTAAAAGCGAATCCTGGGAAAAAGCTGCTGATTAAAGTAAACGAAGATTATTATGCTCGTTTTCCTATTAAAACTCCTGTTCTAAAAAGTGGTGATAATATTAGTGAGGTTTTAATAAACTATGTAAAACCCCATCTTTGTCCAGATGATACTGTTTTTATCAGTGAAAAAATGATAGCCATTACTCAGGGCAGAGGATATTGCATTGATGATATAAAACCATCTTTTACTGCCAAATTATTAGCCAAATACGTTTACAAATCTCCATATGGAATTGGTCTTGGAAGTCCGTGGACTATGGAACTGGCACTGCGAGAAGCTGGTTATTTTAAAATTCTTTTTGCAGCCTTTGCTGCGGCCATAACAAAACCTTTAGGAATTAAAGGAGTCTTTTACAAAATCGCAGGAAAGAATATTGCCGCTATCGATGGTCCTTGTTCTTACACCTTGCCTCCCTACAATAAATATGCTGTTTTAGCTCCGGCCAAACCTAATAAAATCGCCAAAGAATTAAGCGAAGTAATTGGCACAAGTATTGTTATCGTTGATGCCAATGATTTAGGTGTTGATATAGTCGGCAAATCAACTTCATCTTTAAATAACGAATTTATAAAAGCTGCTATTAAAGATAATCCTCTTGGACAATCTACTCAACAGACTCCCATTGGAATAATCAGAAAGGTTAAAATAATTCTTAAACTTCCACTGCCTTCACAAAAACCCAAATCTTTAAAAAGCAAAATAGGTGCTTGAAAGTAGGTATCCTTTATTCATATACGAATTCAAGCAGGGAATAAAATAATCTTAACTAAAAACCCGTTTGCAAATTAAAGAAGCAGCCTTTTTAAAAAGGTTGCTTCTTTTTCTTAACAAATTTATAGTGGTTTCCTTTTAACTGTTTACCAGAGACCACCCTTGCCATTCATTGTCATGATAACAAGAAGAATCAGGATTAAGAACAAGCCGGCTGCACCTTGACCGTCACTAGCAGTTGCCATTATAAAACTCTCCTCTCTAACATGGTCAATATAGTTATATGTTTCTTTAGGGCTAGAAGCAATAAATCAAAAACCCTATTCTCTAACTAAAAATAAAAACCAGTTTACCCTATCTTAGAGATCAGATAATACTCTAGTACTATCCATTAATCATGTATCTTAGCATTTATCCTGATTACCGGAAAGTATAATCAATAGTTCCATTACACCCTGACCATCAATAAACAGGTCTTTTAAGCAACCTTTTAAATTAAGTTACCTATCTTAACTGTTTCCCCAAAATAAGCATGAAAAAAGCACCTACCTTCTATTTAGTAAGTGCTTAGTCACTCTACAATAATTTTGAAAGAGTTCTTGAATTTTAATACAGATACTTCATGTCTTTTTAGGCGTTGCATTACAGGGAAAAAGGGGCAACGTTTATATCGGATACCTAAAAGTAAACAGCGATAGCGCTGCGCTGTAAATGACAACCGAATACACACTTAACCGCTCCGCTATACCGAAATATCCAACCGGTACAATGCCCGTTGCGATGGAGCCAAGTGCCATGAGCCCTAAAACAGCCATCGTTAAAATGCCAAATTGTTTATGTACTTTGCTTTTAAAACATCCAACCGCTATCAAAACCATTGAAACAATGGACAGCAACACCACAAAAGCTGTTACAACCATATGCATTACATCTTGGGAAGTACCAGCGTAGCCGCTATCGGATAAAGAAAACAGGGTGTAACCTATAGCTGAAGTCCATTCCATAACAGCGAACAAGTAAATTCCAAGGCGGAAAACTTTATTTACTCTTCCCTGATAAAACACACAAAGTAAGGTACAAGCTGCGACGGTGAAAAAGGCGTAGACCGTAGAGTAAGCTGATGCTATTTCCCTTGATGGCGCTGTAGCAGCGGTAAGGTCGCTTACAGCCTGCGACAAAGGATTATAGCCCGGATAGCTTATTTCACCTAAGATTACATGGAGAAAGTAAAAGATTAATCCTACCATGCCCATCAGTGCCAGCCATTGAATGCGATTTTTATTCATCTTCATGCTTTATCCCTGTCCTTCCGATGTTCTTTAACATTTAATAAACTGATGGAATGCTTTTTTAATTGGTGCTGTTGCTTCTTGTTCTTTTACGACTGACTGTAACACATTATCAAAAGCAGAAATAGTGCACAGAAACGAAGCGTTACGATAATAACCCATCACAAGATTATCCAGCATCAGCATGGCATATTGTCGATACAGAGTCAATACAATTAGCAAATGTAAATAACTATAGGTCACTATTTTCTAGCTTTCAAAAATCAAGGTGGGTTTATCAATGGTTTGCCTATTTGGAAATAGTAACTTCAGTTTTTTCCTCTTTTATAGTCGAAACTTGGGCTAGTAGTTTGATATTCAATAAAAAAGCAATTATACCAAGTATCACAAACGATATCACCAGTCCAAACAACTGGCCCTTATCTAAGACAATACCCAAAGCAGATTGGACTATCGTTTGCAAAATAACACAAATTCCTACTCCTGTTAATAGTGTAAGTAGGACAGGCGCAAGCTGATAAGCAACCGTTTTTTTCTTTAGCAGCCCGATACCACAAAACATTGCCGATGGTAAGATAATAGCCAAATCGATGGCAAAGGTTGGTTCAGTGGTGTATATATCTATGATTTCCATTGGTTTTCCTGAAACAACAGATGGAATGATAAACATCATCCATACAAGAACTGAACACCCGCAAATGATCATAAAGATTGCTGTCCCTGTTAATTTCTTGGCATACACCATATCATTAAAGGATTTATTTTTTAGCAATTCAGCCATTGATAAAATAAATGCAAATAATGTGCTTCCAAATTGCAATGTGTAAAGCAAAAACAGTCTGTTAAAGCTAACACCCATGATCAAGCAGGTCGAAGCGTAAAGAATAAGAGACAGCAACCCGCTTTGAAGAAAAGGCGCGTATTTCTTCTGGTTAAAAAACAACACAACACAAAGCAGCAATAAAGCTGTGATTATGATAACAATGTCTGTTCCCTTTGTAGCTCCCGCCTTCATGATTGAATTGTATGCGTAAATACCATCTCCAAACAGGGTAATTTCCTGTCCGTATATATTCGTTACTGTTTTAGCTGTTCCGTCGAACGAATAAAATACACCCAGGCATGCTGAAATAATTGCGCACAGAGAAGAAACAATAACTAATAGTTTCACAGATGGCTTCATTTTTTTTAATTCCTTTCCCTTTCTAGCATATATGAGGTATGGTGGATATTGTATTTCTTAATATCTTATGGCGGTAGACCTTGCAGTATTATATTAATCGTTATTTGTAACTCGTTTTTATACAGCTGGTTTAGCATTTCAGATGCAAGCCTAAATTTGTTGAAAAAATATTTAATTTTTACCAGAAAACTATCATACTTCATAAAGTGCTTCAGTCGCGTCCTGGAACATTGGGGCGAGCAAAGGGAAGCAATAAAACATCCCCTCCCAAACCTTTATCTCCACTTTTACTCCTGCCTCTTTCGCTTTTTTAGCAAACATAATAGAATCATCACGCAAAGTTTCGTTATTGCCAACCTGAATCATGATTGGTGGCAAACCTTCAAGATTACCAAAAAGAGGTGAAGTATAAGGGTGTTTTGGATCACCATCGCTCACATAATAATCAAAATAAGTTTCGGTAATGCCTTTGGGTGTATAAGGATCAACTTTGGCACGAGTTCGATGCGTTTGCCCCGACATTGTCATGTCAAGATAGGGGGAAAATGCCACACAAGCAGCTGGTAGTGGAATGTTATCATCCTTAAGCTTTAGAAGCGTACCAGACTTAATACCCCCCTCCCACAGAATCTCCAGCAAATATAATATGTTGAGGCTGATAGCCCTGCTGAAGTAAGCAGCAATATATTGCTGCTTAATCGTTTTGATGCTCGTCGTTTTTATCTCCTATCTTCCCTTGTTTTTCCAGTATTTGCTTCCGCCTTTTGAGACTCATCACTGGCCACCTATCGGCGAGTCCTAGGAAAAAGAGAATTCATAACTTGACCCTTATTAATTATCAACAACTATTATTACCACAAGCTAGATTCAAAAACGCTGTTAATGTGCCTGTCTTATAGTAAAAGAAACAGATACCCTATTCCAACCATTAACACATTACTGATACTGTGCATAAACATCGGATACAAAATACTACGACTATCTTGGTAAGCTTTGCCCTGGATAATGCCTAACACAAAAGCATAAAACAACCTGAAGTAATCCGCTTCAAATGTTAACGGGAATAAAGACCATTTCATATGTGCCATGGCAAATAATAATGAGGCAATGATTGTTTCTAATGTAATTCCCCACTTTACTTTGACACTCTTTCCCAGTACATGCACAAGTATTGTTATGGGGAGCGCTCGATACAGAATCTCTTCAGCAGGCCCGCTTAAGAACAATTGAAAGCCAAGCGTGCCAAGAATATTCTTTTTGTTTAGGGGGAAGTCATATACTGGTAGCCTGTTATTGATCAGCATAAGTATATGTAAAACAAGGGTAACCCCTGTAAATATGGCCGTATACATAACTACATATTTGGTCCCTGTTTTCTTGTCACCAAGGCTAAAACCAAAATCAACTTTCAACAGCTTGCTTAGTACCATAATTACAGCAAGGGTAATTAGCATCATAGTGATATGGTGAACAGAAACCCATGCAAAGGCTTTATAGGGATCAACTCTCTCATAGGAGAGTAAATCAGCGACGCTTCTCCCCACCTTGCCTAGAACTTCTTGAAAAATAAGGAGCAGAAAAATCATAATTCCATATAACAATATTTTTTTCTGATCGGCTTGTTTCTTTTCCATTTTCAACCAACTCCTCAAGGCCTCTTTAATAAAGACTTCATATACTCTTTTTTACTCTCTCGCCTAAACAAAAAACCCTTATACCATAACTAAGATTTTGTTGAGTTTCTCATTTTCATAATAAAATAAATACATTTCTCTCTCATTTTCCATATGTCGATGGTATTTTAGTAACATCTTTTATTCTATATGGGTATTTACAAGCACTTTACAACAATCTCCGGCCATTAAAGTGCTTTCAACAACTATGCTTTCAACATCGGTTTTTTCTATGGCAGTGATCATAGCAAACATAGGATCTAAGCACCATCCATTACAAGGATTTGCTCCTCCCATTTTCTTAGCTAGCGCACATAACTTACACGATATTGCCGTAGCGATATAGCCATCGTCTTTTTTTTCCACAGACCAGTTAGCACACCCATAAATTTCTGAAAGCTTACCAAAAACATCCTCAACGATTTCAATGCCAAGTTGTTGATTCAAAAAGGTTGCTGTCTGTGCTTGCCTCTCTTTTCTTCTCTCTACGATTGTTTCAAGCACCTGTAACTTATCATAAGTGTTTACAGTCTCTGCTATAGATGCCGCATAGGTATTTTGTAATAAGGCCAATCTCTTCTCAATATCCATTTTTTCTTCTCTCCTAATATGTTATTTATTCTAACGTTCGTTAGCCACTATGAAAAACAATCATAACAGTTTAAATTAAATCTCCACCTGCAGATAGCAATTATTCACACCCACGAAGAACGATCGAAATCTCTTCCCGGATTTCTTCTTCAGGTAGATACCTGTTTTTGACGACAATACTTTCTATCAATGTTTCCAATAAATGTATTAATGTTCGTATAACTGCAATATCATTGTCTACGTTCTTTAAATGTGATTTTAATATCTGATAATGCCTTGGAAGTATAGTCTTTTCCCACTCATCCATGATCTCCATCAGTTCCTCATCGCCATCAAAGGACAGATAAACTTTGATTCCAAGGCGATAAACCTTTTTATCATAGTCGCTCAAGAAATTTAAATCATTCACAAACTTTGTATAAAGCTCTATGATGTTATCTGTCCTCAAGAGTGATACCTGCCTTTTTAACAGTTCGAAAAATTCCTTTTTTATGATCTCATCAAACAGATCTTTTTTATTATGGTAATAGTAATAAATCATTGGCAAGGAGCAATCTACGTCTTTTGCTATGTTGCGGATCGTTGTTCCATGGTAACCATTAATGTTAAAATGTTCTACTGCTACTTCTTTGATTCTTTCTCTCATATCCTTTTCTGCCATACCAACACCTCTCTATCTAACGTTCGTTACAATACTATCACATCGAATCTCGGATTGCAATAAGCTTTTAAATATTCCGATTCCGGGATAAGACAACTTGTTGTACACAGGCTTTGGAATAATATTACCATTGTCTGTCTGCTTACACCAAAATGATGCTTACAATGCACGACATCCTTTACTGACAGTTTGTTTGAATCTGACTTTTTTACGCTCTTTATCATTTTCGGAAAGTGTCTTTAGGTGGCATAAGCAAATAGGAAGCAAACTGAGCGGTTTGATTCTCTTTTTTTGCTTCCTAAGCTTATTTTTTTACGCAAATACCGCTTAAATGCTCACCCATGAGTAATAAACGGTTAAGGGGCGGTCAATGGAGTAAGCTGAACTAAAGATATCTATTAAAGAAGTGGCTTCTCGCTGAGTTGCTTCCTCATTTGCTTTTTTTTCCATATACTTATCCTCTAACTTCTTTTAATATTTTCACAACCTCATCAGTTTTAAGAACCTTGCCGTAAGAGACGACTTTTCCGTCTACAACAAGGGCAGGAGTAGTCATCACACCGTAAGCTGCGATTTGAGCAAAATCGGTCACATGATCGATCGTTACGTCCATGCCCAATTGTTCAAGTGCCGCTTTTGCCGCCGCTTCAAGCTGATTGCATTTTGCGCAACCGCTTCCAAGAACTTTCACACTTGCGCCTTCGGTTTTCGCTTCTTCTGCCTTTACCATACTTTCAGCATCGCAGCTACCTCCACAGCAACAGGAGTTGGTTTTGTGAGGCTTTTTATTTTTCTTTCCAAACAGTGCCATAATAAATATCTCCTCTCGTTTTTAGAATCCCAGATAAAACATATTAAATCCAACCAGCTGGTTCAAAGAGCTTTTGCTCCAACAGCAGAAGTTACCTCTGCAAACACATTTATTTTTCTTGCTACTGAAGAAGTTTTTCAAGTTTTCGGGCAATTACTACCACCTCAAGGGCAAGCCATCAACGTATACGCTACCGAAAACCCACTTCACAACCAAGGTGCCGTACTCTATACGAGTCAGCTAATAAATAGCAGAAAACCAGGTCTTCGCCATTCCTAAATAATAAGTGGCTGTAAAGTATTAAATAGATATCCGACAATAATTATTCCCATCGTACATATGGCAATAAACAGCGCCAGCAGCTTTGGCTTAACTGCCTTGCGAAGCATTATAATAGATGGCAAAGACAGCGTGGTGACACCCATCATAAAAGACAGCACCGTACCCAGCTTTGCACCTTTTAAGAGCAGTGCTTCAGCAATCGGAATTGTGCCAAAGATATCAGCATACATCGGCACACCTATGAGTGTCGCTAAGATTACGCCGAAGGGGTTTTGACTTCCAAGCAGGGATACCACCCATTCCTCGGGTATCCAGTTGTGAATAACGGCACCTATACCAACACCGATCAGGATGTATGGGAAAACCTTTTTAAATGTAGACAGCGTTTGTTCCTTTGCATAGATCAACCGGTCTTTTCTTGTAAGATCCGGTGACTCAATATCAACACTTCCGGCCGTCAAGATAAAGCTCTCAACATGCTTTTCCATATGCGCTTTCTCGATTAGAGTGCCACCAATTATAGCAATTGCCAAACCGAATATTACATATAAAATAGCGACTTTTGCTCCAAATATGCTCATTAACAGGACAAGAGAACCCAAGTCTACCATTGGCGAAGAAATCAAGAATGAAAAAGTGACTCCGAGTGGTAAACCTGCGGATGTAAAGCCTATAAATAACGGAATGGACGAGCAGGAACAAAACGGCGTTACCGTTCCAAGCAAGGCTGCAACAGAGTTCGCCACGATACCGTGGTACCGTCCTAATATCTTCTTGCTGCGTTCCGGCGGGAAGTAGCTTTGGATATAGCTGATAATAAAGATCAGGAAGCATAAAAGAACCACAATTTTTATAACATCATAAATGAAAAACTGAATGCTCCCGATCCAGCGACTGGAGGTATCCAACCCGAAAAAAGATAACACTCCTCCAATTAAATCATTCAGCCATTTCATGCCAAGGATATTGTCTTGTGAAAAATCCCAGACTGCTTTTAACACTGGCATCAGATAACCCTCTTTCTAAAATGGACAATCATATCAAAATCTTTTGATGTATTCTTCCTGTTAAAAGCCATCAAATGGATGGCCTTATCATTTGCAGCAATTATTTTTTCCTATAACTGTGTTTGGCGTTGTCAGCTCCTTTAGCAAAGCTATAGCATAAGTGCTGCCTTTTTCGCTGATTTTGTAATGTGTCCATTTACCTTCCTGTCGGTTCTCCACAATACCCGACTCGACTAATATTTTCATATGGTAGGAAAGCCCTGACTGCCCCAAATCTATCTGTTGCAATAATACGCAAGCACATTTTTCACCGCTACATAATAATTCAAGTATTCGCAGTCGTTTTTCGTCGCAAAAGGCTTTAAAAACTTTTGCGTGTTCCTCATAAACCGTCTCCAAATTATCACCTCGCATCAAAAATATTTGATATGCTATAAATATATGCATCAAATCAAGTTTTGTCAATGTGAGTATGATAATATTTTAAAAAAATAATAGGCCCACAAAAAATAAAAAGTTCACAGAGTGACCTTTGCTCAGCTCATTTCTTGCCAAAAACGCCCTGGAAAACTTACCAGTTGCAGAATCTAGTGCAACTGCACCTGTATAACCAGCTTGGACTATTTTTTTCATAGCGAACGACCAATCAATCGTACCGCCAAACGGTAATCAATGCTAAGCGCTTCTGTCGTTGTCATGCAGATGCAGAGCCATCTGGCGTAAACTATTCGTGACAACAAATCCTCGTTTGGGGTTCGGTAGTTATGATATCCGCTGTCATAACAGTATCCAGCTCGCGCGGAATCTACATGGCTTAACACATATTCTAAAAAGTGCCACCAAGGTCAGCGACAATCATTAATCTCCCTTTAGAGCATACCCCTTTTATTAATCCATTCTACTGAGCGAAATAACCCGTCTACCGTCTACTCATATGCTCCGCTCCTTATATCCCACCGTAAACGGCCGACGTTCAAAATTCTTTGTCCCAGTGTGGATGAACCCATTGGCAACCTACCAATTCTAAATCAAAAAGTTTAAAAACTATAATTTTCATTCCTCATTACCACTCTCCCGCAATCCGGCCACCGTCGATAACCAAGCTGTGTCCTGTGATAAAAGAAGAATTATCTGAACACAACCACATAACGGCGTTTGCCACTTCCTCCGGCTGTCCGATCCGGTTCATGGGATGCAATCCACCTAACTTTTTAAGAACACGGTCGTTCCATTCCCGCGTTTGTATCGCTCCGGGGCAAACGCAGTTGATACGGATATTTTTGTCAGCATTTTCCAAAGCGGCAGTTTTGGTCAAGCCGATAATGCCGAACTTACTGACATTGTACGGCATATCTCCGGCGCGTCCGATAAGACCGCTGATGGAAGAGGTGTTTACGATATTTCCGTGACCTTGCTTCTGCATTTGTAAAATTTCATGCTTCATACAGAGCCAATAGCCTTTCAAATTTGTGTTCATTGTAGCGTTCCAAATATCTTCGGTGCAGTTCACAGTCGATTTGCTGATAATGACTGCAGCGTTGTTGTGGGCATATTCAATAGAGTCGAAAAGTTCAACGCAGCGGGCGACCGCATCCGATACTTCATGTTCCTTTGAAACATCGGCCTTATGCGCTACCGCATTACCGCCGAAAGCTGTGATTTCATCAGCGACAGCATTCATACTGTCAACATCAATGTCAATGATAAAT